>CAJUQD010000016.1 GCA_910588105.1 uncultured Oscillospiraceae bacterium | reverse complement strand
AGAGGAGCCGCAGCAAAATGAGCGAGCTTTCGCCGCAGGCGGAAGCGAGGGATATGGAGCTTGCGGCGACGAGGGCGCGCCATGTTTTGTGGAGCAAAGACAGCTGGACGAGCTGAACATCGCCTGCACCGCGAAAGAGGAGAACTGACCAAGCGCCCATCATCGGGGCCCCCGCAAAGCCGTACTCCAGGCTTTGTGGGGAGAGGAGCCGCAGCAAAATGAGCGAGCTTTCGCCGCAGGCGGAAGCGAGGGATATGGAGCTTGCGGCGACGAGGGCGCGCCATGTTTTGTGGAGCAGAGACAACTGGACGAGCTGAACATCGCCTGCACCGCGAAAGAGGAGTAACAGAACAGCCCCTCCCAATTGGGAGGGGCTGCTTCTCACCGCTCGGCGGCATCCATCACATGCTTCAAATCAGAGTCCATAGCCGCCTTCCAGCCGGCAGCAAAGGCGGTGCTGACCAACTCGAATACCATCCCGGTGGCCCGCTCATACTGGGCGTCATCCAAAAAATTGGAAAAAGCCTGGTCAAATTCCAGTTCATTCATAGTATCACCCTGTCATATCTTATATTATCTAATATGAGTTGTCAATATTATATTGACCGAAATGCTATTATTTGAACAGGTGATGTTATGAAACCATTGAAAGTCAGAATCAGTATCACGCTTGACGACCCCATCTATCAAAAAATCAAGGGACTGGCCGAGTATGACGACCGGTCGGTTTCCAGCTATATTAACCTCGCCCTGCGTGATCATCTGGAACAGTTGGAGCGGGAGGAGGAGAGATAGGAAAAGCGCCGGGGCGACCCGGCGCTTTTTATTTCAGCTTCCGCCACTCCCCCACCGCCAGCTCGTCGCAGCGGTTGTTGTTCGGGTTGTCTGCGTGGCCCTTGACCCAATGGAGATTGACGGTGTGGGTGGCACACAGCTCCAGCAGCCGCTCCCACAGGTCCGGGTTGAGGGCGGGCTTCTTGTCGGCCTTCACCCAGCCCCGCGCCCGCCAGCCCTTGGCCCAGCCCTTTTGCAGGGCGTCGATGACGTATTTGGAGTCGGAATACAGTTCCACCACGCAGGGCTCCTTCAAGGCCTCCAGGCCGCGGATGACGGCAGTGAGCTCCATGCGGTTGTTGGTGGTACTTTTCTCGCCGCCGCTCAGCTCCTTTTTGTGTTCGCCGAACATGAGGATGGCCCCCCAGCCCCCGGGGCCGGGGTTGCCGGAACAGGCGCCGTCGGTGTATAACGTTACTGTTTTCATGCTTTGCTTCCTCTTCCTCTTTTTATACGCTCGCCTTCTTTTTCTCCAACGCCAAGGATACATGATATTGGCAAAAAAGTCAAATATATTATCCGCCTTCCCCCGGTCAAACAGCCAAAAACGCCGACCCATTACCCAAACCGCCGCCGATATGTATGCGAAAAACAGAAAATAAAGCAGAATTATGCCAATAATCTGCCATCCATTTTCTCTCAGCCAATCCATGATACCACCCCATAGGTGGTATATTAGCATAATAAAATTTTATATGCAACTTTAAAAGTTGTATTTATTATTTCTCCAGTCGTATCATTTTGTTGTTGCCAAAGTAGAATATACTTCAGGTGATAACATGAAAATCAAAAACTATGATGTTTGGGTAAAAATTGGGTTAAATATCCTACACTATCGGAAAGAACAGCGCCTGACTCAAGCCGAATTGGCCGAAGGCTGTGATACGAGCCAACACCACATTCAAAGGATTGAAACTGCCGCCGCAGGTTGCAGTATTGATATGCTAATTGAGATTGCAAAGTTTCTAAACATCCCACTTTACAAACTATTTGAGTTCAAAGATTAGGCACCGTTTGAAAAAGCGGACAGGCCAAGGGCCCGTCCGCTTTCTTTTTATTCCTCTGCCTCAAAGGGTTCCCCCGGCTCCTTTTCCGCCAGGGACAGGGCGATCACCCGGTCCCCCTCGTCCTTGAAGCGCATAACGATTACACCCTGGCTGGCCCGGCCCACGGTGCGGATGGCGTCCACATCCGTGCGGATGATGGTACCCGACTGGGTGACCAGCAGCAGATCCTCACTGCCGTCCACCACCTTCACCCCCACCACGGCCCCGGTTTTGTCGGTAAGGCCATAGTTCTTCACGCCGTAGGCCCCCCGGGCGGTGATGCGGTAGTCCTCTACCGGGGAGCGCTTGCCGTAGCCGTTTTCCGTGATGGTGAGAACCGCCTTCCCCGGCTTGGCGCGGGCGGCGGCAACCACGTAGTCGCCCTCCCGCAGCTTGATGCCCCGCACGCCCATGGAGGTGCGCCCGGTGGTACGGACCTCCCCCTCCGGGAAGCAGGCGGCCATGCCGCCGTGGGTGGCGATGAGCAGATTCTGCTCCCCATCGGTCTCCCGAACCTCGATAAGCTCGTCGCCCTCCTCCAGGGTGATAACCCGCAGGCCGTTGTTGCGCAGGTTGCGGAGCGCCGAGGCGTCCAGACGCTTCACGGTGCCCTTCCGGGTGAACATGGTCAGGTAGCGGGGGTCATCCCCCTCGCTGATGTCCCGGGTGTGGATCATCACCGCCACCTTCTCCCCCGCCTCCACCTGGAGGACGTTGACGATACTGGTGCCCTTGGCAGTCCGCCCCGCCTCCGGGATCTGGTAGCCCTTCTTGCGGAACACCCGCCCCTTGTCGGTAAAGAACAGGATATAGTCGTGGGTGGAGGCGGTGAACACCGTGTTCACATAGTCCTCCTCCCGGGCGGTCATACCCTTTCGGCCTACGCCTCCCTTGCCCTGGGCGGCGTACTCGCTGGCGGAGGTGCGCTTGATGTAGCCGTTGGCCGTCATGGTAAAGACGGACTGCTCCTCCTCGATCAGATCCTCAATGTCGATATCGTTCTCCATGAAGCCGATCTCGGTCTTGCGCTCGTCGCCATACTTGTCCCGGATCTCAACCAGCTCGTCCTTGAGCACCCCACGCAGCTTGCCCTCGTCGGCCAGCAGGGAGTTGAAGTACGCGATGCGCTCCTCCAGCTCCTTATACTCCGCCTCCAGCTTCTCCCGGTTCAGGCCCTGCAAGGCGATAAGGCGCATGTCGCAGATGGCCTGGGCCTGGACGTCGTCCAGGCCGAAGCGCTCCATCAGCCGCTCCTTGGCGTTGTCGTAGCTGGAGCGGATGATTTTGATAACCTCGTCGATGTTGTCCTGGGCGATGAGCAGGCCCTCCAGCAGGTGGGCACGCTCCTGGGCCTTTTTCAGGTCGAAACGGGTGCGCCGGGTCAAAACCTCCTCCTGGAAAGCGATATACTCGTCCAGAATCTGCCGCAGGGTGAGGATTTTTGGCTGCATCTGGTTGTCCACCAGGGCCAGCAGGATCACGCCGAAAGTGATCTGCATCTGGGTCTGGCTGAACAGGCGGTTCAAGGTCACCTGGGGGTTGGCGTCCTTCTTCAGCTCGATGACGATGCGCATTCCCTTCTTGCCGTCGGATTCGTCCCGCAGGCCGGACACCCCTTCCAGCCGCTTGTCCTTTACCTGGTCGGCGATATTCTCCACCAGCCGAGACTTGTTCACCTGGTAGGGCAGTTCGGTGACGATGATGCGGGTGCGGCCCTGGCCGAACTCCTCCATCTCGGTGCGGGCCCGGACCTGGATGCGCCCCCGCCCGGTGGCATAGGCCGCCCGGATTCCGGACCTGCCCAGGATGATGCCCCTGGTTGGGAAATCTGGGCCCTTGATGTGCTCCATCAGGTCGTCCAGTGTGGCGTTTTCATTGTCCAGCACGCAGATCACCGCGTCGATGACCTCCCGCAGGTTGTGGGGCGGGATGTTGGTGGTCATGCCCACAGCGATGCCGCTGGAGCCGTTCACCAGAAGGTTTGGGAAGCGGGAGGGCAGCACCCGGGGCTCCTGGGTGGACTCGTCAAAGTTGGGGTCCCAGTCCACGGTGTCCTTGTCGATATCCCGGAGCATCTCGTTGGCCAGCCTGGACATGCGGGCCTCGGTATAACGGTAGGCCGCCGGGGGGTCGCCGTCCACGCTGCCGAAGTTTCCGTGGCCGTCCACCAACATATAGCGCATGGAGAAGTCCTGAGCCAGCCGGACCAGGGCGTCGTACACGGACTGATCGCCGTGGGGGTGGTACTTGCCCAGCACCTCGCCCACGCAGGTGGCCGACTTCTTGAAGGGCTTGTCCGAGGTGAGCCCTGTGTCGTACATGGAGTAGAGAATGCGGCGGTGGACGGGCTTCAGCCCGTCCCGCACGTCGGGCAGGGCCCGGCCCTTGATGACCGACATAGCGTACTCAATGTACGCGTTTTCCATCTCGTGCTCCAAGTTGATCTCCACAATCTTCTGGTTGGGGAAAGAGATGTCCCTGGTCATATATTCGTCGTTTTTAGCCATTTAGGTCCTCCTGCTCAATAGTCGAGATTGACTGCCTTCAAGGCGTTCTGCTCGATATACGCCCGGCGGGGCTCCACCTTCTCGCCCATGAGCAGGTTGAAGATGGCGTCCGCCTTGACCGCGTCCTCCATGGTGATCCGCTTGAGGGTGCGGCGCTCCGGATCCATGGTGGTCTCCCACAACTCCTCATAGTCCATCTCGCCCAAGCCCTTGAAGCGGCTGATATCCACCTTCACGTTTGGGTTGCCGCCGCGCATCTCGGCAGAGATGGCGTCCCGCTCCTCGTCGGAGAAGGCCACCCGGGTGGTTTTGCCCCGCACCAGCTTGAACAGGGGGGGCACCGCCGCGTAGACGTAGCCGCGCTCGATGAGCGGGCGCATAAAGCGGAAGAAAAAGGTGAGCAGCAGGGTGCGGATGTGGGAGCCGTCCACATCGGCGTCCGCCATGATGATGACCTTGTGGTAGCGCAGCTTGGACTCGTCAAAATCCTCCCCCAGGCCGGCGCCCAGGGCGGTGATCACCGGCTGGAGCTTGTCGTTGCCGTAGATCTTGTCCGCCCGGGCCTTCTCCACGTTGAGCATCTTGCCCCAGAGCGGCAGGATGGCCTGGAAACGGGAGTCCCTCCCCTGCTTGGCGGAGCCCCCTGCGGAGTCGCCCTCCACGATATAGATTTCGGTGAGGGCTGGGTCGCGCTCGTTGCAGTCGGACAGCTTACCAGGAAGGGTGGAGCCCTCCAGGGCATTCTTGCGCCGGATGTTCTCCCGGGCCTTGCGGGCGGCCTCCCGGGCCCGGTTGGCCATCAGCGCCTTTTCCAGAATGGACTTCCCCACGCCGGGGTTCTCGTCCAGGAACTGCTCCAGCTTGTCGCTCACTACGGCGTTGACCAGGGTGCGCATCTCGCTGTTGCCAAGCTTCGCCTTGGTCTGGCCCTCGAACTGGGCCTCGGTTAGCTTCACCGAGATCACGCAGGTCAGGCCCTCCCGGCAGTCATCGCCGGACACCTTCTCCTCCCCCTTGAATATGCCCGCCTTCTTACCGTAGGCATTGAGCACATTGGTGAGCGCCCGCTTCAGCCCCTCCTCGTGCATACCGCCCTCGGGGGTGTGGACATTGTTGGCGAAGGACACGATGATCTCATTAAAGCTGTCCTCGCTGTACTGCATGGCGATCTCCGCCATGGAATCGTCCTTGGCGCCCGCCATGTAGATCACGCTGTCGTGGAGGGGCGTCTTATTCTTGTTGATGAAGGTGACAAACTCCCGGATGCCCCCCTCGTAGTGCATGAATTCCTCCGCCTCCCGGCCCGGGCGGCGGTCGGCCATCAGGATACGCACCCCGGCGTTCAAAAACGCCTGCTCCCGCATCCGGCGGTGGAGGGTTTCATAGTCGTAGACGGTAGTCTCAAACATCTCCGGGTCCGGCTTGAACAGCACCTCCGTACCCGTCTTGTCGGTGGTCCCCACGACGGTCATTTCCTGGGTGATATTCCCCCGGGAGAACTTCACCTCATAGATCTGCCCGTTCTTGTATACCCGCACCTCCATCCACTGGCTCAGCGCGTTGACCACGCTGCCTCCAACGCCGTGGAGGCCGCCGGACACCTTGTATCCGCCGCCGCCGAACTTACCGCCGGCGTGCAGAACGGTATACACCACCTCCAGGGCGGGCTTCCCCGTCTGGGCCTGTATATCCACCGGCACGCCCCGGCCGTTATCCGTAACCCGGATGGCGTCGTCCTCTAAAATCTCCACGGTGATGTGGTCGCAGTAGCCCGCCAGGGCCTCGTCAATGGCGTTGTCCACAATCTCGTACACCAGATGGTGCAGGCCCGAGGCCGACGTGGAGCCGATATACATGCCCGGGCGCTTGCGCACGGCCTCCAGCCCCTCCAGCACCTGGATTTCCGAAGCGCCGTACTCGTGCTCGGTCTGGGTGGTGTTCATTTCGTTCAATTCGGTGCGTTCTTCTGCCATGATGTTCCTCCGCTTAGTTATGAGATTAATTTATTCAAATCCGTTCCGCCCGGCCCGGGCGCACAGCGCCGCCGGGGAGAGGGGGGTGAGATAGACCGCGGCCTGGCCCTCCCTGCCGTCCGCCAGCACAAAGGAGCGGGGCAGGTCGTCCCCCAGGGCGGTTACCCGGCCCTCCCGCTCCGCCTTTTCCAAAAAGCGGCGTGTCCGAAAGGACCAGGTAGTATTGTCCAGGTCAAAGATACCGATTATATCCCGGCCGGCTGCCATGATGTTTTGGCCCAAATGCAGATACAATACCTTACCTCCTATATCAACATTCCATCCTTTATTCGGAACGCCTTGCCGTCCTTCAGCCGCGCCAGCTTTTCCTCCTCGCAGCAGGTGATGAACACCTGACCCGAGGTGATGCGGTTCAATACGAACTCCTGGCGGCGGGCGTCTAGCTCGCTGAGCACATCGTCCAGCAGCAGCACCGGCCATTCCTCCGTCTCCAGGCGGAAAATGTCCCGGGCGGCCAGCTTCAGCGCCAGCGCCGCCGTCCTGGTCTGGCCCTGGGAGGCGTAGGTTTTGGCGCACGCGCCGTCGATCTCCACCGCCAGCTCGTCCTTGTGGGGGCCGGACAGGCAGGTCCGGGCGGCGATCTCCGCCTCCCGGTGGGCCTCCTGGTGGGCCAGCAGCTGGGGCAGGATGACGCGGGGCGGGGCTTCCGGGTCGGTGACGGTGGAGACCGTTTCATACCGCAGCCCCAGCCGTTCCCTCCCCCCGGAACAGTCCGCGTGGATGGGGGGGGCCGCCTCCACGAGCCGCCTGACAAAGTGGGCCCGGTAATGGACAATCACCGCCCCGCACTGGGCCATCCGCAGGGAAAAGTCGTCCAGCGCGTCCAGCAGGGAGGGATGCTGCTCCCCATCCTTTAAAATCCGGGTCTTATGCTGGTAAAGACGCCTGTACTCCGCCAGGGCCTGGGCGTACCGCGGCCGGAGCTGGCAGATGCAGCCGTCCAAAAACCGCCGCCTGGCCTCCGCCCCCTCCCGGATGAGGTACAGGTCTTCAGGACAGAACAACACTGTATTCAGGATCCCGGACAGTTCCCCCGCTGTTTTCAGCTTCACGCCGTTGGAGCGCAGCTGCCGCCGCATCCCCCGGTGGAGCTCCGCCTCCAGCACTATGCTCCTCCCCCGGCTGGCCACCTCCGCCTTGAGAAAGGCGTGATCCACCCCGTGCCGGATCAGCTCCCGGTCATACCGGGCCCGGTGGGAGGTGGCGGAGGACAGGTAAGCCACCGCTTCCAGCAGATTGGTCTTGCCCTGGGCGTTATCCCCCGCTATGACGTTGACGCCTGGGTGGAACTGGGCCTCCCCGTGGACGTAATTTCGGAAAAAGTCCAGGGTGATCTGGTTGACGGTCATTCCACCACCAGCGTCAGGCCGGGCAGCTCCGCCCGGTCGCCGGGGCGCAGCTTTTTTCCCCGCATGGTGCAAACGTCCCCGTTGACCCTGACCTCCCCTTCCCGGATGGCCAGCTTGGCCTCCCCGCCGGTATCCGCCGCGCCGGCAAACTTCAGCAGCGCGTCCAGCTTGATATACTCCGTGCTGATTTTAATGTGCTCTTCCCGCATATGATTCACTCCGAAGCCCGCAGCCGCACCGGCAGCACCATATAGAGGAAGTTATCCGGCTTATCCTTCTGGGGCAGGACGAGGCAGGGGGACGTGGCCGTGTTCAGCTCCAGCCGCACCCGCTGAGCAGGGGCGGCTTTCACCGCGTCCATGAGAAAACGGTTGTTAAACCCAATTTCCAAGCCCTTGCCGTCGCCGGAAACGGGGCAGACGTCAAAGGCGGAGCCCATGGCGGTCCTGGAGGTGATGGACAGTACGCCATCGTCAAATTTACAGCGCAGCGGGCTTTTCAGCTTATCGTTGATGATGAGGGAGGCCCGGTCAATGGACCGCTGCAGGTCGGCGGCCTCCGCCTCCAACACAATGGAGTTGTTCTGGGGGATGGTCTGGCGGTAATTGAGGAACTCCCCCTCCAGCCGCCTGGCCACAAGAAGGGTAGAGCCGATTTCAAACATGACATGGCGGCTGCCCTGGGTGATTGCAACCGGCTCATCGGAGTCGGCGCAGATCTTCTCCACCTCCCGGAGGGCCGCGCCCGGCACCACAAAGGACAGCTTCCCCTCCCCGTCCTGACTCAGCAGCTTTTCCCGCCGCAGGGCCAGGCGGTAGCCGTCCACCGCCACCATGGTGAGCTGCCCCTGCTCCGCCTCAAACAGCACGCCGGTGTGGATGGGACGGCTGTCATTATCGCTGACCGCAAAGGCGGTCTGGCCGATCATGGAGCGCAGGCTCTCCTGGCTTATGCCCAGGCCCCGTCCGTCGTCCACCCGGGGAAGCTCGGGAAAATCCTCGTCGCTGCTGCCCATAATATCAAAGGAGGTGGGTCCGCACTGGATATGGACGGAACAGCCGTCCACCGCGATGGACACCACGTCGTCCGGCATACGGCGGAGGATCTCGCCAAACAGCCGGGCGGACAAAACAATGGCGCCGCCCTCCGGCACGTCGGCGGATACGGTGGTAATGATGCCCGTCTCCAAATTATAGCCGCTGACACTCAGGCTGCCGTCTCCCGCCTCAATGAGGACGCCCTCCAGCGCCTGGATGGAGCTCTTTGCCGCCACGGCCCGCCCGGCGGTGGTAACGGCGGCCTGGAGTATGGCTTTTTCACAGGAAAATTTCATGGTCGGTTCCTTTCTCCCTCCTCCGCAAGGAGAGGAAGGGTTAAAAATATGTAGTAGTCCGTAGGGGGTGTGGAAGTTGTGGATAGGTGAAAAAAATGAGCAGTGGCAGGGCTTTTACCGTCCGCAGCGCTGTCCACAAGGTTTGCACAGCTTCCGTGATGTCAGGCAGGCGCGTAACTCTTTCCACAGGCATCCACACCACAGACCGCAGAATTGTGGAAGCTGCCGCGTTTAAATTGGCGCGGAGTTGTCCGCGCGTTCAGTGCTTGCGTTCATAATCTCAATTCCCGCCTGGCCGGGCCCTTTCCCGCCATGCCGCGATAAATTTTCTTGAAATGAACACAATTATATCTGTGAAAATTTGCCCTGCCTGACGGGAAAATCCCTCGGCCATCCGGCGATTTCAGTTGTGAATACAGGTTCTAATACGCCGAATTGACCGCGTTGGTGATGTCCCGGATGATTTCCATCAGTTCAGGCTGCGCCTTCATCATCTTCTCCACCCGGTTGATGGAGTTGAGTACCGTGGAATGGTGGCGACCGCCAAACTGCTGGCCGATCTCCGCCAGGGAGAGCTGGGTCATCTCCCGGATGATATACATGGCCACGTTCCGGGCGGTACTGATCTCCTTATTTTGGCTCTGGCCAGTGACGGCGGAGGCGTCCATATCATAGAAACGGGCCACCTCCTGGATGATGGTTTCGGCGGAGGGAAGAAAGTTCTCTTTGGCCCGCAGGATGTCCCGCACCGCCCGTATGGTGGTATCCACGTCCACCTGGGCGCCCATCAGCTCCTGGAAAGCCATGATTTTGTTGACCACGCCCTCGATCTGACGCACGTTGGAGGTGATGTTCTCCGCCACATAGGACAGCACCGGGTCGGGCAGGGATATGCCCCGTTCCAGCGCCTTATTTTTCAGCAGGGCCACTCTGGTTTCATAGTCGGGAGGCTGGATATCGGCGGACAATCCCTGTTCAAAGCGGGTTTTGAGCCGCTGCTCCAGGCGGAGCATCTCATGGGGGGGGCGGTCGGATGTAAACGCGACCTGCTTTTTCTGTTCGTACAGGGTGTTGAAGGTGTGGAACAGCTCCTCCTCGCTGGAGTCCTTGCCGGCGATGAACTGTACGTCGTCCATGAGGAACAGATCCACCTGGCGGTACTTTTCCCGGAAGCCCTGCATGTCGATGCCCCGGCGCAGGTTGCCGATGAGCTCGTTGACAAAATCCTCGCTCTGGACGTACATAATGCGGAAGCCGGGATGATCGTGCCTTACCTTGTTGGCGATGGCGTGGAGCAGGTGGGTCTTGCCCAGGCCGGACTGGCCGTAAATGAACAGGGGGTTATAGGAGCCCCCCGGCTCTTCCGCCACATTTTTTGCGGCGGTATAGGCAAAGCGGTTGGTGGAGCCCACCACAAAACGCTCAAAGGTGTACTTGTTCACATCCCCGCCCGCGGCGGCCGGGGCCGCGGACTGGCGGGCGTAGGCGTCCCGCTCCTCCGGCAGCAGAAGGGCTACGTCCACGTCGAAGGAGAACAGCTCCTTCAGCGCCTGCTCCACCGTGGGCTGGAACCGGGTGCGGATGATGTTCCGCTTGAAATCGGTGGGGACGCACAGCACCAGCCGGGTATCCTCCAAGGCAACGGCTTCCACATCGCCGAACCAGGTTTCGATGGACACGGCGGTCATGCCGCCCTCCATCAGACTTTTTACTTTTTCCCAGACGTCGGCAGCCGATCTCATGGGCGAAAGCCTCCTAAAAATCAAATATTGTAACTTTTATATTATACCAAAAAAGGGACCGACCGGCAAGGGCTTTTGCGGGATTCTTTTTTAATAATGTAAATAAAGAGTGGGGCATGGAAAATACAATATGTTGTGCCCGGTGCAGGAAAAAAGAATATTGCCGATTTCTTGTTGACAGGCGGCAAAAATCAAGGTATAATCAGCAGAAGCGTGATTTGTGCGCAGCATTTGCCAACCGCGCCCAGAAGGGCGTTGTGGAGCGCCCCTCTGCCGGGGGCGCGTGATACTGTACAGGAGGTGTTCCCGCATGGTTCGTACCTATCAGCCCAAGAAGCGCCAGCGTTCCAAGGTCCACGGCTTCCGCAAGCGCATGGCCACCGCCAACGGCCGCAAGGTTCTGGCCCGCCGCCGCGCCAAGGGCCGCGCCCGCCTGAGCCACTGATGGCGCACACATCGGGATAACGATACGACTCGGGGCGCGGGAGCTTTTCCCTCGCCCCTGTGTCCGTTTACCCGAAGATCCCCTTTGCAACGGGAGGTAACATGAAGAAGACCGTATCCCTCAAGGAAAACCACCTGTTCCGCCGGGCCTATAACCGGGGAAAGTCCGCCGCCGACAGCCGCCTGGTCCTCTATGTCCGGGGCAACGGGCAAAAGGGAAACCGGCTGGGCTTCACCGTTTCCACCAAGGTGGGCTGCGCTGTGGTGCGCAACCGGGTCCGCCGCCGCCTGCGGGAAATCTACCGCCTCCACGAGGGACAGGTGCTGGGGGGCCGGGACGTGGTGGTGGTGGCCCGCAGCCGGGCCGCCTCCAGCGGCTATCACCAGCTGGAGAAATCCTTCCTCCGGCTGGCGGACAAGCTGGAGCTGCTGAAAAAGGAAGGAAAAGCGTGAAAAAGCTGCTGCTGGCCCTCATCCGCCGGTACCGGCGGGACATCTCCCCCTATACCCCGCCCAGCTGCCGGTTCGTCCCCACCTGTTCCGCCTACGCCCTGGAGGCGGTGGAGGTCCACGGGGCGGTGAAGGGCGGGCTGCTGGCCCTGTGGCGGATTGCCCGCTGCCACCCCTTCCACCGGGAGAAAAACTTCATCTATGACCCCGTACCCCCCAGGAAAGACAAACGAAACAAACAAGTTTAGGAGGCCAAGCATGGATATTTGGCAAATCCTCATGACCCCGTTCAGCCTGCTGCTGGAGCTGTTCTGCCAGGTGTTTGACAGCTACGGCATCGCCCTGCTGCTGTTCACCGTGGTGGTCAAGATCATCCTCTTCCCCTTGCAGCTCAAGGGGAAAAAGAGCATGATTAAGATGAATGTGGTGAACGCCCAGATTCAGGAGATCCAGAAGCGCTGCGGCAACGACAGGGAAAAGTATAACCAGGAGGTCCAGAAGTTCTACGCCGAGAACAACGTCAACCCCATGGGGGGCTGCGGCTGGTCTATGATCCCTATGCTCATCCTGTGGCCGCTGTACGCCATCATCCGCCGCCCGCTGAAGTACCTGATGAGCCTCACCGATCAGGCCACCACCGCCGTGGGACAGGCCCTGGGCTGGGCCGACTTCGCCCCTGTGGGCTACAATGAGCTGACCTTGGGCGCCATGATGAACGCCGGGAATCTGGAGACGGCCAAGACCGCCGCTGCGGCCGCCGGCGTGTCCGCCGCCGGCATGTTCGTCATTAATTTCGACTTCTTCGGCATTGACCTGTCTAAGATCCCCCAGCTGAAGTTCTGGGAGGGCGGGCTGTCCTGGGGATCCGTTGGGCTGTTTCTGCTGCCCGTTATCTCCGCCGCGCTGTCCCTGGTGTCCATGATCGTCACCCAAAAGACCAACCAGATGAACAAGGACCAGGCCGCCCCTAAGATGAACCTGTCCCTGCTCCTGCTGGGGCCCGGCATGTCGTTGTTTATCGGCTTCGGCATGCCCGCCGGAATGTGCGTGTACTGGATTGCCAACTCCCTGCTGATTATGGTGCAGGAGGTCATCTGCGGCGCCATCCTCCGCAAGGACTACGAGGCCGCCCAGAAGGAGATGGAAATCCAGGCCGCCAAGGCCAAGGAGGCAGAGAAGGAGCGCCGCCGCATCGCCGCCGAGAAGAAGGCCGCCGCCATCGCCGCGGGCAAGGACCCCAAGAAGGCCCACCAGAAGAAGGCCAAGGAGCCCGGCGTGGATCTCACCGCCAGCCGGGAGGGCCTGCGGGCCTACGCTCGGGGGAGGGCCTATGACCCCAACCGCTATCCCATTACCCCCTACTACGACCCCAACGGCCCGGCCAGTCCGGCGGAAGAGGAAGCCCAGAAGCTCACCGAGGAGGAAAAGGCCATTATATCTGAGTCCAACCCGGAATTGGCCGCCCGGGCGGAGGCCGCCGGGAAGAAGGACAAGGAAGCCGCGTCGCCGGATGACAGCGGGGATTATGAAGAGGCTTATGCCGAAGATGACGGGGAAAAGTGACCTGGTTTCCCTATGTATCGGATAAACGCACATTTTTTGCTGTCCTTTTGCCCCATGGCGGGGGACAGAAGAGGTCAAACTCTTGATTGAAGAATAAAAGGAGTGCAGTTTCGTGCTGAAATACATGGAATTCACCGCCAAGACCGAGGACGAGGCCATCGCCAAGGGGCTGGCCTATTTGGGCCTGGACCGGGACGACGTGTCCGTGGAGATCCTGGAGCGGGGCAAGACCGGCTTTCTGGGCATCGGCTCCGTGCCCGCCAAGGTGAAGCTCACCTACGAGGCCCCGGACGAGCAGCCCCCCATCCCCCAGCCGGAGCCCGCAGCCCAGCCCAGGCCCGCCCCCGCCCCCAGGCCGGAAAAGCCCAAGCCCTCCCGCCCGGAGCGCCCCGCCCCCAAAGCGGAGCCCAAACCCCAGCCCGCCCCCAGGGTGGACAGGCCCGCGCCCAAGGCCGATCCTGATCCCGCTCCCAAAGGGGAGGGGGCAGACAGCGATGTGTCCGCCGCCATCGTCAGCTTCCAGACCGGGCTGTTCCAGCACATGGGGGTGGAGGCTGTCCCCGTGGTCACCCGGGAGGGGGATACGTACCAGGTGGTGCTGGAGGGGGAGAATATGGGCGCCCTTATCGGCCACCGGGGGGAGACCCTGGACGCCATCCAGCAGCTCACCGGCTACGCGGTGAACAAGGGCCGCAGCCATCGGGTGCGCATCCACGTGGACGCCGAGGGCTACCGCGCCCGCCGGGAGGAATCCCTCAACCGCCTGGCCCGCAAAACGGCGGGCAAGGTGGTCAAATACCGCCGGAATATCACCCTGGAGGCCATGAACGCCTATGAGCGGCACGTGATCCACACCGCCCTCCAGGACTACCCCGGCGTATCTACCTTCTCCACCGGCACCGAGCCCAACCGCCGCACGGTGGTAGCTTACGATCCGGGGAAGAAATAACAAGGAAGGGCACAATTCAGATACATTTAACAGCGGTATAGTCGGCTATGTGGAGAAATCCTCCATAGCCGGGAATGCAGGCTGTCCAGCGCGGAAGCATGGGCGCTGGGCAGCCTGCGGCCGTTTATGCGGGCAGGGAAACCGGAAATTGCGCAAATGTAAAGCGGATATGGTTTATAAAAACACGGGGGACTGATACTATGAGGTTTGGAGAAAAGCTGTCGCTTCTGCGGAAACGGCGCGGCATGACCCAGCTGGAACTGGCGGAGGAGCTGAACGTATCACGGCAGGCCGTATCCAGGTGGGAGCAGGGAATCTCAAACCCTTCCACAGAAAACATGGTCAGGATAGGGGAGCTGCTTGACGTGTCTATAGACACGCTGGTGAATGAGAACGCGCAGCTTCAGACCGTGTTGGCCGTGCCGGTGGCCGGGGCAGAAGAAAAGAAGGCGGTTGAAAGGCATGATAAGCGTGAAATTTTAAAAAGTGCCGTGACGGTCTTGGCCGTGGTAATTGTGGCGCTCATTGTTTTTATTGGTTTGAGCCGGGAACAATACGTGCCCGCACAGCCGCCGGGCCCCATTGATATGGATGAACTGGAGAAGGATATTATAAACCAGGATAATTCTAATAAAGGCGTTCTGCCGCTGGAGCCGGTAGACTGAAAGGAGTTTTTACAAATGAAGAGAGGACTTGTATTGTTCATGGGTGTGTATTGCGGCCATGGGATGGCTTGGAACAACGGCGGATGCAAAGAATCTGTCCGGCGAATCCGCCATACAGATGGAAGACATGCGCCGCGAAATAATTGACGTGTCGCAGGCCGCGCGTTTTGAGGGGAGCCCGCAGCCCCGAATCACGTATTCCATCAGCGATCAGGTTGCGGGTCAGGCGGTTCATATTTCAGATGATAAAATTTCTTTAGCGGCGAGGCAGGTCATCACAATAAATTGTTCCTACTCGCCAGCGTCGGCAAATGTCGACTTTGGCGTAATAGCTCCTGATGGTTACTTCTATTTTTTAAATGTGGAAGGGGGCAGTATCAATCAATCAATAAGGGTAAGCCAGAGCGGGAGCTATGCGGTGGCGGTTAGGAATAATTCTTCTAATACGGTTTTTGTTGTTGGGTTTGTGAACTATTAGGGGGATAAATTGGATGAAGGGAAAAAAAAGTTTCTTGTTTGGGGGAATAATATGTGTAATTCTTGTTCTTGGCAGTGTTTTTATGATAAGGGAAAATGACAATGTAGAAGAGAAAGGCCATGAAATATTTCCAATTTGGCATGAAACAACTGAAAGAAATGAAAATGATGAAATTAAGATGTCCTTTGTTAGGCTAAGTGTGGGGGAAGAGCATGATGAAATAGCTTTAAGCATTGAAAATTGTGGTGTAGATCCGATATACTATGGAGAAAAGTACTATATTGAATATTTAGAAAATGATAAATGGTATACAGTCTATAAGCAAGAATCGGTACCATCAGTATCGTGTGAAATATTACCTCATAACAAAACAGTTTCGACATATAGTATCCAAAAAGGATTATTAAGTTTATCTGGAGTGTATCGGATATATGTGGAAGATCTCGGATATTGTGAAATTACTATTCAATAAAAAGTAAAGAGGAGTTATAGGTTCTGTGATGCACTTAGTTTGTATAAGGAATATAGAAAATGAGAGGAGAATAGCAGTGAACAGGAAGTCTTTTTTCAAAGGGATAGCAGCTTCGTTGTTGATGTCATTTTTATTCTGCATATGTTTTATTCCTGTAAAAGCAGACACTTTGGACACACAAGAAGTGATTGTTTCTTCCAGTGCCGGGAAAAACGGCTATTATAGTCACAACTTAGAAACAGGTGCAGTTGAATATGTTCCACCTCCTGAACAAATTCAAGAAGAATTGCATCCTGTGCCCGCATCAGGTATATTGTTAGCGTAAGATGATGAGCCTTCTCCGCATATTATTGTTGGAGAAGATAATCGACTACCTGTGAACAATCCGAGCGATCGTTTCTTAAGCACATGCTTGATTCGAAGTGAAATAGGAAATAAAGGATATATTGGGACTGGATGGTTAATTAATGACACTTATGTTATGACAGCTGGACATATGCTGTATAAACCGAGTCTTGGATATGCAGATTCAATTGAGGTCTATGTGGGAGCATCGGGAGGAAATTATAAAGAATATCGTACGGGTTGGTGGAAAGCTGTAGGCCATGATTATGTAGATAGCTTGAATAATGAATATAATACAAAGGGTGTGTTTGATGATTGGGGAATTATTGAATTGAATACGCCTCTTACAGTAGATGTTGGGCATTTGGGAAGATATCCAGTTAGCAGTGCCTCAGATATGCAAAACCGAACATATTATACACAGGGATATCCTGGTGATCGAAATTCGGGCGTAACCAACTGGAAAAACCGTGTAATGTATCAAACATCTGGTGCGATTATAGGGAACCGTGAGCGATATTTGCCAGTCGTAAATACAAATATTGATATTACAAATGGTCAGAGTGGATCTCCAATTTATAGTTACAGAAGTGGTTATGGATATGCAGCAGAGGGGATAGTAGTGGCCGAATACGGTTCACAAAATTGTAATAGTATAATTCTTTACAATACTTATCTGGACAACTATGTTTATGATTTAATTAACTAAAGTAAAGCTCCCTCGTTTGTTAATAAGTGTCGAGAAGGCATGAAAGAGGCCCGGTGAGAAGCCACCGGGCCTCTTTTATATTTACAAACGGGCCAAAATATCGTATGATAGGGCAAAAAGGATAGGAGTGGTCTGATGGAGATCAGCGTACTGCGGCTGGGGCAGATCGGCACCAACTGCTACATTTTCCGCCGGGAGGGCGGTTATCGGTGCGGCATTGTGGACCCCGGCGACCAGGGGGAGCAGGTGGCCCGGTGGCTGGTGGAAAAGGGGCTGGAGGCGGAGGCCGTCCTGCTCACCCACGGCCACTTCGACCACATCCTGGGCATACCCGGCCTCCGGGAGGAGTGGCCGGACCTGCCTGTCTACTGCCACCCCGCCGACCTGGGCGGGGGGGATACCACAAGCCTGTTCGGCGAAACCTTTCCCACCGTGCGCTCCTTCGGGGATATCACCCCCTACCGGGAGGGGGACACGGTGGAGGTGGACGGGATCAGGCTGGAGGTGCTGGACACCCCCGGCCACACCCCCGGCTCCGTCACCCTGCGGGCGGAAAACGTGCTGTTCACCGGGGACACCCTGTTTGCCGGCTCCATGGGCCGCACCGACCTGCCCGGCGGCGACGAGGGGGAGATCATGCGTTCCCTCAAGCGGCTGGGGGAGCTGGAGGGGGATTACCAGGTGCTCCCCGGCCACGAGGGGCAGTCCACCCTGGAGCGGGAGCGGAAGTCCAACTACTGCCTTCGGGCGGCCATGGGGCGCTGATATGAAAATCTGGCTGACCTCGGATAATGTGGCCTGGGACGCCCGGCGCTACCGCTATCCTGCGGAGCAGATGCTGTTCACCCTGTTCCCCGGAGAGCGGCCCGAATACCCCGAAGCCCCCATCCCCAAGGCGCTGCACGCGGAACAAAACGCCGCCGTCCTCACCCTCCACCGGGGGGAAAAGCTCGCCAATATGAGCGCCCTGGTGCTGCGGGACGGCCGGTGGCACAACGGCGTGGCCCGTTTCCCCTCGGACAAGCTGGACGAGCCGGAGGAGCAGGTCTATCACACCGTGTCCCACGCGTTGAAGCAGGCGTTTTATAAGGCGGGGACCGCCCTGCTGGGCCGGGAGCTGCCCTGGGGGTCCCTCACCGGGGTGCGGCCCGTCAAGCTGCCCACCCGGGCCATGCTGGCGGGCAAAAGCCCTAAGCAGGCGGAAAAGGAGCTCCGGGAGGACTACCATGTCTCCGCCCCCAGGGCGGCGCTGGCAGTGGAGTGTGCCCAGGCGGCGCTGGACGTGAAGAAGGGGCTGACAAGGGACGGGATGGCCCTCTATATCGGCATACCCTTCTGCCCCACCCGGTGCGCCTACTGCTCCTTTATTTCCGCCGATGTGAGGGGTTCGCTGGCCTTGGTGGAGCCCTATGTGGACGGGCTGTGCCGGGAAATCGAGCTGGCCGGGGCGCTGCTGCGGGAGCGGGGGGTTTACATCTCCTGCGCGTATATGGGGGGCGGCACCCCCACCACCCTGGCGGCGGGTCAGCTCCACAAAATCCTGTCCGCTGTGGAAAACTTTCTCCCCATGGGGCGGTGCGCCGAGTTCACCGTGGAGGCGGGCAGACCGGATACCATCACCGTGGACAAGCTGGAAACCCTGAAAAGCCACGGGATCCGCCGCATCTCCATCAACCCCCAAACCATGGAGGATCAGATGCTCCAAGCCATAGGGCGTTCCCACACCGCCGGGGAAATTGTGGAAGCCATGGCGCTGGCCGGGGAACATTTCGGCGGGCTGGTCAATATGGACCTCATCGCCGGGCTGCCCGCCGATACCCTGGCGGGCTTTGGGCGCACCCTGGAAAAGGTGCTGGACATGGAACCGGCCAATATCACGGTTCACACCCTGGCGCTGAAAAAGGGCTCCCGGCTCACCGAGGAGGGCGGGGAGCTGTGCGGCCCGGAGGCGGTGGAAAACATGCTGGAGACGGCGTCGGCGCGCTTGCGGGGGGCGGGGTACGCCCCCTATTACCTCTACCGGCAGAAGTACATGTCCGGCTCCTTTGAGAACGTGGGCTGGGCAAGGCCGGGGGGTGTGTGCGCCTACAACATCGTGATGATGGAGGAGCTGCAAAGCGTACTGTCCCTGGGGGCCGGGGGGATTACCAAGCTGGTGGACCCGGAGAACCGGAAAATCGTTCGGTTGGGCAACCCGAAATACGCCAAGGAATATCTGGAGGGCTGGGACAAGGTGGCCGCGGCCAAGCGCGCCGCCGCCGGCTTTCAGGCGGAATTGGCGGCGCGGGGCAAATAAAATGCGAAAACCGAGGGAAAAACGCTTGACTTTATGAAATTGGGTTGATATACTATTTGAGCCGCTTTGAATGGGTAGAAGCGCGTAGAAGTGGTCGGCGAGAGAGCTTGGACCGCAGCGTGACATCAAGTGGGGATTATCCCCCGCCCCCGACAGCGAGCCCGTAATAAAGGAAAGGAGTGCAGATATGCACGCGATCATCGAGACCGGCGGCAAGCAGTACAAGGTGGCCGAGGGCGACACCCTCTACATCGAAAAGCTGAACGTGGAAGCCGGCGAAACCGTCACCTTCGACAAGGTGCTGGCCGTCCTGGACGGCGACAAGGCTACCTTCGGCGCCCCCGTGGTGGACGGCGCGTCCGTCACCGCCAACGTGGTGAAGAACGGCAAGGGCAAAAAGGTGCTGGTGTTCAAGTACAAGCCCAAGAAGAATTACCGCCGCCGTCAGGGCCACCGCCAGCCCTACACCAAGGTGGAGATCACCAAGGTCAACGCCTGAGGGAGACGGCCATGACCACCGTAACCTTCCACAGCGCGGATAACCGCATCGACGGCTTCGTGGTGGAGGGGCACAGCGGGTACGCAGAGGCGGGCGCGGACATTGTGTGCGCCGCCGTCTCCGCCGCCGTGGGGCTCGCCGAGTGCACCATCAACGAGGTTCTGGGCCTGGGCGCCCCGGTGAAGGCCAGCGAAAAAAACGCCCGCATCTCCCTCAGGCTCCCCGCCAAGCTGGACGGGGCCAACGAGCACACCTGCCAGAACCTGCTGGCGGGCCTGCTGGTCTATCTCCAGGCCATGGGAGAACAATATCCCGAAAATCTCGCCGTCTATTTTGACGACGGAGACGAAAAGGACTGACATCCTTAACCTTTGACAGAAAGGACGGAAACGACTATGCTGAAGCTCAACATCCAGTTCTTCGCCCACAAAAAGGGCGGCGGCTCCACCAAGAACGGCCGCGACTCCCAGGCCAAGCGCCTGGGCGTGAAGCGCGGCGACGGCCAGTTCGTGCTGGCCGGCAACATCCTGGTGCGCCAGCGGGGCACCCATATCCACCCCGGCGTGAACGTGGGCAAGGGCAGTGACGACACCCTGTTCGCCCTCAAGGACGGCAAGGTGAAGTTCGAGCGCCTGGGCAAGGACCGCAAGCAGGTCTCTATTGTGGAGATCGCCCAGTAAGTACCGACACGAAAGGCCGCAGACGGGGGACCGTTTGCGGCTTTTTTTATAGAAAGGAGTATGCAGAATATGAAAAAGCTGGTTCAAGGGATTGCTTTTATCCTGTTTAGCATCCTGCTGGTGTTTGCAGCGGCCCTCGACCCGTTTCTCTCCACGTTCTGGGGAGGGGGCCTTCAGATTGTTCTTGACCTGCTGGCGCTGATTCTGGGCGTGGCGGGTCTGCTGCGCACGCTGCTGCAGGGAGATGTGGAGCTGGTGGTGAGCCCGTCCAAGCTTAAGGACGGCAAATAAGGCGGGAACGGCGCTGAACAGCAATGTGGAAGCCCGGTGAAAACAGCGATAAATTTGGAGGCTGATTGTTATGAAAACCGTCATTGTTTACCATTCCAGCCATCACGGCAACACCAAAAAGGTGGTGGACGCCATCGCCCGGGGCCATGACGTGGCTCTTATCGACGCCGGGGCGCAAAAACAGGCCGATTTGGGGCAATATGACCTTATCGGCCTTGCCTCCGGCATCTACGGCGGAAGCTTTCACCCGGATGTGCTGAATTTTGTGAAAGGCAGCCTGCCCCAGGGAAAGCGGGTGTTCTTTCTCTATACCAGCGCGGGGCTGGGTACCGCCAAATCCATCGCGGCGGCGGTCAAGGAGAAATCCGCCGTGGTCGCCGGGGAGTTCGGATGCCGGGGCTTCAACACCTTTGGGCCGTTCAAGCTGATAGGCGGGACCGGGAAGGGCCACCCCGACGAGACCGATTTGGAAAACGCCCGGCGCTTCTTTGAGGGGCTGTGCAAGTAATTTTTCACAACAAAAGGAGGCCCTTATGGCCAATCAATTCATCGACACTGCCCGGATCACCGTCCGGGCGGGCACCGGCGGCGGCGGCGCGGTGGCCTTCCACCGGGAGAAGTACGTGGCCGCCGGCGGCCCCGACGGCGGGGACGGCGGGCGCGGCGGCGACATCATCCTGCGGGTGGACCCCCACATGTCCACCCTGATGGACTTTCGCTACAAACGCAAATACACCGCCGAGAACGGGAAGGACGGCCAGGGCAAGCGGTGCTCCGGCAAGGACGGGGCCGACCTGGTGATCCGCGTCCCCAGGGGCACGGTGGTGCGCGACCTGGAGACAAAGGAGATCATCTGCGACATGTCCGGCCAGGAGGACTTTGTGCTGGCAAGGGGGGGCAACGGCGGCTGGGGAAACCAGCACTTCGCCACCCCCACCCGCCAGTGCCCCCGGTTCGCCAAGGCAGGGCTGCCCGGGCAGGTCCGGGAGGTGCTCCTGGAGCTGAAGCTGCTGGCGGACGTGGGGCTGGTGGGCTTCCCCAATGTGGGCAAGTCCACCCTGCTCAGCGTGGTCACCCGGGCCCAGCCTAAAATCGCCAACTACCATTTCACCACCCTCTCCCCCAACCTGGGCGTGGTGGCGGTGGACGAGGGCTCGTCCTTCGTACTGGCCGACATCCCCGGTATCATCGAGGGGGCGGCGGACGGCGCGGGGCTGGGGCACGACTTCTTGCGCCATGTGGATCGCTGCCGCCTGCTCATCCACGTGGTGGACGTGTCCGGCAGCGAGGGGCGGGATCCGATGGCCGACTTCGACGCCATCTGTGAGGAGCTCCAGCGCTGGTCGCCCGAGCTGGCGTCGCGGCGGATGATCGTGGCGGCTAATAAGGTGGACATTATGGAGGACCAGTCGCTGCTTGAAAAGCTGCGCCGGCATGTGGAGGCCAAGGGCTGCCCCCTGTTTGAGCTGTCCGCCGCCACCCACCAGGGCGCGAAGGAGCTGATGTACGCCGCCGCACGGGAGCTGTCCAGTCTCCCCCCCGTCATCGTCTACGAGCCTACCTACGTGGAGCGGCCCCCCGAGGTAGATACCTCGGAGTCCTTGGATATCCAGCGGGACGAGGACGGCGCCTGGCTGGTGGACGGGCCCTGGCTGCGCCAGCTCATGGCCAACGTGAACTTTGGCGACTACGAGAGCCGAAACTGGTTCGAGCGCAAGCTGCGGGACGCGGGGGTGTACCGGCAGCTGGAGGAGCTGGGCATTGAGGACGGGGACGTGGTGTGCCTGTATAATTTGGAATTTGAGTACCAGCGCTGAGCCGTCGTGAGCAGCGCGGCAACAAGGAAGCAAAAAAAGGCCTGGGACCTGTCCAATTTGGATAGGTCCCAGGCCTTTTTTATGTTTTTGGAAACTGATCCAAATAGGATAGGTGCCATTTTAGAACCTGCCTGATATAGGACGAAAGAGATCGCGAGGACCGCTGTGCCAGCTCATCCAGTTGCCGGCACAGTTCCGCCGGTATCAAGACCGAAACCCTTCTCTTGGCATCTTTGGACATCTGAAATCACCTCATGGCTATTTTACTGCAATTCACGGTAAAAGTAAATACAACAATTTGCGGTAAATATAATCTGGTGTTGAGGTGATAACAGTGTCTCAGTACCAAAGGATTCGAGATCTGCGGGAAGATTCAGACTTGACGCAGGCACAGGTAGCCAATGCGATAAATTGTTCCCAGCAAGTATACAGCAATTATGAATTGGGACAACGGAGCCTCCCGCCGGAAATTCTGATTTCATTGGCAAAATTTCACCATACCAGCGTGGATTATTTATTGGGACTCACGGACGTAAAGACGCCTTACCCTGCCGCCCGTTTCATTGGTCGTTGAGCCGCGCCTCCAGCTTGGAGTACACGATATTCTGGCTGGAGTACAGCGAGTAGCGCCCGCTGACCAGGAAGCTCACGGAACTGGCCAGGGCGAAGAACAGCAGCCCCTCCCCGCCGAACAGCTCGATGGACAGGAAGATGGAAGCCAGCGGACAGTTGACCACCCCGCAGAACAGGGCGATCATGGAGACGGCGGCCCCGAAGGCCGGATCCAAGCCGAACAGCGGCGCCGCGGCGCAGCCCAGGGTGGAGCCGATGAACAGCGTGGGCACAATCTCCCCGCCCCGGAAGCCCGCCCCCAGGGTGAGGGCAGTGAACAGGATTTTCCACGCAAAGGCCCAGGGAACGTGGACGTGCCCCTCTACCGCCAGCTCGATGATATGGCCCCCCGCGCCGTTGTAGTCGCCGCTGCCTTCCACAAGGGTGAGGGCGATGACCAGCGCCGCCCCGGCCAGCACCCGGGCGTTCTGGTTGGGGATGTATTTTTTATATAGGCGCGCCGTCCGGTGCATGAGGACGCAGAAGGCGATGGACACCAGCGCCGCCAAGATGGACAGGCTGCCGCATTGCAGCAGGGGCATAGGCCCCAGTTCCGGCAGGCTCCCCAGGTGATAGGCTTCCGCGGGCAGGCCAAGCAGCCGGGGGATGGAATTTGCAACCAGCGAGGAGAGCAGGCAGGGGAACAGGGCGGCATAGCGGAAATGGCCCACGTTCACCACCTCCAGGGCAAAGACGGTGGCGGTGAGGGGGGTTCCGAACAGGGCGGAGAACAGCCCTGCCATGCCGCATTGGATGATGGTGTTCAGGTTCCGGTCCCCCAGCCGGAGCAGCCGCCCGAGGCCGGCGGAGATGCTGCCGCCGATTTGCAGCGCGGCCCCCTCCCGCCCGGCGCTGCCGCCGGTGAGGTGGGTGAGCACCGAGCCCAGGAAAATCAGCGGGGCCAGCCGCACCGGGGGGCGTTCCCCGCCCCGGACGCTGGCAATGATCTGGTTTGTACCGCTGTCGTTTTCCATCCCGGCGGCGCGGTAGCTGAACACGATGGCCAGCCCCGCCAGGGGCATCAAAAACAGCAGCCAGGGGTGGGCGGCGCGCAGGGCCGCCGCCTTGGCCACACACCAGGTAAACGCCGCCCCCGCCCCGCCGCAGGCCAGCCCGGTCAGCCCGGCCAGCGCCAGCCACTGCCCCAGGGCCCGGAGGGTGGGCAGGACGGCGGCCAGCCGCGCCCTGAGCCTGTCTATCATGGAGACTACCTCCCTTAAAAGATTCTTAATTATTATACCAGCGCTGTCAAGAGGCGAAAACCCTTGCGGGGAGAGGCCGGAGGTGCTATAATTCAAACTGCGTCCCGGTTTCCGGGACGCAGTACGACATGTAAGGAGAGAGTTATCATGAAAAAAAGTCTGGTTTCCCTGTTTGCCCTGGTGTTGCTGCTGAGCGCGGGGTGTGGTGAGAAGGTCAACGACCATGTGACCGGCTACAACGTGGATGTGCCCGACAGCTTCGAGGAGACGGAGATGGAGGGCGTAAAAGAGTGCTGGTTTAACGCCGAGGACGGCTCCAACATCAACACCACCGTCACCGAGAAGGAAAAAGGGGCCGACGCGGCCTTCAAGATCCTCACCGCCGACCTGACCCGGGAGACATTGGCAGAGATGTTCGAGAGCACCTTTGGCGTGGAGCCCACCATCACCGACCGCTTCTTCAGCAAGGACAACGTGTGCGGCCTGCCCGCCTACCAGTACTGCTATGACGTGGAGCTGGACGGGGTGACCATGACCCAGCTGATCGTGGCCGTCAATGCCGACAAGCTCTACACCTTTACTTACACCGACATGACCGGCGACTGGATCGACGAATTCCAGGAGAGCGCGAAAAACATTGAGCTGATTATCGAGTAAGGGCCGAAATCCAGGGAAAAACTGGAGAAAGCATCTAAAACCGGGCGGTTTCCAGGGGGAACCGCCCGGTTTGTCAGATAAGAATTAAAATTTGTGAAAAAGTTTGAAAGATTTTTCACAATACCCCTTCCCTTTGGAACCCGGATAGAGTATAATAAGACCGCGCAGACCCATCACCACCATAATTATATTAAGGAGTGATACCAATGAGCATCAAAGTAGGTATTAACGGTTTTGGCCGCATCGGCCGCATGGTTTTCCGCGCCAGCGTGAACCATCCCGAGATCGAGATCGTGGGCATCAACGACCTGTGCCCCGCCGACTACCTGGCCTATATGCTGAAGTACGACACCATGCACGGCCAGTTCGACGGCGAGGTCTCCGCCACTGAGAACGCCATCGTTGTCAACGGCAAGTCCATCCCCATCTTCGCCGAGCGCGACCCCAAGAACATCCCCTGGGGCAAGCTGGAGGCTGAGTATGTGGTGGAGTCCACCGGCCTGTTCCTGACCCAGGAGAAGGCCCAGGCCCACATCGACGCCGGCGCCAAGAAGGTCGTCATGTCCGCCCCCTCCAAGGACAGCACCCCCATGTTCGTGTGCGGCGTCAACCTGGACGCCTACACCCCCGACATGAAGTTCGTGTCCAACGCCTCCTGCACCACCAACTGCCTGGCCCCCATCGCCAAGGTGCTCAACGATAACTGGGGCATCAAGGACGGCCTGATGACCACCGTGCACTCCACCACCGCCACCCAGAAGACCGTGGACGGCCCCTCCAAGAAGGACTGGCGCGGCGGCCGCGCGGCCTCCGGCAACATCATCCCCTCCTCCACCGGCGCGGCCAAGGCCGTGGGCAAGGTCATCCCCGCCCTGAACGGCAAGCTGACCGGCATGTCCATGCGCGTGCCCACCCTGGACGTGTCCGTGGTGGATCTGACCGTCAACCTGGCCAAGCCCGCCAAGTACGAGGAGATCTGCGCCGCCATGAAGGCCGCCTCCGAGGGCGAGCTGAAGGGCATCCTGGGCTACACCGACGAGGACGTGGTGTCCAGCGACTTCCTGGGCGATCCCCGCACCTCCATTTTCGACGCCAAGGCCGGCATCGCCCTGACCGACACCTTTGTGAAGGTCGTGAGCTGGTACGACAACGAGATGGGCTACTCCAACAAGGTGCTGGAGCTCATCAAGCACATGTACAGCGTGGACCACAAGTAATTGCGGTCAAAACCGTTGATAAAAGCGCCCCCTGGTGTTCCAGGGGGCGCTTTCTTCGCCTGTTTATGGGAGGAAGAGCATCAGGAGATAGAGGGCCAGGAGGATCAGCGGCGGGACGATTTTGACCCACAGGGGCTTATCGCGAAGCCAATCCATATAAGCACCACGAATGTCAATGATTTCCCAAATCTGATCTACCACGTCCAGCCAGGACTTTTTCATCTCGGCGTCTCCTCCCATATGGGAAAAGGAGAAGCGGGGATATCCTCAGCTTCTCCTTTTTGCGTCATTGTATCTCGTAGTCCTTGCCGAACTGGAGGTCGGAATACCGCCTGGTGGCGTCCGGGTCCAGCTCGAACTCGTCCTGGCCCTGGCCCGCCAGGGGCTCCAGGTCGTCGGGCATGGGGGGCACGTCGTCGTCCGGCCCCACCGCCACCAGACGGGGGGCGGGCTTTTCCGGGGCGGGCTGCGCCTGCTGCGCTTCCTCCTTGCTGATCTGGGCGGTCAGGGCGGCCTTGATGTCTTCCGAGGGGTCGCTGTCCTTGGCGGCGGCCAGCTGCTCCGGGGGGACCAGCTGGCCCAGGTCGGACAGGAAGGCCATCTCCTGGTCATGGGCCGCCGCCAGCTTGCGCACATAGGCGGCGGTGGACTCCTGGGCCTTTTTCAGCCGGAATTCCTCCGCCTCCACCGCCTTTTTCAGCTCCTCCACCCGCTTGTGGGCGTCCTGCTCCGCCTGGCCCATGAGCTTTGCCTGCTTCTTCTTGGCGTCCTCCACCATGTCGTCCGCCATCTTTTGGGCGGCCAGCAGGGTTTTGCGCATGGCGTTGTCGGTGGCGCGGTACTCCTCCACCGTGTCGGAGAGCACCTTCAGCTTGTTTTTCAAAATCGCGTTCTCGTTGTAAAGGGCGGCATAGTCCTCGGTGAGCGCGTCCAAAAATTCGTCCACCTGGGCCAGGTTATAGCCGCCCAGGGTGGCCTTGGCAAAGGAGTGGCTGGCCACTTCCTGCGGAGTCATCATAGCGTAAAGTCCCCCTTATCTCTGTGTCAGAAGTACAGTCCGTTGTTTTCCAGCTCGTCGATGAGGTCGCCCAAAATCTCCACATTATAGGGGGTGATGATATACGTGGACAGGGCCACCTTCTTGATGGTTCCCTCGTTGGCATAGGCCACCCCGGACAAAAAGTCGATGAGGCGGCGGGCGATGTTTTTGTCCGTCTGCTCCAGGTTGAGCACCACGGTGCGCTTGTCCCGCAGGTGGTCGGCGATCTCGCTGGCGTTCTCAAACCGGGTGGGGCTGACCAGCACCACCTGGAGCTGGGTGGTGGTGTGGATATTGACCACCTTGTTGCCGCTGCGGCGGTCGGCATCGCGCTCCCGGTCCCTTTCCCGGTCGCGGTCCCGGTCCCTCTCCCGGGGCAGCTCCTTGATGCCGCTGCTCACCGGGGTGAAATCCTCCTCATAGTCATCGTCCTCCTCGTCCTCATAGGGACGGGCCAGACGCTTGAGTTCATCAAACAGGCTCATATAGACGTTTCTCCCTTCAATCGTGAGTAGATGACATAGGCGGGCGGGGGCCGAACAGGGCCGAGCCCACCCGCACACAAGTGGAGCCCGCGGCAACGGCGTCCGTATAGTCGCCGCTCATCCCCATGGAAAGCACGTCCATATCTATGCTATTATCTAACATTTCCCGCGTTATGTCAACAGCCAACCGGCGTAATTTTTGAAAATATGGGAGATTGTCCCCGGGGCGGACGGCCCGCGGCGGAATACACATCAGCCCCCGCAGCCGCACGCCCCCCAGGCGGGCCGCCAGCCGGGCGGCGTCCGGCGCCGATTCCGGGGCAAATCCGGATTTGGAGGCCTCCCCCGCCAGGTTGACCTCCAGCAGGATGTCCTGGACCAGCCCCAGCCTGTCCGCCTGGGCGGCGATGGCGCGCAGCAGCTTGTCCGAGGATACGGAGTGGATCAGCGCCACCCGGCCCACCACATACTTCACCTTGTTGGTCTGGAGGTGGCCGATGAAGTGGACCTGGGCCCCCCCGTAGGCGCCCTCGTCCAAGTGGGCGGCGAGCTCCTGCACCCGGTTTTCCCCGCACACGGTGACGCCGGCCTGGATGGCGGCCCGGATGGCCTCCGGCCCCTGGGTCTTGGTGGCGGCCAGCAGGGTGATTTCGGAGGGGTCCCGTCCCGCCGCCCGGGCGGCCTGGTCCAGCTGGGCGCGCACCCGGGCGATGTTCTCCCGCAGCCCCATCACCGCACCACCTTTCCATCGTAAATGCCGGAGGAGTTGAAGATCACCTCGTCCCCCGCCCGCAGGCGGGAGGCGTCGTCCGGCCGGGCGGGCCGGACCAGGTAATAGGACTCGTCGGTGTACAGCACCTCCACCTCGTGCCACTCCGCCTGGGCGCCCACCACGGTAAACACGCCGTAGCGGTTTACATGGCGGATGGAGCCGTCCTCGGCGGTCTCCTCCACCGTCTCCACCCGCAGGGCCTGCCGGGGGACGCGGATGCCCTCGATGCGCTGGGTGACCACGTCCACCGTCTGAAGGCGCAGCAGGGTGGTATCCGCCAGGTGGGAGCGGCAGGAGAACACGGCCAGCGTCCGGTCCCCGTCCAGCACCACCCGCTCCAGGGTCATGGAAAGCTGGCCGAAGTAGTCGCCGGAAAAGCTGAGGGTGTAGCGCCGGCCGGACTGGAGGCCGGTGCCGGTGCCGTCCAGCAGGGCGGCGTAGTACCAGGTGGAGTCGGTGATGAGCTTGCCCACCGTCCCGGGGGCGGGGCTGTGCTGCTGGTGGAGCAGCTCGTCCAGCCCGTCGGCGGTGATATTGTCCAGTATGCCGGGGGTGGCCACCCCTTCCCAGCCGTCCGTCCCGGCGGAATAGACGCCGGAGGCGGGGGCATACACCGTGGTGGACACCTGGTTCAGGGAGTGGTAGTGCTGGGCCAGCTGCCCCTGCTTATCCGCGATGAGCTGGGCCAGCTGGTCCACCGCCCCGGTGTCCCCGTAGGCGTAGTCCCGCTTGAACACCATGGAGCGCAGGCTGAGGGCGCAGTCGTCCAGCCCCGTCAGATCCCCCCCGGCGGCCAGGGAGCGCAGCGAGACGATGGACGAGATGACCTGGGCGTCCAGCCGGGCGGCGTCGGCGCTCTGGGTCCGGTCGCCCAGGGCGTATTGGAGCTGCTCAATCTCCGCCTCCAGCGCCCGGATGGACTGCCGGGTGGTGAGGGCGGAGGGGTCGTCGTACAGCAGGGCCACCGGGTCACCGGCGGCGGCTTTGGCTCCCTCGGGCAGGATCTGGTCCACATAGCCGTTGCCGCCTGCCAGGGGGATTTCGGTGCGTACCAGGATGCCCTGGGCCTCCTGCCCCACGTCGATGGAGTAAGTGTAAGCCCGGGTGGTGGCCAGCTCCCCCCCCCAGCCCCGGATGATATAGATGGCCAGGTAGGCCGCAACCCCCAGGCAGAGGATGCCGATCATGATTTTGGTGGCCAGGGTGCTCTCTTTCAACTTGATATCAGTCCTTTTTCCCTCTGGTGTGCTGTGTGGCTATCCCCGCGCTTCTTCCAGCTCTACCGGGTGCTCCGGGGCGATGGTGGAGATGGCGTGCTTGTAGATCACCTGCTGCCTGCCGTCGGACACCACCACCACCACATAGGGGTCAAAGGCGGTGATGACCCCCCGGAGCTGGTAGCCGTTCATGAGGAATACGGTGACCCGGGCGGCCAGGCGGCGGGCGGCGGACAAAAAAGCGTCCTGTACGTTGGGCTGCTTGGAGACGGGGACGGTGGATGTAAGGCTCATTTGAATACACTCCTTCTTTTTAGAAGCGCGAGGACGGCCATGCGGCCAAGCCGGGCGTGACAATGCCCCGCTCGGTTTTCGCGCTTGTGTATATTCATCTTAATCCACAGCCCCTGGCAAGTTCTGTCGAAAAAACGGCGGCGGCGGACAAATCAGGAATTTTTTCCCAATTGAACCAATAGGCTTGCTTGTTGCGGCGAAACCAGGTGAGCTGCCGCTTGGCGTACTGCCGGGAGCGCAGCTTGACCTCCTCCGCCCCCTCCGCCGCCGGACGGCCCTCCGCGATGGCGGCGGCGATCTCCTTATAGCCGATGGCCTGCATGGCGGTGCATTCCCGGGAAACCCCGGAGGCCAGCAGCCCCCGGACCTCCCCCTCCAGCCCCTGGGCCATCATGTGGTCCACCCGGCGGTCGATGCGCTCCCACAGCCAGGGGCGCTCGCCGAAGTTCAGGGCGATGGTCAGGGGGGTGTATCGGTTGGGCAGGGCCCGGCTGTCCCTGTCGTGCTGGGTGATGGTTTTCCCCGTGGCCAGGTACACCTCCAGCGCCCGGAGGGTGCGCTTCTCGTCGTTGGGGTGGATGCGCCCGGCGGCCTCTGGGTCCGCCCGCTCCAGCTCGCGGCGCAGGGCGGGCAGGCCCTCCGTCCGCACCCGCTCCTGGAGGCGCTCCCGCAGGCCGCTGTCCGGCGCAAAGGGGGCGAACTGCCGCCCGGCCACCAGGTTGTCGAGATACAGCCCCGTCCCACCCGCCACGATAGGCAGCTTTCCCCGGGCCAGGATGCCGTCCACAATGGGGACGGCCTGGGCCACATAGCGGGCTACGGAGTAATTTTCCCGGGGGTCGGCCACGTCCAGCATGTGGTGGGGGACGCCCCGCATTTCCCCCTGGGTGGGCTTGGCGGTGCCGATGTCCATGCCCCGGTAGACCTGCATGGAGTCGGCGGACACCACCTCCCCGTCCAGCCGCAGGGCCAGCTCCGCCGCCAGGGCGGTCTTGCCCGAGGCCGTAGGGCCGCAGATGATGAGTATGTCAGGCTTCATAGAGACCTCCCGGCGGCCCCGCAGCGGGGCCCCACGAAGTGGGGCGGCGCGGAAGCGCGGTACAAATGTATTTATCATTATATCACGCAGGGCCGCCGGGTTCAACGCAAAATTGCGCCCTTGCGCCGGAGGCCGTTCCATGATACAATATACTGTCCGTATACGCCCATAACCAAGAGAGGAGCCGCTGTATGAATACCAACTACGACGTGATGGTCCTGGGCACCGGCGAGGCCGGCATCTACGCCGCCTATGAGCTGGCGCTGAAATGCCCCTCCGCCCGGGTGCTGGTGGTGGACAAGGGAGCGGACATCTACCGCCGCCAGTGCCCCATTGTGGCGGGCAAGGTCCGCACCTGCGTCCAGTGCAGGGTGTGCGGCACCATGTGCGGCTTCGGGGGGGCGGGGGCCTTCTCCGACGGGAAATTCAACTTTACCACCGCCTTCGGCGGCTGGCTCACCGACTTTTTGGACCAAAAGGAGGTCATGGACCTCATCGGGTATGTGGACAGCCTCAACGTGAAGCACGGCGCCACCACCGAGGTGTACTCCACCGCCACCCCCCAGGCCCGCGCCCTGGAGCGGGAGGCGCTGAAATATGACCTCCACCTGCTCCAGGCCCAGTGCAAGCACCTGGGGACGGAAAACAACCTGAAGATACTCACCAGCATTTACGAGGCCATCCGGGATAGGCACACCTTCCTGTTTGACACCGCCGTCACCGCCATTGAGGCCAGGGAGGGCGTTTACACCCTGGTCACCGGGGGCGGGGAGCGGTTTTCCGCCCCCTACCTCATCGCCGGGCCGGGGCGCTCCGGGGCGGAGTGGTTCGCCAACCAGTGCAAGGGGCTGGGGCTGGAGCTGCTGAACAACCAGGTGGACATCGGCGTGCGGGTGGAGCTGCCCGCCGCGGTGTTCGAGCACATCACCGATGTGGTGTACGAGTCCAAGCTGGTCTACCGCACCAAGCAGTACGGCGACCAGGTGCGCACCTTCTGCATGAACCCCTATGGCCACGTGGTGGCGGAGAACGTGGAGGGTATCAACACCGTCAACGGCCACTCCTATTCCGACCCGGCCCTGAGAAGCGAGAACACCAACTTCGCCCTGCTGGTCAGCAACCGCTTCACCTCCCCCTTCAACGAGCCCTACCGCTACGGCAAGCACATCGCGTCCCTGTCCAATATGCTGGCGGGGGGCGTGCTGGTGCAGCGCTTCGGCGATCTGGTGGGCGGGCGGCGGAGCAACGACCACCGCATGTCCAAATCCTTTGTCCGGCCCACCCTTGCCGCGGCGGTGTCCGGCGACCTGTCCCTGGCCCTGCCGAAGCGGCAGCTGGACGATATCATCGAGATGATCTACGCCCTGGACAAGCTGGCCCCCGGCACCGCCAACTACGACACCCTGCTCTACGGGGCGGAGGTGAAGTTCTACTCCGCGCGGATCAGGCTGTCGGGCGAGCTGGAGACCGCCCTGCCCGGCTTCTTTGCCGTGGGCGATGGCGCGGGCGTCACAAGAGGCTTGGCCCAGGCGGGGGCTTCCGGCGTGAAAGCGGCGCGGGTAGTGGCGGCAAGGTTAAACAAATAAGGCCGCCGGAGGCGGCCCCCAAACGGCAGCCCAGCGCAGCGGGTGCCGTTTGGAGAGGAGGCGCAAGGAAGCGGACGCAGTTTTCCGCGCAGCGGGAAACGAAGTCGAGCGGACTTTGCGCCGACGAGGCGCAGGCGGGGGCGTCGGGGGTGAAGGCGGCGCGGGTGGTGGCGTCGCGGCTGAACGGATAAGGGCCAACCCAGGCGCCGCCGGACGGATTACTTCCTCCGCCCGCCTTTGTCCAGTTTTTTACCCCTAAAAAGTGACCTGCCGCGTTTTGCCGTCCCAGCGGGCGGTTGGCGGGAAGCCCCGCTGTTCCACAGTTTTCAACAACTTGCACAGAGTTTTCCACAATCCCTTTTCCCCCTGTTGAGGGTAACATAACGCCTGTCAAGAAAAACTTTCCTGGCTTATCCCACAAAGATTATTGGAGGTCCATACCCTTGAAACGAACCACTCCCGTCATCCCCCCTGAGGATATCGCGCGCCAAAAGGAATACTGCGCCCAGCTGCGCGCCCTCAACAGCCGCCTGCCCTCCCCTCCCCTGGCCTATGTGGACACCTACGGCTGCCAGCAGAACGAAGCCGACTCCGAGCTGCTGCGGGGTATGCTGTGCGAAATGGGTTATGAGATTGCGGACACCGACCGGGGGGCGGACGTGATCGTCATCAACACCTGCGCCATCCGGGAGCACGCCGAGCAGCGGGTGTTCGGAAACGTGGGTGCGCTGGTCCACGGCAAGCGGAAAAACCCGGACCAGGTCATTTGCCTGTGCGGCTGTATGGCCCAGGAGCCCCATGTGGCGGACCGGCTGCGCCAATCCTACCGCCATGTGGATCTGGTGTTCGGCCCCCAGCAGCTGTGGCGGTTCCCGGAGCTGCTGCGCCGGGTGATGCTGCGCCGGGGGCGGGTCTTTGAGACGGAGCGGGACGACGGCGCCATCGCCGAGGGCCTGCCCGTCCGCCGTTCCGGCAAGCTGAAGGCATGGGTGTCCATCATGTACGGCTGCAACAACTTCTGCTCCTACTGCATCGTGCCCTATACCCGGGGGCGGGAGCGCAGCCGGGAGCCGGGCATCATCCTGCGCGAAATTGAGGGGCTGGCGGCCCAAGGGTACAAGGACATCACCCTGCTGGGCCAGAACGTGAACTCCTATGGCAAGGATCTGGAGGGGGGCTGGGACTTCCCCCGCCTGCTGGAGGCGGCCAGCGCCGTCCCGGGGGAGTTCCTCCTGCGCTTCATGACCTCCCACCCCAAGGACGCCACGGACAGGCTGTTCGACGTGATGGCGCGGTGCGAAAAGGCTGCCCCGGCCATCCACCTGCCCTTCCAGTCGGGGAACGACCGGGTACTGGGGGCCATGAACCGGCGCTACACCCGGGGGCAGTACCTGGAAAAGGTGGCCGCCCTGCGAGGGCGCATCCCGGACGTGGTGCTCACCAGCGATGTGATCGTGGGCTTCCCCGGCGAGACCACCCCGGAATTTGAGGATACTTTATCTTTGATTGAGAAAGTCCGCTTTGACGCGCTGTTTACCTTTATCTACTCCCCCCGGAAGGGCACCCCGGCGGCGGAGCTGCCCGACCCGCAGCCGCGCGGGGAGAAGTCCGCCAACTTTGACCGGCTGGTGGAGGTACAGAACCGCATTTCCCTGGAAAAGCACAGGGCCTATATCGGGTCTGTCCAGCGCTGCCTCATCGACGGCGCGGGGGAGGACCCCCGCAGCAGCCTCAACGCCCGGACGGCGGGGGGACGGCTGGTGCACCTCGATGGGGATCCGGCCCTCATCGGGCGGTTCGCGGACGTGCGCATCACAGGCTGCTCTACCTGGGCTTTATTTGGTGAACTTGTATGACCAGGCACGATAAAATTTTGAAATGGACCGCCTACCTCACCGCCCTGCTGGCGGTAACGGTGGTGAACTACTATGTACTGGGCCCCCTGCCCATCTCCCTGCCCCTGCTGCTGCCCGTTTTGGCGGTGGCGGGCGGGACGCTGGAGGGCGCGCCCTTCGGGGCCGCCTACGGGGCGGCCTGCGGGGCGGTGATGTCCGCCCTGGGCTACCTGGGGCCGGGATGTATTTTCTCCCTTGCCGTTTTCGGGTGGGCGTCGGGGCTCACCACCCAGTACCTGCTCCGGCGGGACGCCTGGGGCCACATGATCTGCTCGGTGGCCGCAACCCTGCTATGGGAGGGGTGGACGGTGGGGACCTGCCTGCTGGCCCGGACCGCGCCGTTGGAGGTCCTGCTGGAGGTGGCGGCGCCAGAGCTTTTGTGGACCCTGGCCCTGGCCCTGCCGGTATATTGGGCGGGGCGGTTCTGCTGCGTCAACTACGGGAGGATCTACCATGAATAACCCCTTTGACCCCGCCCACATCCAGGAGGAAAAGGCCGAGCGGGAGGCCCGCCGCCTCAAGCTGCGCACCAACCTGCTCATCGCCCTGTACTGTGCGGTGCTGTGCGGCTTTGTGGCGGTACTCTACCAGACCCAGATTATAAACGGGGCCTCCTACCGCTCCAACTCCGCCGTGCGCACCATCCGCCCCGAGCAGGTGGACAGCGTCCGGGGGGAGATCCTAGACCGCTATGGCCGGGTGCTGGTCACCAACGAGGTGAGCTATTACGTCACCCTGGACTGGAACGCCATGGGCTCGGACCGGCTGGATATCCTCACCCGCCTGCTGGAGATCTGCCGGGAGGAGGGGGTGGAGTGGGTGGACGACCTGCCCATATCCGACACCGCCCCCTGGCGGTACACGTCGGAGACCCCCCTGTCCTTTCAGCGGAAGGACGATGACGGGGTGGTCACGGATGTCCCCACCTACCTGGGCGGCCTGGCGGAGAAGTGCGGCTGGGTGCGGCAGGCGGAGAAGTCCAACCTCACCGCAGGGGAGCTGCTCACCCTCATGTGCCAGTCCTTCGGGCTGATGGAAAAGAAACCCGCCGTCCGGCTGGCCCACCCGGAGCTGGCCGGGATGCTGGGCGCCGCCGGGCAGGGGCTGGGCCTCACCGACCAGGGGGGCGGAATCAGCCAGGAAAACCGGGAGCTGGCCGGGGTGCTCTACGAGCTGTACCTGCGACGGCATGAGGTGGACAACAGCACTTATGTGTTCGCCCAGGGGGTGGACATCTCCTTTATCTCAAAGGTGAAGGAGCACGCCCTGGCCGGTGTGCGCATTGAGACCGCCACCGCCCGGAGGTATGAGACGGGCTACGCCGCCCACGTGCTGGGCTACACCGGGAATATCACGCCGGATAACTGGGAGCGCTACAAGGAGCTGGGCTACCCCATGGACGCTACCGTGGGGGTGGAAGGGGTGGAGTTGGCCTTTGAGGAGCAGCTCCACGGCGTCAGCGGTTCCCGGCTCATTGAAAAGGACCAGGACGGAAACACCACCAGCCAGGAGTGGAAAAAGCTGCCGAAGCCGGGGGACAACGCGGTGCTCACCATGGACATCGCCCTCCAGGCCACCACCGAGGACCTGATGGCCCAGTATTCCGCCCGCCAGGAGCGGAAGGTTGGGGAGGACGGGGAGCCGGAGCCCGTCAAGGGCATGGCGGCGGCGGTGGTGGACATGAGCGGCGGGGTGCTGGCCCTGGCCTCCTACCCCACCTACGACCTGGCCCATTTCCGGGAGAACTACAACGAGCTGGCGGCCGACGAGAGCTACCCGCTGAACAACCGGGCCACCATGGGCCTGTACGCCCCCGGCTCCACCTTCAAGCCCCTCACCGCCGTGGCGGCCCTGTCCTCCGGGACCATCACCGCCCGCGAGCGGGTGGAGTGCACCGGCAAGTACCGCTTTTACGACGACCCGGCCTCCCAGCCCAACTGCTGGATCTCGCCGGGCCGGCACGGCATGGAGAACGTGACCCAGGCCATCAAGGACTCCTGCAACATCTTCTTTTACGACGTGGGGCGGCGCACCGGCATCAAGACCCTCCGGGAATACGCCCAGAAGTTTGGCCTTGGGGAGTACACCGGCATTGAGATCCCCGAGTATAAGGGCTGGGTAGCCGGGCCGGAGACCAACGCCGCATTCAACCTGCCCTGGTATGAGGGCGACACCATGAGCGCCTCCATCGGCCAGGGCACCAACCAGTTCACCCCCCTCCAGCTGGCCAACTATATCGCCACTCTGGTGAACGGCGGCGAGCACTACGCCTGCCACCTGCTCAAGGAGTTCAAATCCAGCGACTACAGCCAGGTCACCCAGAGCTACGAGGCCCCCGCCCTGCACACCGTGGACATCCAGCCCGAGCACCTGGCCGCCGTCAAGCAGGGCATGTACGACCTGTCCAAGACCTACACCATGGCCCGGTGGTTCGACCCCCTGCCGGTGGAGGTGGGCTGTAAGACGGGCACCGCCGAGACCTCCGCTAAAGCGGCCACCACCGACGCCATCTTTGTGTGCTTTGCTCCCTACGACGACCCCCAGGTGGCCCTGTGCATTGTGGCGGAGGGGGGCGACGCGGGCGGCTCCCTGGCGGAGGTGGCCGCGGGCATCCTGGCCCAGTATTTCTCCACCAACGGCTCGCTGGAGGAGGTGGGCGGGGAGAACACCCTGCTGCACTGAGCGTGCAAAAGGCCGGGGACGGAACATTATTCCGTCCCCGGCCTTTTTGGGCGGGCGGGACATAATTATTTTGGGCAAATCAGAGAGAATAAACCGGGCCTGCCGGGGCTGGACTGGCCCTGCATCCTGCAAGCCAATTTTTGGAAGACCATTGTTCCACAAGGCTTCCACAACTTCCACACAAACTTCCACAGCCCTGTGCAGGGCCGGGGTGAGAGTTTTCCTGCATAGCCAGGTTTACATAAAGCGGTGTCAAGGGCTTTTTTCCCGTGAATTCCACGGTTTTAAAAATTCCGGCACACCAATCCAAATTAAAAAAGCTGTCCCCGGCCTCAAGGCCGGGGACAGCGCGGGATGGTCTTTCAGCCCTTGGCAAACGCCTGGGCAACCTGGGCGATGTTGGCCGCGCACAGCCCGAATTCCTCCAGCAGGGCCGCCGCGGGGCCGGAGTGGCCGAACACGTCGGGGGTGCCGATGCGCTTGACGGGGGTGGGGAGCGTCTCGCTGAGCAGGGAGCACACCGCCTCCCCCAGTCCGCCGATGACGGAGTGCTCTTCACAGGTGACGATCTTCCCGCACTCCCGGGCGGCCTTGAGCACCAGCTCCTCGTCCAGGGGCTTGATGGTGGCCATGTTGATGATCCGGGCGGACACGCCCCGGTCTGCCAGCAGCTTCCCGGCCTCCACCGCCTCGGCCACCAGCAGGCCGTTGGCGATGATGGCGATATCCGAACCCTCCCGCATGACGTCGCCCCTGCCGATCTCAAACCGAAAGGTTTCCTCGTCATGGAACACGGGCACCGGGGAGCGGCCAAAGCGCATATACACCGGCCCCTGGTGCTCATAGGCGGCGCGCACCATGGCCTTGGCCTCCACCGCGTCGGCGGGGGACATGACCACCATGCCGGGGATGGAGCGCATGAGGGCAAAGTCCTCCAGGCATTGGTGGGTGGCGCCGTCCTCCCCCACGGAGATGCCCCCGTGGGAGGCGCCGATCTTCACGTTGAGCCCGGTGTAGCCGATAGAGTTGCGCACCTGCTCATAGGCCCGACCGGCGGCGAACATGGCGAAGGAGGAGGCGAAGGCCACCATGCCCATGGCGGCCGCCCCGGCGGCGGCGGCCATCATGTTCCCCTCGGCGATGCCGCAGTTGAAGTGGCGGCCGGGGTACGCCTTGCCGAACATGGCGGTCTGGGTGGAGCCGGCCAGGTCCGCGTCGAACACGATCACGTTGTCGTGGACGGCCCCCAGCTCCCGCAGGGCCTCGCCGTACCCCTGCCGGGTGGCGATTTTTTTCACGTCCGCCATTTATAACGCCTCCAGTCTGGCCAGCTCGGCGCTGAGCTCGCCCAGCGCCGTCCCGGCCTGTTCGTCGTTGGGGGCCTTGCCGTGCCAGCCCGCCTGGTTTTCCATGAAGCTGACCCCCTTGCCCTTGGTGGTCTTCATCACGATGGCGAAGGGGCGGCCCTCCACAGCCTTTGCCTGGGCAAAGGCGGCTTCCATCTGGCCGAAATCGTGGCCGTCGATCTCCGCCGCCTCCCAGCCGAAGGCGCGCAGCTTGTCCAAAATGGGATAGGGGCTCATCACCTGGTCCACCGGCCCGTCGATCTGAAGGCCGTTGTTGTCGATGACGGCGCACAGGTTGTCCAGCTTGTAATGGTGGGCGAACATCATGGCCTCCCACACCTGGCCCTCCTGGATCTCCCCGTCCCCCAGCAGGGCGTACACCCGGCAGGGGTTGTTTTGCAGCTTGGCGGCCAGCGCCATGCCGCAGGCGGCGGAGATCCCCTGGCCCAGCGACCCGGTGGACATGTCCACCCCGGGGATGGACTTCATGTCCGGATGGCCCTGGAGGTAGCTGTCGATGTGGCGCAGGGTTTTCAGATCCTCCCAAGGGAAGAAGCCCCGCAGGGCCAGGGCGGCGTACAGCCCCGGCGCGCAGTGGCCCTTGGAGAGGACGAAACGGTCCCGGTCCCATTTTTTTGGGTGGTTGGGGTCCACGTTCAGCTCCTTGAAGTAGAGGTAGGCGAACAGGTCGGCGGAGGACAGGCTGCCGCCGGGGTGGCCCGCCTTGGCGGCATGGGTGCCTTCAATAATGCCGGTGCGCACCTTGCAGGCCGCGATTTGCAGTTCTTTCTTTTCATTGGCTGTCATTCTATTCCTTCTTTCTTCCCGCCGTCAAAGCTGGCCGGCGTCAGGCAGCGTACCGAAGCGGTACACGGTCCTGCTGTTGTAGTCCTCCCCTGCCCGGAGCACGCAGGAGGGGAAGGAGGGCTGATTAGGGGTGTCGGGGAAAAACTGGGTCTCCAGGCAGAAGCCGCAGCGCGCGGCGTACACCGCGCCCCCCTTGCCCACGGGGCAGCCGTCCAGATAATTGCCCGTGTAGAACTGCACCCCGGGCAGGGTGGTGGATACCTCCATGGAGATGCCGGTCTCAGGAGACCAGGCCAGGGCGGCGGGGCGCAGGGCCCTGTCCCAGCCATCGATGACCCAGTTGTGGTCGTACCCCCCCGCAAGGGTGAGCTGTCCGAAGGGGTCGCCGATGCGGGCGCCGATGGGCTGGGCCGTGCGCAGGTCCATGGGGGTGCCGTCCACTGGGGCGATCTCCCCGGTGGGAATGGAGCCGGGGCGGGTGGGGGTGTACCGGGACGCGTACAGCTTGATATACTGCCCCTCCACCCCGCCGCTGTCATGGCCGGACAGGTTGAAATAGGTGTGGTTGCTGGGGTTGAACACCGTGTCCCCCGTGTGCCCCGCCCAATAGCCGATGCTCAGAGCCCCGCGGGCCAGGGTGTAGGTCACCCGCACGGTGAGGGGGCCGGGATAGCCCTCCTGCCCGCCGGGGCTGTCTAGGGAGAGGGTGACGCGGTTTTTGGACAGCTCCGACACCGACCACACCTGCTTGTCAAAGCCGGCCCTCCCTCCGTGGAGGGAGTTGGGCCCGTCGTTGGCGGCCAGGCGGTACTCCATGCCGTTCAGGGTGAACCGCGCACCGCCGATGCGGTTGGCGTACCGCCCCACGACGGCCCCCATGTATTTGTCCTGGGACATATAGTCCTCCAGGGCGCCGAAGCCCAGGGCCACGTCCACCGGGTTCCCATCCCGGCCGGGTACAACCAGCGAACGCACCGCGCCGCCGTAGGTGAGGATTTGGCAGGCCAGCGCCCCGTCCCGCAGGGTGAGCTCCTCCACCTCCGCCCCGCCGGGCGTATAGCCGAAGATCCGTCTGTTTTGTTCCATAGTTCCTCCGCCCCGCCGGATGGACCGGCCATGCTTGGATACTTATAATATGGTTTAGTATACCATAGTAACCGGCCGAAAACAACCGCAAACCGCTTTTTCCCGCTGTTTTTGCCGAATTGGTGACACTGCCTAAAAATTTCCTGTACCCGGTTGGCATCCCTCCATTTTTTTGATATAATGCTGGGTAACAATTATAATGGTGGAGTGTTTGCCACGGAGAGGATGTGGGGCGTTTGCGTGGATCCCTTCCCAAATTAAAGGAAAAGCTGCTGGAAGCGCTGCGGGCGGTGCTGCCCATTGTGGGCATCGTGCTGGCGCTGTGCTTCAGCGCCGCCCCCATCTCCCCCAGCATCCTGCTGTGCTTCCTGCTGGGCGCGGCCATGATTATCGTGGGCATGATGTTCTTCACTCTGGGCGCGGAGGCCAGCATGACCCCCATGGGGGAGCGGGTGGGCTCCGCCGTCACCCGCAGCCGCAGCCTGCCCGTCATGGTGGTCATGGGCTTCCTGCTGGGCTTCCTCATCACCATCTCCGAGCCCGATCTCCAGGTGCTGGCGGGCCAGGTGCCCGCAGTGCCAAGCATGACGCTGATTCTGTCGGTGGCGGCGGGGGTGGGCGTGTTCCTGGTGCTGGCCCTGCTGCGTATGCTGCTGGGGGTGGCCCTGCCCCCCATGCTGGTGGGTTCCTACATTGTGGTGTTTGCTTTGGCATTCTTTGTGCCCAGGGATTTCCTGGCGGTGGCTTTCGACTCCGGCGGGGTGACCACCGGGCCCATGACGGTGCCCTTCATCATGGCCCTGGGCGTGGGTATCTGCGCCATCCGAAATGATCGCCACGCCGCCGACGACAGCTTCGGCCTGGTGGCCCTGTGCTCCATCGGGCCTATCCTAGCGGTGCTCATCCTGGGGATGATCTTCCACCCGGGGGACGGGGCCTATTCGCCCCCCGTCCTGCCGGAGATCACCGACTCGGTGGAGCTGTGGGCGCTGTTCCGCGGCGGCCTGCCCACCTACATGGGGGAGATTGCGGTGTCCCTGCTGCCCATCACGGCCCTGTTCGGGATTTTCCAGGCCGTCTCCCTCAAGCTGTCCGCCCGGACGTTGAAAAAGATCGGCGTGGGGCTGGCGTATACCTACGTAGGGCTGGTGTTCTTCCTCACCGGGGCCAACGTGGGCTTCATGCCCGCAGGCAACTACCTGGGCCAGGTGATGGCGGGCCTGCCCCACCCCTGGATCATCGTCCCGGTGGGCATGGTCATCGGCTACTTCATCGTCAAGGCGGAGCCCGCCGTCTACGTCCTCAACCGCCAGGTGGAGGAAATCACCGACGGGGCCATTCCCTCCTCCGCCATGGGGGCGGCGCTGTCCGCCGGCGTGGCAGCGTCCATCGGGCTGGCCATGGTGCGGGTGCTCACCGGGATCTCCATCCTGTGGCTCCTCATACCGGGGTACGCCATCGCCATTGTGCTGTCCTTCTTTGTGCCCAAGATCTTCACCGCCATCGCTTTTGACTCGGGCGGGGTGGCTTCCGGGCCCATGACCGCCGCGTTCCTGCTCCCCTTTGCCCAGGGGGCGTGCGCGGCGGTGGGAGGGAACATCGTCACCGACGCCTTTGGGGTGGTGGCCATGGTGGCCATGACCCCCCTCATCACCATCCAGGTGCTGGGCGTGGTTTACCAGGCCCGGCAGCGCATCGGGGCCAAGGGCCGGCCCGTCCCGCCGGCTATGGCTTTCGATATGCTGGACGACGACGCCATTATTGAGCTATAAGCGCGGAGAAGCGGACAATGAGGGAGCTTGGACCGAAGCGAGGCCGAGCGCAGGCCCGCGCAGCGGGCCGGAGACCAGGCCGAGTCGGAGGGAAAGCGACCGAATGTCCTGGCTGCTTCGCAGCGTGACAACAAGCAGCAAGAAAGGTGGGGAAGCCTTCCTTATGAACGAACTGTACCTGATGGTGACCATCACCGAGCGGGCCAGGGCCCGGCAGTTTCTGGCCCTGTTCGCCAAATATAACGTGACCGTCACCCTGAGCACCCTGGGGGCGGGGACGGCGAGAAGCGAGCTGCTGGACTACTTCGGCCTGGAAAAGACGGAGAAGGTGGTCACCTTCTCCGTGGTCACCCGCTCCGCCTGGCGCGCGGTGAAGGGGGCCATGCAGCGGGAGCTGAGCATCGACGTGCCCGGCACGGGCATCGCCTTTATCATCCCCCTGAGCAGCATCGGGGGGAAAAAGCCCCTGGCCTTCCTCACCGACGGCCAGGATTTTGAAGCGGGGGAGGAAAGCGCGTTGAAGGACACCAAGTACGAGCTGCTGGTGGTTATCGCCAACCAGGGCCACACCGAGCTCATCATGGACGCCGCCCGGGAGGAGCAGGCAGGGGGCGGCACCGTCCTCCACGCTAAGGGCACCGGCATGGAGAAGGCGGAGAAATTTCTGGGCTTCTCCCTGGTGAACGAGAAGGAGATGGTGTTCATCGTGGTGAAGACCGCCACCAAGAACCGCATCATGCGCGCCATCATGGACAAGGCGGGGCTGCACAGCAAGGCCCAGTCCATCGTGTTCTCCCTGCCCGTGACGGGGACGGCGGGTATGCGCCTGCTGGAGCTGGCCGGCGACGAGACGGACGAGGACTGATCGATGGACGCGCCGGAGAGTTTGACCCTCAACGGGAAGGATTACGCCATCCTGGGCCTTCTGGGGAGGGGCAAGGGGGGCTATACCTGGCTGGCGCAGCGGGACGGGGTCCGGTACGCCCTGAAGCAGATCCACCACGAGCCCTGCAGCTACTACCAGTTTGGCGACAAGCTGGCAGCCGAGCTGAGGGACTACGAAAGGCTGTCCGCCCTGGGGGTGCCCATACCCAGGCTGCTGGAGGCGGATCGGACCGGGGAGCGGCTTTTGAAGGAGCTGCTCCCCGGGGAAACCATCTACCGCCTGGCGCTGCGGGGGGCGGTGGAGCCCTGGCAGTGGGAGCAGGTGCGGGCCCTGTCCGGGCGCCTGCGGGAGGCGGGGCTGAATATCGACTGGTTCCCCACCAACTTTATGTGCCGGGACAAGGTTTTATATTATGTGGACTACGAGTGCAATCCCTATATGGAGCAGTGGAGCTTCGAGGGCTGGGGGGCGCGGTATTGGCGGCCCACCCCGGAGCTGGAGGCATATGCAAAGGAACACGGAGACCTGTGAGGAGGACGCCATGAAACGGGAAAAAAGCTGCGGCGCGGTCATATTCCGCCAGGAAAATACGGAACGTTATTACCTTATTCTGAAGAGCACCCAGGGGCACACCACCCTTTGCAAGGGTCACGTGGAGGGGAACGAGACGGAACACGAGACCGCCGTGCGGGAAATTATGGAGGAGACAGGCCTGATTGTGGACTTTGTGGACGGCTTCCGGGAGGTTGTCACCTACTCCCCCAAGCCCGGCGTCACCAAGGACGTGGTGTTTTTCCTGGCCCGGGCCCGGGGCGGGGACATCGCCTGCCAGCCCGAGGAGGTGGCGGAGGCCCGGTTCCTCCCCCCCGCCGGGGCGCTGGAGCTGCTGACCCACGCTTCGGACCGGGATATCCTCCAAAAGGCCCATGCCTTTTTGGAGGGACGCTGATCCATGCCAACCCCATTGTACGACGCCCTCCGGGCGCTGGCGGACACCCGCCCCCTGCGGCTGGACATGCCCGGCCACCACGGCTTTCCCCTGCCGGGGGGCCTGCCCTGGCCGTCAGAGCTGGATTTTACAGAAAACGGCGCCACCGGCGACCTGTTCGGGGACGGGCCGGATGCCATCCAGGCGGCGGAGGGGCTGTGGGCGGCGCGGCTCGGCTTTGACGCCTGCCTGTTCCTCACCGGGGGCTCCACCCAGGGCGTCCACGCCGGGCTGGCCCTGCTGGCCGGGGCGGGCGGAGCCGTGGCCCTGGACCGGGGCAGCCACCGTTCCCAGTTCAACGCCCTGGCGCTGCTGGATCTGACGCCCCATTTCCTCCCACGGCCTTGGCTGGAGGAGGGGGTGGCCGGGCCCATTGCCCCGGAATGTGTAGAAAAAACTTTGACCGAGCACCCTGAAATCAAAACGGTCTGTATTGCTTCGCCGACCTATTACGGCGTGTTGTCGGACATCCCCGCCATTGCCGGGGTGTGCCACGCCCACGGGATCCGGCTGATGGTGGACGGGGCCCATGGGGCCCACCTGCCCTTCCTGGGCTATACCGGCTACCAGGCTGCCGACGTGGTTGTCATGTCCGCCCACAAAACCCTCCCCGCGCCGGGGCAGAGCGCTCTGCTCTTTGCCAACGGCGTCCCCCTCCCCCAGCTCCAGCGCTGGGGGTCGGTGTACGGCAGCTCGTCGCCCTCCTATGTGCTGATGGCGGGGCTGGACGGGGTGCGTGATTACATGGAGGGGGAGGGCGGGGCGCGCTACCGGGATGCCGTCCGGCGGGTGGATGAATTCCGCCGCCGCTGGCCTGCCCTGCGGGAGCGGGACGGGCTGGAATTAGACCCCGCCCGCCTCACCCTCACCAGCCCCGACGGCTTCGCCCTGGCCCGCGCCCTGCGGGAGCGGGGGGTTTATCCCGAGATGGCGGACATGGGCCATGTGGTGTGCTTTCTCACCTGCGCCGATGGAGCGGCGGAATTTGACCGGCTGGGGCGGGCGCTGGAGGAGGCCGGACTCACCGGCCCCTGCGCCCCCGTCTCTCCCCCGCCGGGGCCGTCCCAGGCCGCCCTCACCCCCCGGCAGGCCCTGTTTGCCCCCAGGGAGCGGGTGGCGCTGGGGGGGAGCGCCGGGCGGGTGGCCGCCTGCCAGATCGCGCCCTATCCCCCCGGCGTGCCGGTGGTCGCCCCCGGTGAGCGCCTTGAAAAAAAACATCTGGCCTATTTACGGGAAATAGGATATAATAAAGAATACTGCGATGTGATTCTGGAAGGGGAGTGAAGGGATGAAGCTCATAATTGCCATCGTCAACCACGATGACGCGGGGGCCGTCACCCAGAACCTGACCAAAAACGGGTTTTCGTCCACCCGCCTGTCCACCACCGGCGGCTTTCTGCTGGCGGGGAACGTCACGCTGCTCATCGGCGTGGAGGAGGAGAAGGTGCAGCAGGTCATCGACCTGATCCACCGCTTTTCCCACAGCCGCAACCAGATGGTGCCCGCCCTTACAGAGATGAGCTACGGCTTCATGCCGGTCATGCCGGTGGAGGTCACCGTGGGCGGGGCCACCGTGTTTGTGGTGGATGTGGAGCGGTTCGAGCGGCTATGACGGATCTGCCCAATCCCCTGTCCCACGCCTACCTTATCTCCGGGGGGAGCGGGGACAGTCGGGCCGCCCTGGCCGGACGGATGACGGCGGCCTACCTGTGCAGGGGAGGACATCCTCCCTGCGGCCGGTGCGGGCCCTGCCGGAAGGCGGCGGCGGGCACCCACCCGGACGTGTGGCGCGCCTCCCCCGCCCCGGACAAGCGGGAGATCACCGTGGATCAGATCCGCGCCCTGCGCTCCGACGCCTATATCCGGCCCAACGAGGGGGCGCGCAAGGTATATATCATCGACCCGGCAGACGCCATGAACCCCGCCGCCCAGAACGCCCTGCTCAAGGTGCTGGAGGAGGGTCCGGCTTACGCGGCCTTTTTGCTGCTGGCCGCCCAGCCGGGGCTGCTGCTGGATACGGTGCGCTCCCGGTGCGAGCCCATCGCCCTCCCCCCGGAGGAGGATGCCCCCGACCCGGCGCTTTTGGAACAGGCCGCCGCCCTGGCGCAGCTCCTGCTGGCCGGGGACGAGCTGGCCTGCGCCCAGGCGCTGGTGGGACTGGAGCTGGATAAGCCCAAGCCCGGCCGGCTGTTTGCCCTGCTGGCCCAGGTGGAGGCGCTGGTATCCCGGCGGCTGGCCCAAGACCCCCGGCGGGGGACGAAGGTGCTCCGGGCGCTGAAGGCCTGCCGGGACAGCGCGGCCTATAACCCCGGCGCGGGGCTGACCCTGGGCTGGCTGCAAACCCAGCTGTTCCAATAAGGAAGCGCGGAGCCGCCGCGCATCGGGAGCAGGCGGAGCGTGACAAAAAAGAAGCGCAGAACCGCAGGCCATTTCAAACAGATACGGAGGAAATCTCTTATGACGGAGATCATCAGCGTCCGGTTCCGGCCGGGCGGAAAGCAATACTACTTTGACCCCGCCGGACTCACCGTGGCCGAGGGGCAGAGCGTCATCGTGGAGACGGGCAAAGGGCTGGAATACGGCACCTGCGTGCGCCGCAACACCATGGTGGAGGACGGCGCGGTGGTGCAGCCCCTGCGCCCGGTGGTGCGGCTGGCCAACGAACGGGACGAGCGGCAGGTCCGGGAAAACCGGGGCCGCGAGAAGGAGGCCCTGCGCACCTGCCAGCAGCTTGTGGAGCGCCATGGGCTGGACATGAAGCTGGTCCAGGTGGAGTACAGCTTTGACGGCAACAAGATCCTGTTTTTCTTCACCTCCGACGGCCGGGTGGATTTCCGGGCGCTGGTGAAGGACCTGGCGGGGGTGTTCCGGGCCCGCATCGAGCTGCGACAGATCGGCGTGCGGGACGAGGCCCGGATGCTGGGGGGGTTTGGCATCTGCGGCAAGCCCTTCTGCTGCTCCCAGTTTTTGGATGAGTTCCAGCCCGTGTCCATCAAAATGGCCAAGACCCAGAACCTGTCCCTCAACCCCACCAAGATCTCGGGCACCTGCGGGCGGCTGATGTGCTGCCTGAAGTACGAGCAGGGGGCCTATGAGGATGCGGTGAAGCGCTGCCCCAGGCAGGAGTCCTTTGTGGAGTGCCCCGACGGGGTGGGCACCGTGTCTTCCGTCAACTTGCTCCGGGAGCAGGTGAAGGTGCGCCTGGAGGACTCCACCGAGCAGCCCAAAAGTTACCTGACGGACGAGATCCGGGTGGTCCGCCCCGGCAAGGGGCGCAGGCCCGAGGGATATGAGCCCCCCGCCAAGGAGGAGCTGGAAAAGCTGCGCACCCAGGAGGGGGAGCAGCTGCGCAGCGGACGCAAGCTGTCCGACGGCCCCGCCGATTTGGGCCAGGTGCTGGAGCGCTACCTGGGGGACGCAGGCCAGAAGCAGCCGGAAAAGCAGGGCGGCCGCCGGAACAAAAGCCACGGGAAAGCGGCCTCCCAGCCCCAGATCAAGCAGGACAGAAGTCCCCGGCAGGCCCAGCCCAAGGGGGTGGCCCAGGAAGGCGGCCGGCCCGCCCAGGCCGGGGGACAGAACCACAAACGGCGCTACCGCCCCCACCACCGGCGCAGGCCGGGCAGCGGACAGGAGGGACAGGGCTGATCCAGGAAAAAAACCGCCGCCCAGCGCGGTTTTTTTATCCAAAGCGCAACCGGCATCCCCGTCCGGGGGTGTTATTAACGACAGGCAAAACCGCCCCAGGCCGCGGCCGAGGCATGGGAGGCGGGCCGCTGCTGCGGCCCAGGAAGGGAGGCGACGGCCTTGACACAGGAGCAGCGCACCCAGGTGGTGGAGCGTTGGGGGGATATGGTGTACCGTCTCGCCCTGGCACGCACCGCCAGCGTCCCCGACGCGGAGGACGTGTTCCAGGAGGTCTTTCTGCGCTATTTCCGCCATGAGGAGAGGTTCCACAACGACGAGTACCGCAAGGCGTGGCTCATCCGATGTACGGTGAACCGCTGCAAGAGCCTGCTGGCCTCCCCGTGGCGCCGCCGCATCGTTCCCCTGGAGACCGCTGAGGAGGTGGGGGTGGAGGACGATTACCGCGAGGTGTACAGCGCGGTGCTCACCCTGCCCAGGAAATACCGGGCCGTCATCCACCTGCACTACTTCGAGGGCCTGTCGGTGGCCGAAATGGCCCAGACGCTGGACATGCCGGAGGGCACCATCAAGTCCCAGCTCAGCCGGGGCCGGGCCCTTCTGCGGGATATGCTGAAGGAGGTAGAGCTTTGAAACGCTATCAACAGGCGAACGAGGGTATCCACGCCCCCGAGGACCTAAAGGAAAAGGCTGCCCGGCCCGGGGCGCGCCGCCCCTACTCCCGCTGGATGGGGGCGGTGGCGGCGGTGCTGGTGGTGGCCGTGATCGGAGGGATCGCTATGTGGCCCGGACAGGGCGGACAGCCCATGCTGCTGTCCGGCTACAACGAGCCTGCGCTGGAGAACGGCCCCGATGGGCCCCAGCCCCGGATTATGCCAGCGGACGAGGCGGGCGGCGGCACGCCCGCGTCCTACGGGACGTGCGCCCTGGCCCTGGCGGACGAGCCGGAAATGGCCCCCTATCCCAAGGATGAGGACTTCTTCGCCGACCTGGGGGACGGGGAGGACGCCTGGAAAAAGGCCAGCGACGCCTACAGCAAGGCCTATGACGCCTGGTGGGAGAGCCGCAAGGCCCTCCGCTCCGGCACGGACTACACGGGGGTGATGGACGGCTTCATCGGCTCCACCAGCGCCCAGTTCCTGGCGGGGGCCGGGGAGGAAAACCGGATCTACTCCCCCATCAACGTCTATATGGCCCTGGCCATGCTGGCGGAGACCGCCGGGGGGGACAGCCGGGGGCAGATTCTGGAGCTCCTGGGGGTGGACTCCATCGAGGCCCTGCGGGAGCGGGCCAACGCCCTGTGGCTGGACAACTACCGGGATGATGGGGTGGTCACCTCCCTGCTGGCCAACTCACTGTGGCTCCGGGACGGCATGACCTACAGCCAGCATACCCTGGACACCCTGGCCAAGGTTTATTTTGCCTCCTCCTTCTCCGGGCAGATGGGCTCGGAGGCGTATAACCAGGCCCTGCGGGACTGGCTCAACGCGCAGACCAACGGGCTTTTGGCAGAGCAGGCCCAGGGGCTGGAAATGAGCCCGGACACGGTGCTGGCCCTGGCGTCCACCATCTACTTCAAGGCCGCCTGGAGCGATGAGTTCAGCCAGGAGCGCACCGAGACGGACACATTCCATGCCCCCGCCGGCGACGTGGACGCACAGTTCATGCACAAGGCCCTGGAGAGCACCTTTTACTGGGGGGACAATTTTACCGCCGTGCAGCTGAGCTTCCAGCGGGGGGGCTCTATGTGGCTGATCCTCCCCGACGAGGGATGCTCTGTGGATGAGCTGCTTCGGAGCGGCGAGGCCATGGACTTCCTGCTCGCCCCCAAATACGACCAGTACGATGACAAGGGCAATGTGACCCGGGAGGGCTGGACCGGGCAGAAATACCTCACCATCAACCTGTCCATGCCCAGGTTCGATGTGTCCTCCGACCTGAGCCTCATCGACGGGCTGAAGGAGCTGGGGGTCACAGACGTGTTTGACTACACGATCTCTAACTTCGATCCCCTTGGGGCGTCTACCGACGAGCCGCTGTACGTCACCACCGCCCAGCATGCCGCCCGGGTGAAGGTGGACGAGGAGGGCTGCGAGGCGGCGGCCTACACCGTGATAATGACGGAGTGCGGCGCGGCCATGCCGCCGGACGACGAGGTGGACTTCACCCTGGACCGGCCCTTCCTCTTCGCGGTCACGGGGGATTCCGGGCTGCCGCTGTTCACCGGGGTGGTAAACCAGCCCAACGGATAAAAGAAAACCCTCCTTCCCCGCCTGGGGAGGGAGGGTTCCTTTATGCCAAAGGAGCTGGGTCCGCCTGCGGGCGGGACGGGGGCGTTACTCTCCCAAAACCCTGGCGCAGCGGGCGCACAGCTCGGCGTGGTGGCCGGGGGCGCCGATGTGATCGTCGTGGTTCCAGCAGCGGGGGCACTTGGGGGCGGTGGACAGGGCCACAGCCGCCGTGATGCCGGGCAGATCGTTGTCCCGCTCCACCACGGTCACCTTGGACACGATGAACAGCGCGGACAGGTCAGCCTCATCGAAATCGGACAGGAAGCCGCCGTTTTTCCAAAGGCCGAAGGTCTCCTTGTCCAGGGTCAGGGTGACCTCCGCGTCCTGGTTCTTCTTGATGCCCTGCTCCCGGGCCTCCTCCAGGGTCTTGAGCACGATGTCCCGCACCTCCAGCAGCTCGGTCCAGCGGGCGGCCTCGGCCTCGCCCAGCGCCAGCGCAGGGTCATAGTCCGGGATGTCGTTGAACAGCACGCACTCGGGGTCGTCCCCGGCCTTGTGGGGCATGGCGGTCCAGATCTCCTGGCTGGTGAAGGCCAGGATGGGGGCCAGCATCCGGGTCATGCCGTCCACAATGCGGTACAGGGCGGACTGGGCGGAGGCGCGGCCCGCGCCGTCCCCACAGTAGAGCCGGTCCTTGATGATATCCAAATAGAAGTTGGACATTTCCACCACGCAGAAGTTGTAGACGGCCCGGTACACGGTGTGGAATTCGTAGGCGTCGTACCCGGCCCGGACGGTTTTCACCAGCTCGTTGAACGCCGCCACAGCCCACCGGTCCAGATCCGTCATGTCCTTGACCGCCACGGCCTGGGCGGGGTGGAATCCCTCCAGGTTGCCCAGCATGTACCGGGCGGTGTTGCGGATCTTCAAATACGCCTGGGACAGCTGCTTCATGATCTCCTTGGAGATGCGCATATCCTGGGTGTAGTCGGCGGAGGCCACCCACAATCTCAGCATGTCCGCGCCGTAGTCCTTGATGATCTCCTCGGGGGGCATGGCGTTGCCCAGGGACTTGTGCATGGCCTTGCCCTCGCCGTCCACCGTCCAGCCGTGGGTGATGATCTGCTTGTAAGGGGCCGCGCCGTTACAGGCGATGGAGGTGAGCATGGAGGACTGGAACCAGCCCCGGTACTGGTCGCCCCCCTCCAAATACACGTCGGCGGGGTACTGGAGGTTGTCCCGCTGGCCGGCCACCGCCGCCCAGGTGGAGCCGGAGTCGAACCACACGTCCATGATATCGTTTTCCTTGGAGAAGCGGCCCTTGCCGCACTTGGGGCAGGCAAGGCCGGCGGGGACCAGCTCGTCCGCCGTTCGGTCGAACCACACGTTGGAGCCGTGCTCCCGGAACAGCCCCGCCACGTGGGAAATGGTTTCGGGGGTGACGACGGCCTCCCCGCAGCCGTCGCAGTAGAACACCGGGATGGGCACGCCCCACACCCGCTGGCGGGAGATGCACCAGTCATTGCGCTCGGTGATCATAGACACCATGCGGTCCTTGCCCCAGGCAGGGTGCCAGGAGATGCCGTCGCAGGATTTGACAGCCTGGTCCTTGATGGCGTCCACGGAGCAGAACCACTGCTCGGTGGCCCGGTAGATGATGGGATGCTTGCACCGCCAGCAGTGGGGGTAGGAGTGGGTGATTTGGGCCTTGGCCAGCAGGAAGCCCTCCGCCTCCAGGTCGGCCACCACCTGGTCGTTCCCCTTGGCGTAGAACTGCCCGTTATACCGGGCGTCGGTCATCACGCCCTTGGCGTTGACGGGGACGGGCACGCCGATGTGGGTCAGCCCCGCGTCGTCGTAGCGCTTGCACACGTCGAAGTCCTCCGCGCCAAAGCCCGGGGCGGTGTGGACGCAGCCGGTGCCCGCGTCCAGGGTGACGTGACCGCCGTTCAAGATCACGCTGTCCTGGTCCAGCAGGGGGTGTCTGGCCGCCATCAGCTCGAAATCCGCGCCCTTGAGGGTGGCGAGGATTTTGCAGGCGTCATAGTCCAGCCCCGCCTGTTTGCACACGCCCTGCGCCAGCTCCTTGGCCATGATATAGACCTCACCGTTAGGGGCCTGGAGGAGCACATAGTCAAAGTCCGCGTTGAGGGAGATGGCGGCGTTGCCGGGGATGGTCCAAGGGGTGGTGGTCCAGATGACGAAGAACAGCTTGCTGAGGTCGCAGTATTGGCCCAGCTTCCCCTTGTCGTCCTTCACCGGGAACTTGACGAAGATGGTGGTGCAGGGGTCGTCCTGGTAGTCGATCTCCGCCTCCGCCAGGGCGGTCTGGTCGTGGGGACACCAGTAGACGGACTTCATGCCCTTGTAGATCAGGCCCTTTTCCGCCATCTTGCCGAATACCTCGATCTGCTTGGCCTCAAACTCGGGCAGCAGGGTGATATAGGGGTTCTCCCACTCCCCCAGCACCCCCAGGCGCTGGAACTGCTCGGTCATCCGGCCCACGTACTGGGTGGCGAACTCTTGGCACTTGTCCCGAAAGGCGGCCACGGACATTTCCTCCCGCTTGACGCTCTTGTCCTTCAAGACGGCGGTCTCGATGGGCAGGCCGTGGGTGTCCCAGCCGGGGACGTAGGGGGCACAATAACCCGTCATGTTCTTGTACTTGACGATGATGTCCTTTAGGATCTTGTTCATGGCGGTGCCGATGTGGATATTGCCGTTGGCATAGGGCGGGCCGTCGTGGAGGACGAACTTGGGCTTGCCCGCGTTTTTTTCCATCAGCTTGTGGTAGGTGATCCTGGCCCACTCGGGGTTGAGCAGCTCGGGCTCACGCTTGGGCAGGCCCGCCCGCATGGGAAAATCTGTCTTGGGCAGGTGTACGGTCTGGTTGTAGTCCATGGGTAATTCCTCCTAAATTGAATTGGTTATTTTATTTACGCTCATCGCTCCGATCCAGAAAATAATCGGCGGTAACATTAAACAAAGCGCCCCTGTCCCCGATAGGAGACAAAGGCGCAAACCCCTGCGGTACCACTCCCGTTCCGCACATCAAAGGATATGCGGCACTTGTGCGTCCTGTAACGGGGACATCCGGCGGAGCCTACTGGCAGACAGCGTTCGGTCCGCGGCTCGCAGGGGATATTCGCCGGGGCTGCCCCGCCGCCCTCCCACCAAATGCGGGCGGCTCTCTGAGAGACAGTGTGCCGGTTACTCGTCCTGTTCAGAGCCGTAGTCGATATAGCGCCCGCCCCGTTGGAGCGGACGCTATTTATATTATAGGCGGGAAGCGGATTTGTCAACCATTTTCCCAGGAAAAGTTCCACAAAAAACGGCGGGAGAGGTTCCTATCTCCGCTCTCCTCGGAACGCGTGCCAGCCGCCCCGCTCCAGGTGCTTCACCACGGCAAACCCGTTGGCCTCCAGGGCGGCGCGGACCTCGTCCTCCCGGTCGTCAATGATGCCGGAGGTGAGAAATACGCCGTCCGGGGCCATCAGCTCCCCGGCTTTCGCCGACAGGGGGATAATCACGTCGGCCACGATGTTGGCCAGCACCACCCGGTTCTGCCCCGCTCCCAGCCGCGCCGCCAGCTTATTGTCGCGGAGTACGTCCCCGGCGTATACGCTGAGACGGTCCGGGCCGACACCGTTCAGCGCGGCGTTCTCGAAGGCCACATCTGCCGCTTTTGGGTCAATATCTATCCCGATCGCCCAGGACGCCCCCATCGCCAGCGCCGCGATGGCCAAAATCCCCGATCCACAGCCCAAGTCCAGCACCTTGTCGCCGGACTGCAAAACCTCCTCCAGCAGCTCCAGACACAGCTGGGTGGTGGGGTGGGCCCCGGTGCCGAAGGTGAGTCCGGGGTTCAGGTACAGGGGCGTGCGCCCGTCGGGCACGGGCTCCCCCCGCATCCAGTCGGGGACGATGTACACCCGCCGCCCCACCGGGATGGGCTGATAGTACTTCTGCCAGGAGGTGGCCCAGTCCTCCTCCCGGAGGGAGACGGTCTGGGGCTCGTACTCCTCCAGCCCCGCCAGATACCGCCGGAGCTGCCCGCGCCCCTCCTCGCTGTCCGGGACGTAGAATTTCACCCGGCTGGCCCCCTTCATGCGCTGGGCCAGGCCCTCGTCCACATAGTCCCAATACTGGCGGTTCTGCTCCAAAAAGCGGAGGAAATCCCCCTCCTCCTCCACCACCA
>CAJUQD010000015.1 GCA_910588105.1 uncultured Oscillospiraceae bacterium | reverse complement strand
AGAACACGAGCGACAAGGTGCGGCGTGTCATGCAGAGCCGTGGCAACGCCGGGATACCGCTCACCACCAATGTCCCCTATGGCTACAAGAAAGGCCCGGAGGACAAGAATAGGTGGATCGTAGACGAACCGGCGGCGAAAACTGTCAGGCGGATATTTCAGATGTGCGTTAGCGGCCTGGGGCCGACCCAAATCGCCAAGCGGCTAAAAGCTGACGGTGTGCTGACACCCAGCGAGTACCAGCGCAGCATTGGCGTAAACTGTCCGACCAAGCTCCCTGAATATCTGCACAAGTGGTGTTCGCACACGGTAGCGGAAATTCTGGACAGGCAGGAGTATGTGGGCGATACGGTAAACTTCCGTACTTACCGGCAGTCTTTCAAGCTGAAAAAGCAGTTGGACAGGCCGCAGGAAGAATGGAAAGTGTTCCCCAATACCCATCCCGCCATCATTGACCGGGAAACCTTTGCCCTTGTTCAGAATCTTCGTCAGCACCGCCGCAGGCCCACGAGAACGGACGCTGTGAGTATGTTTTCCGGCCTGCTCTACTGCGCCGACTGCGGCAGTAAGCTGGGATACAGCGCCACCAACAACTACAAGCGGGAGCAAGCCTACTTTTTCTGTTCCGGCTACCGCAAGAATACTGATCTGTGTTCCGCTCACTATATCCGGGAGAAAGTGGTGGCACAGCTTGTCCTTGAGGGGCTGCAACGACTTTTGTGGTATGTCCAGGTCTATGAAAAGAGGTTTGCCCAGGAGCAGATGGAGCGGTTCGGCCTGCAAGAGAAAAAGGAGTTGACCGCCAGAGGCCAAGAGTTGGACAGGGCAAAAAGCCGGGTTGTGGAAATCGACCAACTTATCCAGAAAAGCTACGAGGACATGACCAAGGGCCTGTTGTCCGAGGAACGCTTTACCACGCTGACTGTATCGCTGGAAACCGATCAGCGGCAGTTGAAAGCGGCAATCCCGGAGATGGAGGCCAGCCTGGACGCCACCACAGACAAGGCCGCTGACTTGCAGCGGTTTATTGAGCGAGCCAGACAGGTGACGCGGCTGACGGAGCTTACGCCTGAAATCGTCCACGAGTTCATTGAGAAAATTGTGGTGTCCAAGCCCAACAAGGTAGACGGTAAGCGCCATCAACGGGTGGACATCCATTACAACACCATTGGTCTGTGGTGTGCCCCGTCCCCGGAGGAAATGGAGAAACTGTTCCAGGAGCATCTTGCAGGCCAGCATAAAAAGACAGCGTAGCCGAAGCCACGCCGTCCAAATAGGTAACTTATTACTTGCTGTCCCCCGGTTGGGGCAACTTCCTTACGGGAGTTGCCCCAACCGGCGGGGAGTGCCTTTCGTTTATTTCGCCACGAACACCTTCACGCTCCGGGGGCCGATGGCAAAGCAGTTCCCATCCACCGGGCGGGCGTGCTGCTGCGCGTCCCAGGTGTCCACCGCCAGCTCCCAGTGCATGGAGGCAGGCAGCTGGGGCAGGGCGGCGCTCAGCTCCTCCCAATAGGCGTTGGAGGCCACATAGACGATCTGGGGGCCTACGTTGCGCTCCGCCCCGGCGAACATCACGCCCACATAGCGGTCCTGGGGGCCAAAGGATTCCTGCCAGGGGGCCGTGCCGTGGAAGCTCACGTCGGGGAAGCCGCAGGCCCCGCCGCTGATGTCCCGGCGCAGTACCCTGTGGTCCTTGCGGAAGCGGATCATATACTGGAAAAATTGGAACAGGTCCCGGTTTTGCTCCAGCAGGGACCAGTCAAGCCAGGAGGTGATATTGTCCTGGCAGTAGGCGTTGTTGTTGCCAAACTGGGTGTTGCCGAACTCGTCCCCCGCCAAAAACATGGGGATGCCCCTGGAGCACATGAGCAGGGCGAAGGCGTTGCGCACCATCCTTCCCCGCAGGGCGTTGATCTGGGGATCGTCGGTCTCCCCCTCCGCGCCGCAGTTCCAGCTGTTGTTGTCGTTGGCGCCGTCGGTGTTGTTCCAGCCGTTGGCCTCGTTGTGCTTGCGGTTGTAGGCGTACAGGTCGTGGAGGGTGAAGCCGTCGTGGCAGGTGAGGAAGTTCACCGAGGCGTTGCCCCGGGCGGCTGCGTCATAGATGTCCCGGGAGCCGGTGAGGCGAAGGGCAGCGGCCTGGGCCATCCCCCCGTCCCCCTTGAGGTAGCGGCGCATGTCGTCCCGGTAGCGGCCGTTCCACTCCGCCCAGCGGTTCCAGGCGGGGAAGGTGCCCACCTGGTACAGCCCCCCCGCGTCCCACGCCTCGGCGATGAGCTTCACATCCCCCAGGATGGGGTCGAAGGCCATGGCCTGGAGGAGGGGCGGGGACACCATGGGGGCCCCGTGCTCGTCCCGACCCAGGATGGAGGCCAGGTCGAAGCGGAAGCCGTCCACTCGGTAGGTGGTCACCCAGTAGCGCAGGCAGTCCATAATCATCTGGTGGACGATGGGGTGGTTGCAGTTCAGGGTGTTGCCGCAGCCGGAAAAATTGTAGTAGTACCCTTCGGGGGTGAGCAGGTAGTAGATGTTGTTGTCAAAGCCCTTGAAGGAGAAAAAGGGACCCATCTCATTGCCCTCGGCGGTGTGGTTGAACACCACGTCCAGATACACCTCGATGCCCCGCCGCTTGCAGGCCCGGATGAGGTTTTTCAGCTCGTTCCCCTCCCGGTTATACTCGGTGGAGGCGGTGTAGCTGGTGTTGGGGGCAAAAAAGCTGACGGTGCTGTACCCCCAGTAGTTGTAAAGGGCCCGTCCGTTTACCTCCCGGTAGTCCAGCATCTCGTCGAATTCAAAGATGGGCATCAGCTCCAGGGCGTTCACCCCCAGCTCCTGGAGGTAGTCCAGCTTCTCCATCAGCCCGGCGAAGGTGCCGGGATAGGCCACGCCGGAGGAGGCGTCCTTGGTGAAGCCCCGGACGTGGAGCTCGTAAATGATGAGGTCCTCGGTGGGGATGAGGGGCTGGTCCAGCTTGCCCCAGTCGAAGTCGTCCTTCACCACCCGGGCCTTGTAGTGCTGGCCGTGGGGGGTGGTCTTGCCCCAGGCGCTCTGGCCGGTGACCGCCTTGGCGTAGGGGTCCAGCAGGTAGCGGCTCTTGTCAAAGACGAGCCCCGTTTCCGGCTGGTAGGGCCCGTCCACCCGGTAGGCGTACTCAAATTCCTCGATGTTCAGCTTGAACACGATCATGGAGTACACGTTCCCGATGCGGTAGTGCTCGGGGAAGGGGAGCACCGCGAAGGGTTCCGCCTCCTCCCGGCGGAAGAGCAGCAGCTCCACGCCGGTGGCCCCGTGGGAGTGGACGGTGAAGTTCACCCCGCCGGGGATGGCGGTGGCGCCGTTGGTCTCGTAGAAGCCGGGGCGGACGTCGAAGCCGTTGATGGTGTCCATGGGAATCAGATGGATGGCCCGGGGCAGCACCACACCGGTTTCCACCCGGGCGCGGAGGGGCTGTTTGCCGCTCATGCCGCATCCTCCTTTCTGCCGCCGTCAGGCCAGCCAGGTGACCTTGCCGGCCTGGTAAAAGCCCCTGGCCTCCGGGGCCTCGTCAGGCACGCCCACGGCGATGAGGGCCGCGGGGACAGACTGGGTGTTCAAAAGCTCCTGGAGCTTGGAGATGCGGGGGCTGGGCCAGCAGCCGCACCAGCACGCGCCGTAGCCCAGGGCCACCGCCTGGAGCAGCAGGTTCTCGATGGCCGCGCCGCAGTCCAGCGGCCAGTAGCCTTCCACCGCGCCCTTTTGATCCTCCGGCCGGCCGCACACCACGATGGCCAGCGAGGCGGTGTCCAGCATGGAGGCGAAGGGGTGGGCGGCGCGCAGCCGGGCCTTGAGCTCCGGGTTCTCCACCACAAAAAACTCCCAGGGGCGCAGGTTGCGGGCGCTGGGGGCCATCATGGCCGCCTCCAGCATGGCCTCCACATCCGGCCTGGGGATGGAGGCGCCGGGCTTGAACTTGCGGATGCTCCGCCGGGCGCGGATGGTTTGGGTGCAGTCCATTATAATTTCCTCCTGTAAGATAAAATAAACCGGGCGGGCCTGCGCCCGCCCGGTCTCATAGAAACAAGTCCGCTCAGAAATATTTCTTCACGCCGTCGCTGGCCTTGGCCGCGTCCTCGCTGATGGAGATGGTATATTTGATGCCGCTCTTCTGGGAGAAGGACTCCAGCCAGTCCAGGAAGGGCTCCACATCCTCATTGCCCACGGTGGGGACCAGCTTGTTCAGGCTCTCGATAAACACGTGGGTGATATCGTAATTGCTGGCGTACAGCCCATACAGGAAGCCCCGCAGGGTGTCGTAGTTGGGGATGCTGTAGTCCGAGGTGTCCACAAGGCGGATTTTGTAATTGATTTTATAGTTCAGCTTGGAATTGTGGGCGATGGCAACCACGTTGCCGTGCTCTGTATCCACCGCTGTGTTGATGAGGTCGATCATCTGCTTGGTCTTGCCGGTGCCCTTCAGGCCCATGATAACCTTGACCATTTTTGACCACTCCTTAACTTGGTATTGGGGGGAGTCCCCCTTTGATAACCCTATGTTACCATCTTTTTGGGAAAATTTCAATACGGGAAAACGAAGTTCACGAAAAATTAGGAAAATCATGAAAAACCGGGAGGAGTGTTTTGTGCGGAAAAGCGCCCGGTTCCGATTGACAGGGGGCGCGGGGTGGCATATACTAAGTAAAATCAATGCCGTAAACGGGGAATGAATTGACAGTTTCATACAATTTGCGTGGTTTTGTACAGGAAAGGCCAAGGAGAGGAGTGAGCGCAGTGATCCGAATCGCCATCGCGGAGGACGACCCGCAGTGCTTTGCCCAGCTGGAGCGGTACATCGGCGACTACGGCAGGGAGACGGGCCGGGCCTTCCAGGTCACCCACTACGGCGACGGCGAGGACCTGGTGGAGCGGTACAAGCCCGGGTTCGACCTGATCCTGATGGACGTGGAGATGCCCTTCATGGACGGCATGACGGCGGCGGGCTATATCCGGGAAAAGGACCCGGAGGTGGTCATTGTCTTTGTCACCAACCTGGCCCAGTACGCCATCCAGGGCTATTCGGTGAACGCCCTGGACTACATCCTGAAGCCGGTGAGCTACTTTTCCTTTTCCCAGCGGCTGGGGCGGGCGCTGCAGTATGTGAAGAAAAAAGAGGACGCCTGTATCACCGTGGCCGTCAGGGGGGGCGCGGTGAAGCTGGAGGTCAACGCCATTTTCTACATCGAGCGGCTGGGGCGGCAGCTGATGTTCCACACCCGCTCCGGCATACACGCGTCCACCGCCACCCTCCAGCAGGTGGAGGAGGCGCTGGAGGGGAAGGGCTTTGCCCGGTGCAATAAGGGATACCTGGTGAACCTGGAGCATGTGGACGGCATCCGGGACGGCTGCGCGGTGGTCCGGGGGGACAAGCTGCTCATCAGCCGGGGCCGCCGGACGCCCTTTTTGGAGGCCCTGGCCGACTGGGTGGGGGGTGTGGCGCCGTGAATACCGTCTACCTGTCCGATATCCCCCGGCTGTTCACCGCCGCCGCCGAGTGGTGCGCCTGCCTCACCGTCATCGCCAAGTACCCCAGGCGGTGCGGGGGACTCCGGCTGTGGGGGCTGCTGGGGCTGGGGCTGGCGGGGCAGTGCCTGTTCATGATGCTCACCGACGCGCTGCCCCTGTGGCTGTGGCTGCCCTGCATGGCGGCGGCGGTGGGGATGATGCTGGCCCTCATCGCCGCGTGCTGCGACATGCCCCTGGCCAGCGCGGGCTACTGCACCGTCCGGGCCTTCCTGCTGGCGGAGTTCGCCGCCTCGCTGGAGTGGCAGCTCTATTCCTACGCCCTGTTCGCCCTGGGCTGGCAGGAGATGGGGGCCGGCAGGGCTGCGCTGGCCGTTGGGATGCTGGCGGGGGTTTACGCCGCGGTGTTCCTGGGCATGTACGGCCTGGAAAAACGCCGGGACGACCCCCGCGCCGCCATGACCTTCCAGCTGCGGGAGCTGGGCAGCCCGGCGCTCATCGCCCTGGCCTGCTTCTTTTTGAGCAACCTGAGCTTTGTGTACCGGGACGCCCCCTTTACCGGCTCCCAGCTCACCGACATCTATAATATCCGCACCCTGGTGGATCTGGCGGGGGTGGCCATGCTGTACGCCTATCATGTTCAGCGGTGCGAGCTGTACATGCAGCGGGAGCTGGACGCCATCCAGAATATCCTGCAAAACCAATACGCCCAGTACCGCCAGTCCCGGGAGAGTATCGAGGTCATCAACCACAAATACCATGACCTGAAGCATCAGATCGCCGTGCTGCGGGCCGAGCCGGACGCCGGGCGCCGCTCCGCCTACCTGGATGGGATGGAGGAGGAGATCCGGGACTACGAGGCCCAGAACAAAACGGGCAACTCCGTGCTGGACACGGTGCTCACCGGCAAAAGTCTGTACTGCACCCGCCACGGGGTGGAGCTCACCTGCGTGGCCGACGGCGCGCGGCTGGAATTCATGGACGTGATGGACCTCTGCACCATCTTCGGCAATATCCTGGACAACGCCATCGAGTGCGAGCTGCGGGTGGAGGAGCGGGAAAAGCGGCTGATCCACCTGGCGGTATACGCGAAAAAGGACCTTTTGGTGATCCGCTGCGAGAACTACTGCCCGGAGGTTTTGAAGTTTCAGGACGGGCTGCCCGTGTCCACCAAGCCGGAGGGGGCCTACCACGGCTACGGCATCAAATCCGTCCGCCGGGCCGCCGGGAAGTACGGCGGGGCGGTCACCGTCCACAACGGGGAGGAGTGGTTTGAAATCAATGTGGTGATCCCACTGAAGAGCAGATAGAGTTAAGGGGGCGCCGGGCGTATTGCCCGGCGCCCCTTTTCCATTCCCTCCCTTTTTCGGCGAAACACACAAAGCGCCCCGGTTTCTCTTTGGAGGATATGCACAGGACGGAATGCAGTTCAGGCGTCAAAGAGTGCAGTTTGCGCAAAAACCCGCGCAGAGATAAATTTTGTGCTATACTCTCCCCGTAGGGCGGGGGATAGCCCCGCCAAAAAGTGAATGAGGAGGAAGAAACAATGTTAGGCATCAACATGAACGACGTCATCACCACATTGGGCATGATCAAGGGCTATCTCATCGCCCTGGCCGTGATCCTGGTGGTGGCCGTCGCTGTGACCATCGCGGCCATGAAGCTGCCCAAGCCCACCAAGGGCATTGCCAGGGGTTCCGCCTGGATGGGCTTCATTGTGGCGCTGGTGATCATCGTGGACATGATCCTCACCGGACCGCTGTACGGCATCGTGGGCATGGCCCTGCGGGGCAGCGGCGACATCAGCGAGCAGAGCGTCACCGACGCCAGCGCCCTGTGCGAGGACATTGCCGACGAGGGCTTTGTGCTGCTCAAGAACGAGGGCGGCCTGCTCCCCCTGGGGGAGGGCGCCAAGGTGAATACCTTCGGCTGGTCGGCCACCAACCCCGTGTACGGCGGCACCGGCTCCGGCTCCCTGTCCGGGCTGTACCCCACCGTCACCCTGCTGGAAGGCATCAAGCAGGCGGGCATCGAGTACAATGAGGACCTGACCGGCTTCTACACCGGCTGGCGGGACAAGCGCCCCGGCATCGGCATGATGGGCCAGGACTGGACCTGCCCCGAGCCCACCATCGCCGAGTATGAGGCGGCGGGGATGTTCGACAAGGCAGCGGCCTATTCCGACGTAGCCATGATCGTCCTCTCCCGCGCGGGCGGCGAGGGCGCCGACCTGCCCACCAGCCTGGATCCCAACGTACCCGATACCTTCGCGGATGACGGCAAGGGCACCATGTTCTCCGCCTCCGGCCTGCGCTTCAGCGAGTACCCCGAGGATCTGGGCCTGGATAAGCACTATCTGGAGCCCACCACCCGGGAGCTTGCCATGATTGAGAAGGTCACCAGCCAGTTCGACAAGGTGATCGTGGTAATCAACGCCTCCAACGCCATGGAGCTGGGATGGATTGAGGACTATCCCTCCATCAAGTCCGTCATCCTGGCCCCCGGCCCCGGCCAGACCGGCTTCAACGCCCTGGGCAATATCCTGTCCGGCAAGGTGAACCCCTCCGGCCGCACCGTGGACACCTTTGTGTACGACCTGACCGCAATCCCCGCTTTCAATAACATCGGGGAGTTCAAGTACACCAACCTGGACGATGTATCCCCCCTGTCCTACGGCTTCCCCGTGACCCCCAACTTTGTCAACTATGTGGAGGGCATCTACGTGGGCTACCGCTGGTATGAGACCGCCGCGGTGGAGGGCGCCATCGACTACGACAGCACGGTGGTTTACCCCTTCGGCTACGGCCTGAGCTACACCACCTTCCAGCAGGAGATGGGCCCCATCTCCGAAGCTGATGGGACCATCAGCTTCGACGTCACCGTCACCAACACCGGCAGCGTGGCGGGCAAGGACGTGGTGGAGGTCTATTACAACCCACCCTACACCAACGGCGGCATTGAGAAGGCCAGCGCCAACCTGGTGGCCTTCGACAAGACCGGGATCCTTGAGCCGGGCAAGTCCGAGACCGTGAAGATCTCCTTCCAGGCGGAGGATATGGCGTCCTTCGACTATCAGGGTGCGGGCGCTTATGTGCTGGAGGCCGGCGACTACGTGATCTCCATCAACACTGACTCCCACAACGTCATCGACTCCCAGACCTATACCGTGGGCTCCACCGTCACCTACACCGGCGGCCGCGCCTCCGATGGCACCCCCGCCCTCTCCCAGTTTGGCTACGCCCAGGGCGATGTGACCTACCTGTCCCGCAAGGACGGCTTTGCCAACCATGACGCCGCGGTGGCCGCCCCCACCAATTTTGAGATGGCGGCCGACGTGAAGGCCGGCTTCTATAACCACACCAATTACGATCCCACCCAGTTCAACGACAGCAATGACGCCGTGCCCACCACCGGGGCCAAGAACGGCCTGACGCTGATGGACCTGCGGGGCAAGGACTATGACAACCCCCAGTGGGAGAAGCTGCTGGACCAGCTCACTGTGGACGACATGGTGAACCTGATTGGCATCGGCGGCTACCAGAGCGTGGCCGTTGAGTCCGTGGGCAAGACCCAGCAGGTGGACTGCGACGGCCCCGCCTCCATCAACAACAACTTTACCGGCAAAGCGTCCATCGGCTTCCCCGCCGGCGTGGTCATCGCCGCCACCTGGAACACCGGCCTGGCCCATGATTTCGGCGCCAGCATCGGCAAGATGGCCGACGAGATGGACGTGTCCGGCTGGTACGCCCCCGCCATGAACATCCACCGCACCGCCTTCTCCGGCCGTAACTTCGAATATTACTCCGAGGACGGCTACCTGTCCGGGGCCATGGCCTCCACCGCCATCAACGGCGCGGCGGAGAGCGGCGTGTACTCCTTCATGAAGCACTTTGCCCTTAACGACCAGGAGACCCACCGCACCGACATGCTGTGCACCTGGTCCAACGAGCAGGCCATCCGCGAGATTTACCTCAAGCCCTTCGAGATGTGCGTAAAGAACTACGAGGGTAAGTCCATGGCCGTGATGAGCGCCTTCAACTACATCGGCTATAAGTACGCCGGGGCCAACCCCGAGCTGCTCAACACCGTCCTGCGCGACGAGTGGGGCTTTAAGGGCATGGTGCTCACCGACTACTTCGGCGGCTACGGCTACCAGGACGCCGATATCCAGATCCGCAACGGCGGCGACTTCTGCCTCACCCCCCAGATGATTGAGTTCAGCGGGCTCACCGACAGGACCAGCGGCACCTCCCTCCAGGCGGCGCGGCAGGCCTGCAAGAACATCCTGTACACCACGGCCAACAGCCGTGCCTACGCCAACGGCGCGGGCGGCGGCCTGGCCGGCTGGGAGATCGCCATGTACGCCATCTCCGCCGTGGTCATTCTGGCCGCGGTGGCGGGCGAGGTGATGATTATCCGGGGCGCCAAGAAGAAGCGCTGAGCCATCGTGAACAAGCGAAGCGTGACAACAGGAGCCGAAACGTCCCCGCTCCCGCCGCAAGGCGGGGGTGGGGGCGGGAGGGCTTTGAACAAATCCCGGGGAACCCGTCCCCGGATTTGTTCAGCGCCGCTCCCGTTTTTTGGCGGGCACGCAGTTTATGATTATAAAACCAGTAAGGAGGAATTGGCTTGAAACACGCGGACATCATCAAGCAAATGACCCTGGAGGAGAAGTGCTACCTCTTCTCCGGCAAGGACTTCTGGCAGACCCGGAGCATCGAGCGGTTGGGCGTGCCGAATATGACGCTATCAGACGGCCCCCACGGCATCCGCAAGCAGGCGGGGGAAGGGGACCAGCTGGGCCTGAATCCGTCCCTGCCCGCCACCTGCTTCCCCACCGCCGCCTCTATCGCCAACTCCTGGGATCCCGCCCTGGGTGAGGAGATCGGCCGCCGTCTGGGGGAGGAGGCAGCCTCCCAGGGGGTGGGCGTGGTGCTGGGCCCGGGGCTGAACGTGAAGAGATCCCCCCTGTGCGGGCGCAACTTTGAATATTTTTCCGAGGATCCCTATCTGGCGGGCAAGATGGCGGCCAGCTATATCCGGGGCATCCAGGAAAACGGCGTGTCCGCCTGCCCCAAGCACTTCGCCTGCAACTCCCAGGAGCTGAGGCGGATGGCCTCGGATTCTGTCCTGGATGAGCGGACACTGCGGGAAATCTACCTAACCGGGTTTGAGATCGCGGTGAAAGAGGGCCATGCCAAGTCCATCATGTCCTCCTATAACCGCATCAACGGAGTGTACGCCAACGAGAATGAGCACCTTTTGCAGGAGATTTTGCGGGACGAGTGGGGCTTCGACGGCTTTGTGGTGTCCGACTGGGGCGGCTCCAACGACCACGTGGAGGGTGTCCGGGCGGGTTCCCACCTGGAGATGCCAACCACCGGCGGCGATTCCGACCTGGAACTGGTCGAGGCCGTCAAGTCCGGCAGGCTCAGCGAGGAGTTGCTGGACCAGCGGGTGGACGAGTTGCTGGACGTGATTTTGGCCGTCACCAAGTCGGTGCAGCCCCTGGAGGGTAAGCCCTTTGACATCAACGAGCACCACGCCATGGCGGCGAAGGCCAGCGAGCAGTCCGTTGTGCTGCTGAAAAACGAGGGCGGCATCCTGCCCCTAAAGAAGGGCGCGAAAGTGGCCGTCATCGGCGAGTTTGCCCAGAAGGCCCGGTATCAGGGCGCGGGCTCCTCGGTGGTCAATCCCACGCGCCTGGACAACGCCATGGACGTCATCAAAACCTTCGGCCTGGACGTGGCGGGCTTCGAGCCGGGTTACCCCCGCTCCGGGGCGGGCGACCCCGCCATGTGCTCCAGGGCGGCGGAGCTGGCGAAACAGGCGGACGTGGTGCTGCTCTACATCGGCCTGGACGAGATCAGCGAGGCCGAGGGGCTGGACCGCTCCCACATGAAGCTGGCACAGAGCCAGGTTGATTTGATCGAAGCGGTGAGCGCCGCCAACCCCAACGTGGTGGCCGTCATGTCCGCCGGCTCTGCCGTGGAGATGCCATGGCTTGACAAGTGCAAGGCCCTGGTGCACGGCTACCTGTGCGGCCAGGCGGGGGCCGGCTCTGTGCTGAAGGTGATTACGGGCCAGGTGAACCCCTCCGGCAAGCTGGCCGAGAGCTACCCCGTGCGCTATGAGGACGTGTCCTCCGCCCCCTATTTCCCCTCCAAGGAGCGCACCGCCGAATACCGGGAGGGCCTGTTTGTGGGCTACCGCTACTTCGAGACGGCCAATGTGCCCGTGCTGTTCCCCTTCGGTTTCGGGTTGAGCTACACCAGTTTCGAGTATTCCGATTTGAAGGTGAGCGGCAAAGAGGCCACGTTCACCCTCAAAAACAGCGGCAAAATGGACGGGGCGGAGGTGGCCCAGCTCTATGTGTCCAAGCCGGATGGGGACGTGTTCCGCCCCGTTAAGGAGCTCAAGGGCTTTGCCAAGGTGTTCCTCAAGGCGGGGGAGAGTAAAACCGTCACCATCCCCCTGGACGACAAGGCGTTCCGCTATTTCAACGTGGACACCAACAAATTCGAGATCGAGGGTGGCCAGTGGACTATCATGATCGGCGCGTCAGTGGCGGATATCAAGCTCAGCGGTGCCGTGTCCGTCCAGGGCGCCGGGGCCAAGTCCCCCTATGACAAGGAAAAGTTCGCCAAGTATTTCTCCGGCGATATCAAGAACATCTCCGACGCCGGGTTCGAAGCCCTGCTGGGCCGCCCCATCCCCGACGGCCATTGGAGCGGCACCCTGGAAATGAATGACGCGCTGTGCCAGATGTACTACGCCAAGGGCGCCCTGGGGCGGTTTGCCTATAAAATCCTCACCCACTTTATCAACAAGAGCATTGAGAAGGGCCAGCCCAACCTGAACCTGCTGTTCAACTACAACATGCCCTTCCGGGCCATCGCAAAAATGACGGGCGGCATCTGCACCATGGAGATGGCCGAGGGCATTCTCACCATTGTCAACGGCCACTTCTTCAAAGGCCTGGGGGCCGTCATCGGCGGGTTTGCCCGGTCCGGCAAGAAGCGCAAGGCGGCCGACGTCATTCATTGAGAAAGGGTGTGTTTTTGATGGAAGGAATTAAAAATTGGTGGAATAATTTTGCCGAAAGGCACCCCGGCACGGCCAAATGGATTCGGGAAGGCGGCCTGTTCGTCATTGTCAGCAACCTGATTACGGTGATGAAGTATTTTATCTTGCTGTTCCTGCCCTATGCCTTCGCAGATTTGGCAGGGGTGGACTTTGGTTGGCCGGGTATCGGAGTGAACCTGTTCGGGGTGGACTTCGATTGGAATATCTTCGGCTACGCGGTGAAGTATGAGGCGGGGCAGGTGGTGGTAGGCGGCGGCCTCGGCTACTTCATCGCCTACATGATTGCAATGGGCATCGGCGAGATCATCAACTTCCCCATCCAGAAGAACTTTGTGTTCCGCAGCAAGGGCAATCTTGGCAAGCAGATCGTGTGGTATGTCATCGCCTTTATCGTCATCAACTGCGTTGTCAACTCCATCAACTGCGTGTGGGTGGCGGTGGCTGGGCTGTTTGTCCCCGGCTGGCTCTATAACATTGGAACCGTCGTCCTTCAGGGCGGTATTTCCATGGTCATCTTCTTCTTCGTTAACAAGATTATCTTCCCCGAGGGCGAGGCCAAAAAGGCCTGAGCTGTTGCGGGAAGCACCAAGGGCCATTGCGCAGGGCGCGCCCCACCGGGGGATGCGCCCTGCGTTTTCCCCCATCGGGGAAATATTTTGCCCGGGGGCTTGCGGCATCCGCCGCCAGGGGGTACAATGGGAACGTATATCCGGCCCGCCGGGAGCAGGGGATTGGCCCGCCCCCTGGATTTTTTCAGACGAGGTGCTTTTATGAACAGACCCGTACCCATCACCGGCGCGCAGGCCCAGGCCGCGCTGGACAAGGCCGTGGAGCAGGTGCGTCTCAACCTGCCCAGGTACACAAAGAAATGCCAGCACCACTCCAGCGTGAACGGCGTCTACCCCGCCTGCAAAAACGAGGAGTGGACCTGCGGGTTCTGGCCGGGGGAAATCTGGCTGGCCTATGAGCGCACCCGTGACGGCGCCTTCCGGCAGGCGGGGCTGGCCTTGGTGGACAGCTTCGAGCGGCGCATCCGCCGGAAGGTGAAGGTGGCCCACCACGACATGGGCTTTTTGTACACCCCATCCTGCGTGGCGGCCTACAAGCTCACCGGGGAGGAAAAGGCCAGGCAGGCGGCCATCCTGGCCGCCGACCAGCTCGTCAGCCGCTTCCAGCCCAGGGGCGAGTTTATCCAGGCCTGGGGGCGGATGGGTTCGCCCATCAATTACCGTTTTATCATTGACTGCCTGTTGAACCTGCCCCTGCTGTACTGGGCGTCCCGGGAGACGGGGGAGGAGAAGTACGCGGACATCGCCAAAAGGCACACCGCCACCTGCATGGCAAACTCCTTCCGGCCCGACGGCTCCACCTACCACACATTCTACATGCGCAAGGACGGCCGCCCCGGCCACGGCCGCACCTGCCAGGGCTATAAGGACGACAGCTTCTGGGCCAGGGGGCAGGCCTGGGGGGTGTACGGCTCCATCCTGAGCTACCGCTATACCGGCGAGTCCAAGGCGCTGGACACATTCAAGCGGGCGCTGGAGTTCTACCTCACCCGCCTGCCGGACGACCTAGTGCCCTGCTGGGATATGCTCTTCCAGCCTGACAGCGGCGAGCCACGGGACTCCTCCTCCGCCGCCATTGTGGCCTGCGGCCTGCTGGAGGCGGCACGCGTCCTCCCCCCGGGGGAGGGGGCGGAGTATGAGAGGCTGGCCCGGGAGATGGTGGGCAGCCTGGCAGCAGACTACGCCGTCCCTGTCCCCATGAAGGGCACGGGCCTCATCCTCCACGGTACATACAGCAAGAAGAGCCCTTATAACACCTGTTTCCCCGAGGGGGTGGACGAGTGCACCTCCTGGGGCGACTTCTATTACATGGAGGCCCTCACCCGCCTGTGCGCGGACTGGGACCCCTACTGGTAAAGGAGCGGTATGGGAAGATATTATGATACGGACCGGCGGGGCGGATGGATGGCCGCCCGGCTGCCGGACTGGGAGCAGGCCCCCCATGTGTGCGTGCTGGTGCGGGGGCGGGCGGCGCTGCCGCCGGGCAGGCATATGCTGCGGCTGAGCGCCGGGGGCTATTATTACGCATGGCTTGACGGGAAATGGCTGGGGCAGGGCCCCGCGCCCGCAGGGGAGGGCTGCCGCTATTTCCAGGAATACCCCGTGGAAGGGGGGCGGACGGTGACGGTGGCCCTGCTCCTGTGCCGCCGGGCGGAGGAGGACATGGGCTGGTGCGGCGGAGTGGAGCGGCCCGCCCTCTGGGTGCAGTTTGTCCGGGGGGGCCGGGTGAGCGCCCGGTGCGACGAGGACTGGCGCTACCGGCTGTGCCGGGCGTGGCCGGAAGAAGGGGGCTTTGACAGCCGCCTGTGGTCCCAGGGCTGGGAGCGGCCCCGGTTCCGGGACCGGGGCTGGGCCAGGATGGTTCCGGAGCGGCGGAGGCATGACAGGCTGCTCCCCCAGCCCGCCGCCGGCCTGGAGCGGGAGCGGGTGGAGCCTGTCTGCTCCCGCCTGGTTCCCGGCGGCGTGCTGCTGGACTTCGGCCAGGTGCGGACGGGGACCCTCCACGCCGCAGCCCAAGGCCGGGCGGGGGATTGCCTCACCCTGCGCTTCGGCACGGAGTTGGATGAAACAGGCCGGGCGGCGTCCGGCCGGGAGGAGCGGTGGATTCTGGGGGAGGGGGAGAGCGTCCTCCTCCAGCGGGGGTGCCGGGCCTTTCGGTATGTGGAGGCGCTGGGGTCGGGGGACGGCCCGGCGCTCCGGGAGTGCTGGGCGTGGGAGCGGCACTACCCCATGCCCGGGGGGCTTTGCACCCTGTCCTGCCCACGGGACGGGCTGGAGGATATCTTCGCGCGGGGGAAAGACGCGGTACGCCGCCGGTCGCAGGAGGGCTACCGGGACTGGTCCGGCCGGGGATGGGGGCAGGCCCTGGGGGACGCGGCCGTTACCGCCCGGGCTCAGGTGTGGCTCACAGGACGCACGGATCTGCTGCGCCAATACATCCGGGAGGTTATGGCCGCAGGGCCGCTGGGGGAGAAGGCGGGGGGCTTTGCCTTGCTCTTCCCCGCCCTGCCGCTGACCGGGTATGATTTTACGGGGGACCGGGACTTCCTGCGGGAGTGCCGGGGCGCGGTGGAGGGGATCGCCGGGGAGTTCTCCCGGTATCGAAGGCCGGACGGCCTGCTGGAAAACCTGCCTGCGCACTGGGAGGGGACGGGCGGCCCGGGAGAGGGCTGCCATGCCGTGGTCAACGCCTGGTGGTTCGGCTTTTTGAAGATGAAGGAGCGGGGGGAGCGGCTGCTGGGCATGCCCCAGGCGGGGGAATCCCGGCGTGTGGCGGCGGCCTTCCTGCAAGCCTTCTGGCGCTGGGACCGCAAGCTGTTTGCTGCGGGCGAGGGGGATAGCCGCTGCACGGTGGATGCCAACGCCTATCCCGCCTGTTTCGGCCTGACGCCCCAGGTGGGGGCGGACGCCTACGAGCGGCTGCTGCTGGGGCCGGGGCAGGGGTGGGAGCCATTTTTGTGGTACTTCGCCCTTCGCGGGCTGGGGCGGCTGGGAAAGCGCCGCGCCCTGTACCGCCTGCTCGCACGGGAGGACTGGGGCGGCCCGCGCTGGGCGGATCCCGGCGGGGCGGTGGCGCTCGTCATCGAGGAACTGGCGGGGCTGCGGCCCGGCCCGGACATGCCCATGGGGGTGCGCTTCCAGCCCCGCCTGCCGGCGGAGCTGGAGGACTTTGCCCTGCAGGCCCCCATCGGGGGGCAGCTGGCCCGGGTGGAGCAGCGGGAGTGGCGGGCCGCCCTGGCAGTCCGGCCCATGGCAGGGCGGAGGGATTGCCGCCGGTGATGGCAAACACCCACGGTGGGGAAGCCCGGCGCCGGATTGGCCTCCCCCTGCCGGGGTATCTGCGACTCGGGGAGGCACCCCGGCAGGAATCACGCTATGATTTCCTGCCGGGGGTTTCTTTATCCTCCTGGATGTTCCCTCCGATACAGCTGATAGCGCCGTAGAGCACATCGAAGGTCATCTTGACAATGTCCATGATATCGCTGTGGCGTCGGGGCTTCTGCGGGAAGACGACGAGGTGGTCTATGGGGATAGCACCTGCCTTGGGATAGAGAAACGGGAGGAAATCAGAAACAGCCCCCAGCGTTCTGCCATTGAATACCGTATCAAGCGCAGACCAGGCCGGCTGCCCAAGGTTTCAGATAACGCCATTGACTGGGAGCGGTATATGGAAAACCAAAAATCATCCGTGCGTTGTAAAGTGGAACACCCCTATCGGATCGTGAAAAACATCTTCGGTTTCCGAAAGGCCGTTTATAGAGGGCTGGGAAAGAACCTTAACCGCTTACACGTGCTTTTCGCCAGCGCGAATCTGTATATGCTTGCCAGGGCGGGCGGCTCTCTATCCCCCGCTCAAGGTTTTTGCGCCCTTTAGGTGGGATGGGGTATGGAAAACGAGGATGCCTCTCACGAATATGCTCCTTTATTTGACGTTTACCATCACCTTTTGACTGTTTCCCGGATTTTCGACTGCTTTAATCAGCGCTTCCCTAATGCGTAGCAAGGCTCCGTAATTCGCCAGGAATCCTCCTGCGCCACCTCTGCCAATAGCCAGTGCAGGTAGCGAAATAGTTCATAGAAATCTTGATCGGACCATTCCAAGAGCGCTTTGATGGACATTCACCAATGGAAATCCGAACGAAGTCCTGAACGACTTCAAGCCCGCACTGAACCCAATCCCTGTAAGTGACCGAATCCAACAGTATAAGCAAAAATTTGTCGCATAAAAACTCACCGCTACCAGCTGATCTGGTAACGGTGAGCCAATGGAATATTTTGTCTATTTCCCCAGTGATCACGCCGGCAGCTAGGTTTGGCTTGGAGATGCGGAGGCCACGAAGCTGCCCGAGGATGAATCGGGACGCTGAGCAAAAGCGCGGCGCAAAAAATCATGAACAGTTTTTATTAGTTGCCCTTATACGGGCTGGCAGCATCATCCCGGTTACGCCGCGCCGCCCTGCCGTTCTGTCTGGACTGTGGATGCCGCCGCATCATCTTTCCGCATAAACAGCAGACCAAATGAACCCGGGCCGCAGTTGCTCGCGATGGCGGAGGACGCCTTTTGCAGGTAGACCCGTTCAAAGGGACAGTACTGCTGCACGAGATTTTGGATGTAGCGGAGCTTATCCGCATCTAAGCCGGAATATGTGATGAACAGGATACGCCGGTCGATGCTTCTGGACTCTTGAAACACTTTTCTGACGTATTTTTTCGCGACACGAGTAAAGCCGCCCACCGCTATGCCGCCTACTGACATTTTGCTTTTTCTCAGCACAAGTACCGGGTGTAACAGCAGCGCGTCGCAAAGCACCTGTACTCGTTTCGGTATGCGTCCGGACTGGCACATCATATGAGTGTCATTTATGATAAAAGCGGAGGAAATAAAGCGTTCCATCCGTTTTACCGAGGCCACGATCTCTGCCTTTCCGGCATGATGCTCCGCCAGATGGGCCGCGCAAAGCACCGCCAGACCCATGCTGCTGGAGAGATGCCCGGAATCTATCACAGTGACGTTATCAAAGGATTTCGCCGCCTCAAGCGCGTTTTGATATCCATCGCTGACGTGCTTTGCCATCGTGATATGGATCACGTGCTGCGCCTGAGTCAGTTTCTCCGCAAAAAATCGTTCGTAATCCTCTACATCAGGGGGCTGAGAGCGGCCCTTCAGTCCTTTAGCTGTGTGTGCCAACAGCTCATCCGGCTCCAGCTCCTGGCCGTCCAGAAAACGGCCATCCGCTGTACAGACATAATAGGGACAGATCGAAATACCAAACTCTTTGATAAGGGCTTCCGGGAGGTCGCACACGCTGTCTGTTGTAATCAGGACAGAACGCCGTTTGGCCTGGTCGAAAATCAAAATATCCTTTTCCAGCTCTGACTGTCCAGGTTCCTCATACAAGCGTACAAGTTCATTGGGAAGGAGGTTCAGCACAGCCGCCTCCAGCAGGGCGCCGCTGACCGGCTTGGCCAGATAACCGCTGAACCCTTCCTTACGGTAGAGAAGCTGGTTATCGCTGCCAGCGTTGGCAGTCAACGCCACCACAGGCACGTCCTGACACAGACCGCCTGGCTGTACCCGCAGGGCGTGAAGACACTGGATCCCGTCCATCTCCGGCATCAGATGGTCCATCAAAATGCAGTCGTAATGGTGGTTTCGGGTCAGCTTCAGGCATTCCAGTCCACTGGAGGCGGTGTCGATTTGAATTTTTGTTGCTGACAGCAGCTTGGCCACCACCATCAGGTTCATGTCGTTGTCGTCCACCACCAGAATATGGGCTTCCGGCGCCTCAAAGCTCTGCCGGTAGGATCCCTCATTGTGGAGCTTAGCCCGGGAAGCCAGCGTAAAGGTCCCCAGTTCTTTTTCGTCCACGATATCCTGCTCCAGCGTGACGATAAATTTTGAGCCTTTGGTGTAGATGCTATTCACACTAATTTCGCCGCCCATCAGCTCCACCAGCTGATGGACGATGCTCAATCCCAGCCCGGTTCCTTCGATATGGCGATTTTTCTCCTCATCTACCCGTCGGAATGCGTTGAACAGGTATGGGATGCTCTCCTTTTTTATTCCTTGTCCGGTGTCCTCCACAGAGTACCAGACCTGCACACGGTTGACGCCCCGGCGCTCGCAGCGGACGGAGAGGGTCACGGAGCCCTCGCTGGTGTATTTTACCGCGTTGTTCAGCAGATTGATCAATATCTGCTTGATGCGCACCTCATCCCCACAGAGCATGCTTGGAATGGAGGGATCGATATGAAGCTTGAACTCCAGCCTTTTCTCCTTTGCCTTGATCCAGATCATGTTCACGATCTCAGAAAAAAGGGCCCCTGTTTCATAGGAGGCGTTGATAATCTCCATCTTTCCAGACTTGATCTTGGATATGTCCAGGATGTCGTTGATTAACGTGAGCAGCAGCTTGCTGGCGCCCTGGATATTTCGGGCGTTCTCCGCCACATCCGGCGGAATATCGCCCCGCAGGGTAATCTCGTTCAGCCCGATGATCGTATTGATGGGGGTGCGGATCTCATGACTCATGCTGGAGAAAAAATTGTTCTCCGCCTGATTCAGCTCCTCAATCTCCTTTTTCTGCTGCTGGGTGAGGGCGTTTTCTTCTTCGTACATCCGATTCAGGAACATGAGCAGAACGCTGGTAAGCAGCCCCACCATGACCATGGAGAAAGCGGAATCGAAAAAGGAGCGCTCCTGGGTGTTCAGGGTGGCCAATTCCGGGAAATAGAACGCGATGCCATAACAGAGCAGCGTCTCCGCCGTGCACAGCCCAAAAAACATGGACATACGCTTTCCCTGCAAGGTGATGCAGACATAGATAAAGCAAAGCACGAACCACTCGGGCACCCCGCTGTAAAAGCCTCCTGCGGTAAAAAATGTAAATGGAAACAGCGCAAGCAGCAGGACCACAATGGCCGTGGCCCCCGTTTGGACACACCTCTTTCGGATGCTTACTCGAACGATTGCCGCGATAATCCCCAGACTTAGTGCCAGGATCACAATGTTTATGACGCTTCTGCCCATAGGCAGGGTAAATATCAGCGCGACCATGCATATGGCCGTCACAATGCGAAACATGCGCTCACGCAAACTGACCTTATGGTCAAAGATGATAGCAAACCATTTTTTTATCACACGATCTCCTACTCCTTACCAAACATGGGGGTTTGCCGGGATCTTTGGGGCCGATCATATTCCGGCAAGCTGTGCGCAGAGCGTATCATACGCGCTCAGAAGCGCCTTGTGGTGTGTCCGAATAAAGTCCGCGTCCCCCTGCTTTCCTGCCAGCTCCAGCTCTTTTGCCTGTGCGGACAGGTCCTCCGCGCCGATGGTCAGCGACGTGCTCTTGAGCGCGTGGACCTTTACCGCATAATCCGTCCAATTGGCCTCCTCGTACAGGGAAACGATCTCCGCCTTTTTTGTTTTGCTCTGATCCCGGAACATCTGTAGCATTTGACGGAAAAAGCCGCTGTCCCCGCCGCAGTAATTCAGCCCCATCTCCACATTGATACCGGCCTGGGCCAGCCGGTCATATGGAATCTCCGATTCGTCCGCAGATGTTTCCGGCTGAGAAATCTCTTTGGCAGCCTGCGTATGCCCCTCAGTCCAGGGGCTGCTGTCAAGCGCCGCCTTCTGCCCTAGGTCCGAAGCAGCTGGCGCGCTGCTCTCAGCCTCATCCTTCGCCCCGATCCCTTCACCATACTGGATAAAGCGCTTGGGCAGCACTCTCCGTAGCACCCGCTCCAAAACGGTGCGTTCGATGGGTTTGGGAACGAATTCCGTAAATCCTTCACTGCGGAACATCTCCCGGGCGCCGCTGACGGTATTGGCGGTCAGCGCAATCACCGGCAAGTCCTGATAGGCGCCGTTTTGAAGCTCCCGTATCTTTTTAAGGGTCTGCACGCCGTCAAATCCTGGCATCATATGGTCCAGAAAGATGATATCATAAGAAACGATGTCGCATTGCGCCACAGCTTCCCGCCCGCTCAGGCAGGTATCCACCTCAATCCCATAGCTTCCCAGCACACCTTTGGCAACGACCAGATTCATTTCCTCATCGTCCACCGCCAACGCCCGGACGCCTGGGCAGGTAAAAGGCTTCCGGCCTGCGGCCTGATCCTCCGCAAACCCCCGCGCACCCATCTCACCATTCAAGAGATTCGCGACGGAAAGCGCGGAGAAAGGCTTATGTATCATAAGCAGTCTGCTTCCGCTATGCAAAGTGAATTCTTTCTCCGCAATGACAACGACCTGAAATCTATCCGCCAGTTCTTCATAATAAGCCCGGTTTTCCTCGTATTCCGACTGGGCAATAAACACATGGGTCAGGTCATGGCTGCGCTGTAATTTGAGCAATCCCTCGAAATTGTGGGTTTGATAGCCGTTGATGCCAAGCCCCTCCAGCAAATTCTGGATCAGACCGTCATAATACCCGCGCACCTCGTCACAGCTATAGCGCTCCGGCCTGAAATAGCACGCGACGCACGCTTGGCTGGCATGGTCGAGCACGATGCATGGCCGGTCATCCACTACGCCCTGGGGAATCACGATACGGGCGTGCAGGCCCTGCTGCCCCTTGCTTTCAAAATGGATAAATCCGCCCATGGCGTTGAGAAGCCCCCGGGCGATGGGAAGCCCCAGGCCAAGGCCGCCTGCAAAACGGCTGCTTCCGGAATCGGCCTGGTAAAAGTCGTTGTACATTTGCAGCATTTGGGAATCTGTCATACCGATGCCCGTATCCCGGATGTCTATAATCAAATTGATGCCGTAGCTCTCCCGGCGGTATCCGATGCGGACGCTAACACCGCCCTCCTCTGTAAATTTGATGGAATTTTCCACCAGGATCTTGAGCACATGGGAAATCTTCTCCGCGTCCCCCACCAGGACCGCCGGGACCTTCGGGTCAATATCAAACACGATCTCCAGATGCTGCCGGTTGCTCTGCAACGCGGTCATGGTAATCACGTCGTTCAGTACGGAAGTGATCATATACTCTTCCTTGGCCGGCGTCAGCGTCCCCTCCACGATCTCCGTATAATCCAGCATATTGTTGATCTGGTTGGACAGGCGTTTCCCCGCCAGCTTGATGGAATCCATATCCGCTCGGATATCTGGGGAAAGTTCTTTTCCCAGCGCCACCTCGCTGATCCCGATCACCATATTGATGGGTGTGCGGAGCTCATGGGACACATTCGATAAAAAAACCGCGTTCTGCTTCCCGGTTGTTTCCAGCTCGCAAAATACATGGTCATACCACTTCCGCTGGATATTGCGCTGCTTGATCCAATATCCCGCCAGCGCCGCCCCGCCAAGGGTCACGATGGCCCCCAGGCCCAGGTGGAAAACATCTCGGAACCCGATATCGAAAGAAATAGTGCGGAGGATCAGCGCATGGTACAATAACGCCAACGCGTAAAGGATCTCAAGCACATACAGTACCCACGTTTTGTTCAACATGAACAGCGCGAGAATGACGATGCAGGCCACGGCGGGCACATCAAAAAGGCTGGCTTCGTGTACACCAAAGAAAAAGAACTCCAGCAGCACCAAACCCGCGCAGAGATTTTCGTAAAGCGCGTCCGAACCGAACTTCGCGATGTGTAGCAGCCATACGCTGAAACAGCCGGCCGCCATCAGGGGAACGGTCCAAAGCTCCCATGCCATAACGACAGTGACCAAACTCAGCATCCCACTGAACGCTGTGGTGATAACAGCCAGCAGAAGATGCCTGCTCGTCTGTTCCACCGCCCTCATTTTTCATCAAGCTCCTGAGCGACCCTGTTGAGCAGTTCCTGCGGGGGAAAGGGCTTTTTCAGGTAATTTACCGCGCCCAGCCGGATCGCGTTGACCACATCGCCTTCCTGTCCCGATGCAGTCAAAAAGATTACGGGGGTCTCGGCGGCAAACTCTTTCATACGCTCAAAGGTCTCAAAGCCGTCCATCTTTGGCATCTCAATATCCAAAAGGACCAGATCCATTGGTTCGCGCTTCAGCGTGTCCAGCGCCTCAATCCCTGAGCTGGCAAAGAACACATCGTATTCAATGCCCAGAATCCGTTTGGTCCTCATCAGGTTCATATCATCGTCGTCTACCACTAAGACGCGTTTCTGCATATTATGATGCATATGAGCAGCCCTCCAGTTCGTATGATCCAGCGTTTACTAGGCTATTTTAAATGAATCCTCCGGGAAAATCAAGCCTAATTTATAAACCCGTTTTTTGTCATTTTTTCGGCGGCCCAGGCCGATATCCATACTCGCGCAGGCTTGGGCGCGGCCACCGTTCAGCTCCTGACATCTATAAAAAGGCATCCTGAAAGCTTAGGCGCGGCGGAACATAAAGTGGATTGACATTTTGAATCTTTATGCTAATATATTTTGGGCTGGAAACGGACCCTGGTCTGGGCATCTGCCGGCAAGCCTGTCTCTCCGGCCCAGAATCAAAGTCAGACGAGAGGGAAATAACGCATGAAGTCGATCAAATCAAAAATTCAAGTCAGTATGTTGTCGGTGGTGCTGGTTGGCTCAGTGCTGATCGGTGTGATCACAGCCCTGCTGAACGCCAGTGGGATTGATGACGTTATGACAAAGACCCTGGGACCAACTACACAGATGGCCGCAGACGCGGTGGAGTGGAAGATGGGGAACTACTGGACGGCGCTCCAGGAGGCCGCCGCCTCGGATATTTTTCGAAACTCCGATCCCATGGCCCAGGAGCTGGTAGCCGTCCGGGAGGATATTGCCCAGCGGAACGGGTTTCTTTACACCGGGAAAATAGACGCCAGCGGCTTTTCCTCCACAGGCTACAGTTATGCGGAGGAGGATTATTTTCAACAGTGCAAAGCCACCATGCAGCCTTACATCTCTGATATTATGAACGACGGAAGTCAGATGATCTTTTTGCTGGAGGTCCCCATCATCACTGATGGCCGCTTTGACGGGGTGGTCTATGGCGGGATCAGTGCGGACTTCCTGTCGGACATCGTGGCCAATCTGTCTATGGGCAGCGATGGCGTGGCCTATGTGCTGGACAACAGGGGAAATGTCATCGGCCATCGGGATGCCTCTGTCGTGGAGGCGGGGTCCAATATGATCGAGGCCGCAAAAACGGATCCCAGCGTGGCGGATGTGGCCGCAGTGAACCAGCGTATGCTCCAGGGAGAGACCGGCTTCGGCGCCTATAATTTTTATGGCGACAATAAATTCGTTGGCTTTGCCCCTATTGGCGGTTATCAGGAGTGGAGCATCGCTATTGAGACCAGTCAGCGGGAATTTAAATCCACACTGGACCGCAGCCTCATGCTGACGGTCCTGGTGGTGGTCCTTGTGGTGCTGGCCACCTTCCCTGTGGCAGTCAAGGTGGGCCGGTCCATTTCCGGGCCCATCCAGGCCTGCGTGTCCCGGCTGGAAACGCTGGCGGACGGCGATCTGCAAACTCCAACCCCGGTGGTCAGATCGCGGGATGAGACCGCCAAGCTGACCAAGGCTTTGGATACAACGATCCTCCGGCTGAATGACGTAGTGCAGGACGCCTCCCATCACCTGGGCAAGATGGCGCAGGGAGATTTCCGGGAAAATATCACCCGTACATACCTGGGGGATTTTGCGGCCATCGAACAGTCCATCAAGGAGATCCACAATTCCCTGCGGGATATGCTTGCCCAGATAAGTCAGTCCGTCGAAGCCGTGGCCAGCAGCTCGGTGCAGGTGTCTAAAGGTGCGCAAAGCTTGAATCAGGGAGCCACAGAGCAGGCCAGCGCCGTCCAGGAGCTCTTTGCCACTGCCGCCAGCATTGCGGAAAACGCAAATCAAACTTCCTCTGCTGCAGAAGAGGCGGGAGAGTTTGTGACTCAGGTAGGAATGCGGCTGGGGGCCTGTGTGGATTATGTCAAAGAGCTGAACACCGCGATGCAGAAGATCTCCGGCTCCTCCGCTGAGATCAGCAAAATCATTGATACGATCGAAAATATAGCGTTCCAGACCAATATCTTGGCGCTGAACGCTGCTGTGGAGGCGGCTCGGGCAGGCAGCGCAGGCAAGGGCTTTGCCGTAGTGGCCGATGAGGTGCGCAATCTGGCCTCCAGATCGGACGAGGCGGCCAAAGCCACCAAGGAACTGATCGAGGGGTCCATCTCCGCCGTTGCGGAGGGCGGCCAAGTATTTGGGAAAGTGACAGAATCGCTGGATGAAACCAGCTCTATTGCGGACAATGTGACCTCCAAAATGAGCGCGGTGGTGGTAGCTATAAGTGGGCAGACCACCGCGATCGCTCAAGTCACAGAGGGGATCGAACAAATATCTTCTATTGTTCAAAGCACCTCGGCCACCTCCGAGCAGAGTGCGGCCACAGCTCAGGAGCTGTCGGAGCAATCGCTGTTGATGAATAACATGGTGCACAAGTTCCGGCTCAACTGACTTTCGAGGAACGGACGCATAGCATTGGCGAAAGGGCAGCAATCATTTACAATTGCTGCCCTTTCGCCAATCATAATAGCCGCCTTGTAAAACTGGACAATTCGCGGCTATTTGTGGTACAATACAGAAAACATTATGCCTCAACAGAAGCAAAAAACGTAGGGGCATGCGCACCTTCTACCACTCGCTCGGCGGCCGGATTTTATCTGGCTGCAACGAGTGAGGCGACCGTTCAGGAGGGAACATCCATGCAAACGCCGAGAAAGGCCCGGAAAACCATCGTTTACACAGGAGTTTTGCTGATTGCAATCGTTCTGTTGTTTCAATGGTACTCCATCACGACCCGGCAGCGGATCGAACATCAAAATCTGAATTACGCGTTGGACTCCTCCCGGCAGATGGCCCAGCGGATCGAAAGCGAGTTTGACAATACTCTTTTGCGGGTACGTAACTATGCTTACCTGCTCAGTTCCGACCAAGGAAGGTCAGAGATCGATGTTGGCTTTTTAAAGGGGCTGGAGGAAAACGCGGTCTTTGACGCCATCTGCTTTACCGATGCCAACGGTGTCTACATGACCTCCAATGGGGAGACAATCGACAGCAGCGACCGAGGCTATTATATCAACGGGATGCGGGGAGAGAGCGGCATGGAGATCCTGCAATCCCGGCTGACGGGCAGGATGATGACCGTATCTTACGCTCCTATCCTGTATCAGGATGAACCAGTCGGGGTGATCCTGGGCTTGTATCTTGCGGAGGATTACCTGAAGTCAATGCTCTCCGCCAGCTATTTTGATACGCCGGCAGACGGCTTTTTATGTGCCCTGGATGGAACTGTGATCGCCTCATCTACTGCCGAACGCTACGACGAGCCCCTTCTGGATGCTCTGTGTGACTCCGGCTATATTGATGCCGAGACTGCCGAAAGCGCCTGGGAGGTGTTTCGTCAGGGCCTGGATGAAGCGGGATTCATCTGTGCTTCGGGGAGCAAAACAGACAATTTGTGCGTAGTCGGCATTCCCAATAGCGAGTACATATTAGTGCAGGCATTTCCGCAGAGCGTGACGCAGGCGATGGTACGGACCGCCAACCAAACAGGAATGATCTTGCAGGTGATTCTGGTTGGCCTGTTTACCATCTATATTCTGATCCTCTTGATCCAGGCGCAGAGGCAGCGGCGGCGTTTGCTGGAGGAGAGTCAGGAGCACATCACCGGGCTGCAGGAGAAAGAGCGGCTGGCCCAAGCGGAGATCTCTGTGGCGAACCGCAAAGAACGGCAGTATCGGATCGCCATCACCGCTTCGGCCATTTGCACATTTGAATTCAACCTGACGCAGAATTTGATCGAGCAGGATGTGATGTTCACCGTGGACGGCCAGCAGGCTTCTCTTTTGAAGATGCTGGACCTGAACGCCCCATGCGCCGCCTCGACCTGCTTTGAGCGGTTGGGAGCTTTTGTACTGGAGGAGTCACGGGAGGACTATGCTTCGTTCGTTGATTTAGAGCGGTTAAAGCAGCGCTTTGAGCAGGGGGAGCCGGAGATCACAGCGGACTATTGGTGGTGGGCCGCCAAAGAACGGCAAATGTGTATGCGCCAGTCCTTTATTATGAGCAAGGATGAGCGCAACGGGGACGTTATGGTCATGGTGGTGTGCAAAGACATCACGGATCAAGTTCAGAAGCAGCGGGAGCAGACCCAGGCGCTTCAGGAGGCTTTGATGCAGGCTCAGCACGCCAACCAAGCCAAGACCACCTTCCTTTCCAATATGTCCCATGATATCCGCACCCCTATGAACGCAATCATTGGCTTTACCACCATTGCTGTCAGCCACATTGACGATCGGGACCAAGTCCGGGACTGCCTACAGAAAGTTTTGGGCTCCAGCAACCATTTGCTCAGTTTAATCAATGATATTCTGGACATGAGCCGTATCGAGAGCGGCAAGGTACAGATCAACGAGCAGGACTGCAACATCTCGGAGCTGACCCACAATCTGGTCAATATCATTCAACCCCAGGTAAAGGCCAAGCAGCTGGAGCTGTTTATCGACACCTTTGATGTGGCCAATGAGGATGTGGTGGCAGATGCGCTGAAGCTGAGCCAGGTCTTTGTGAATCTGCTGGGCAACGCCGTGAAATATACCCCGGCAGGCGGGATGGTGAGCTTTCGGATCCGCCAGCAGACCACATTCCGCCATGGTTATGGAGATTATGTTTTTACAATCAAGGATAATGGTATCGGAATGACTCCGGAGTTCGCGGAACACGTCTTTGAGCCCTTTGAGCGGGAGGCCAGCGCCACCAAATCCGGCATCCAGGGCACTGGTCTTGGCATGGCAATCACCAAGAATATCGTGGACATGATGGGCGGAACCATCAGCGTCCAGAGCGAGAAGGGGAAAGGCAGCGAATTTCGGGTAGAATTGAGTTTGAAGCTCCAGGACGTAGAGAAAAACGCAGCTAAGATCAAAGAACTGGAGGGCCTGCGGGCGCTTGTGGTGGATGATGACTGCGACAGCTGTGAGAGCGTGTCCAGAATGCTCAAACAGATCGGACTGCGGGCGGAATGGACCACCTCTGGCAAGGAAGCGGTTTATCGGGCCAAAAGTGCCTGCAGCGAGGGAGACTCCTACCATACCTATATCCTTGACTGGCAAATGCCCGAACTCAGCGGAATCGAGACCGCACGCCGTATTCGCGCGGCGATCGGGCAGGAAGCCCCGATCATCGTTCTTACCGCCTACGATTGGACAGATATCAAGGAAGAGGCAAAGCAGGCGGGCATTACCGCGTTCTGTGCCAAGCCGCTGTTCATGTCCGATCTGAAGTCCGCCTTATTGATCGCCAATAACCTGATCGCGAAAAAAGAGGAATCCTCCTGGACGGAGGCAGACTTCAGCGGCAAGCGGATCCTGCTGGTAGAGGACAACGAGCTTAACCGTGAGATCGCCGAAGCAATCCTGAAGGAAACCGGGTTCTCAGTGGAGGCCGCGCCCGATGGCACAGACGCGGTGGCCATGGTGCGTCAGGCTGGGGAATATTATTACGACGCCATCCTGATGGACGTGCAGATGCCGATCATGGATGGCTATGAGGCAACACGCACCATTCGCGCCATGCCTCGGAAGGATGTGAAAACGATGCCTATAATCGCCATGACGGCAAACGCGATGGAGGAGGACCGGGAAAATGCTTTGAAGTGCGGTATGAACGCACATATTGCAAAGCCGCTGGACATCGAGCTCTTTTTGAGCGTTCTGGGCAAATATCTGGCATAAGAGGCGCCGCTCTGTTTGTCGCGGCCCCATTAGGACGCATGGGTATCACCATTTTTGTTCGAAAAGCTCTCTTGGGAGGAGAAGGATCATGTATCATTGCCATATGCGGTTTTATTTCTTTGGGCAAGAGAAAAAATTATTTGAGCTTTTCCGGGCGATGCCGCCTTTGACGGCGTTTACCCATGAGTTCTTTGAAAGCCGGGAATTAAACCCCGCTCTTGCCGCAAAAGCAGATGCGATCTGGGCCGATCTGCGGGGTGTGGAGGCAGCGCAAGCCGCCAGGGTGCTGGCAGCGGGAAAACGCCCGGAAGCGGAATTGATCCTGATGCTGGAGGAGGGGCAATCGGAAAGCCTCACGGATCTCCTGCCCGAGATCGCGGATATCTGGACTCTGCCCATGCCCGATTCGGAATTGTGTTTCCACTTCCTGCGTTGGCAGCAAAGCCGCAAGCGCCGCATGGATCACTGGCAGACAAGCCAATATCTGGAGACTGCGATCAACAGCTCGCCGGATCTCGTCTGGTACAAGGACAAAAACGGAATCCATGAGAAAGTGAACGACAGTTTCTGCGCCGCGGTAAGCAAGACCAAGGCCCAGGTGGAGGGGCGGGGCCACGCCTACATCTGGGACGTGGAGCGGGATGATCCCGCCTGTATCGAGTCGGAGCGCATTGTCATGGAGACACGGCAAACCCGTGTCTCGGAGGAGGCCATCCAAGCCTGCGGGGAGCAGCGGATACTCACCACATACAAGTCCCCGCTGTATGACCTGGACGGCAGCGTGATGGGTACCGTGGGCATTGGAATCGATGTGACCAAAGAACAAGCGTATGCGCAGGAATTGATTCGCAAAAATCAAACGCTGGAAACTATTTTTACCTCCATGGACTGCGGCGTGATGTGCCATACCCTGGACGGCTCTCATATCATCAGCATCAACCGGGCCGCGTTGGAGATATCCGGTTATGCGTCCCAGGCCGATCTGGAGCGGGATGGATTCAATATGACCGCGCCATCTGTATTTGATGAAGACAGGATACGGATCAGAGAAAAGATTGCCTCGCTGACGGAGCCGGGAGACAACGCCAGCATAGAGTACCGCGTCCAGCATAAGGACGGGAAAATCCTTCATGTCATGGGAAATATCAAGCTCATAGAGAAGGATGGTCAACGCTTTTACCAGCGGTATGTTTTGGACTATACGACCAAAAAGCTCCAGGAGGAGCAGGAGCGGATGGAAGCGGAGAAGCGCCAGCTGGAGTTGATCTCTGCCCTCGGCATTGAATACAGCCTTGTATGCTTTTTCGATCTGGACACCGGGAGCGGTCATGTCCTGCGGATGGGCGAATGCAAAAACGGCATGTTGGAGCGTATCTTTTCCAGTGCGCTGTCTCTGGAGCACTGTATAGACCGTTACATAGAAGCAGGTGTCTATGAGGAGGACAAAGATATTCTGCGAAAGGCCGCGGGACGGGACTATCTGAAGCGGGTGCTGGCGGACCGACCGATCTGCTCTGTCAACTACCGTACCACCTGCTGCGGTGAGCTGCGGTATTTCCAGATGAAGGTCGCCCGCGTAGGCGAGTGGAGCAAGAACCACAGTGTTGTTTTGGGGTTTCGGAGTGTGGACGAGGAGACCCGCAGCGACCGGGAAAAAAACGCCATTCTGGAGGACGCGCTGGCTTTGGCGAACCGGGCCAACAAAGCGAAAAGTACCTTCCTTTCCAATATGTCCCACGACATCCGCACCCCTATGAACGCGATTATTGGCTTTACAAACCTGGCGATCACCCACATAGACCAGCTGGACCAAGTGGCGGGATATCTTGAAAAGATCAAGACTTCCAGCGGTCTCCTGCTGAACTTGATCAACGATATCCTGGACATGAGCAATCTTGAGAGCGGGAAGATCCACTTGACGGAAGAGCCCTGCAATCTGCCGGACATTCTGAACGAACTTCGCAGCAGCGTACAAGAGGATGTCCAGGCCAAACAGCTGGAACTGCGTTTGAACGCTGCGGACATCCGGCATGAGGAAATCTGCTGTGACAGGATACGGCTGAAGCAGGTCCTGTTGAACCTGCTGGGCAACGCCATAAAATACACGCCGGTGGGGGGCACGGTCGGCCTGAGGATCATAGAAAAGGAGGATGCTCCGGCAGGCTTTGCAAATTATGAGTTCCGCATCAAGGATACTGGCATCGGCATGAGCGAAGAGTTTGTATCCCACATCTTCGAGCCGTTTGAGCGGGAACGCAATTCCACGATCAGCGGCATCCAGGGATCGGGCCTGGGTATGTCGATTACAAAGAACATAGTAGACATGATGAAGGGCACGATCACAGTGGCGAGCAGGCAGGGCGTCGGAACCGAGTGTACGGTTTTCCTTGATCTCCGCCTGCACAGCGGTGAGCGGGTTCCGAAGAATGCCGGCGGGCGGGTGGACTCCCGCACAGGCCGCATCCTGCTGGTGGAGGATAACGAGTTGAACCAGGAAATTGCCACCGCCATTTTGGAAGAAGCAGGTTTCTCGGTGGAAGTAGCAGGAGACGGGAAAGCCGCCGTGGATACGCTGAAGGCATCCAGCCCGGGATATTTTCAAGCCATTCTGATGGACATTCAAATGCCGGTCATGAATGGCCATGAGGCGGCAAAGACGATCCGAAAGCTGGAAAACCGAGCCTTGGCGTCGATTCCAATTCTGGCATTGACGGCCAACGCCTTTGATGAGGACAGAGAGGAGGCTCTGCGCAGTGGGATGGACGGACACATCGCAAAGCCGGTTGACATTGATATTTTAATGAGGGCCTTGGATAAAGTATTGAGATACCCTTGAATCGTCACAGCAGCAGAGTGGCAGAAAAGCTGAGCAAATCGACTAGGCGCCGTTTGAAAATTGGCAATATGCCCAGCGGCAAGGAATTTTTTCGCCGGGCAAGGCAAAGCAACGCGGCATCGCGGACACACATAGCAGCCGGTTTCTCCCAATCGGGTCAGTTTGCAGGCCATAATCTCACATTGACTACACGGTCTGTTTTTATATAATAGACCGTGTAGTTAATTTATAGAGGAGATTGGAATCGTGTTTCTTTGCACCGGCTTCCCGTTTATCTAGCGTTCCATTTTGGCGGGATTGCGCTGCTCCGAGCGGCAGTTTTGTTGTTGTCCTTGTGCGGGGGAGCCCTTCGGCGCCGGCCTTTTTGCGTATCCGGGACGGTTTTGCGGCAACCAAACGGGGCCGTCCGGGGTATATAAAAAGAGAGGGGCTGGAAAAATTTAAAGGAATCTAAAGATTGAAACCCGGAATTGTTACAGGATTGTTGTTGTTTTTCCAGCCCGTTCCCGTTATACTGGGAACTGCGAACAAGCGTCCCGCCCGTGGGACGTCCGTTTTCAGCCCGACGACAGGAGGAACGATAGTATGCCCGATCTCAAGATACCAGAGGCCCCGGCCCAGGACCAGGAAGAGCTGGAGCAGCCGCTTTCCGCCCCCGAGGCGGCGGAAGCCCCCGCCCCGGGGCAGGCCCCGCCGCAGGATCCCTGGGAGGCCCCAAGCCCCAAAAAGAAGGTGCGCACCGCGGCGGAAAAGAAAAAGCTGGTCAAGCGCATCATCGCCGTTGTGACGGCGGCGGCGCTGCTGGGCGGAATCATATTCGGTATGTGGCTCCTGGTGTTCCGCAAGGACGATTCCCTGGGGGACATCTACGCCGAACCGGCCTACATAGGCTCTATCCAGAGCACCGTGGAGGGCAGCGGCAACGCCACCGCCAAGGAGACGGCCACCGTCACCATCCCCGCCAACGGCACCGTGGAACAGGTGCTGGTGGCCATGGGGGACGTGGTGAGCGCGGGCCAGCCCCTGTTTTCCGTGTACAGCCAGGCGGCCCAGGAGGCGCTGGCCACCGCCCAGCAGCAGATGGACTCGCTCAACACCAAGCTGGCCAACCTCACCCTGACCGCCCCCTTCGCGGGCAAGCTGATGGACGTGGCCGAGTTCCAGCCCGGCGACAACGTGGGGGAGGGCGCGGAGGTGGCCACCCTGGTGAACGACACCAGGCTGAAGCTGTCCCTCTATTTCAGCTATGCCTATGAGGACGAGATCTGGACGGGGAAGACCGCCCAGGTGTCCGTCCCCGCGGTGATGTACGCCGGGGAAGGCGTGGTGGAGGAGGTCAATAAGGTGAGCTTCATCACCCCCGAGGGGGGCGTCTATTTCGAGGCGGTCATCACCTTTGAAAACCCCGGCACCCTCACCGCCGGCATGGATGTCACCGCCTCGCTCACCGACGGGGACGGGCTGCCCATCTTCCCCTATGAGCAGGGTAAGACGGAGTACAGCGAGAGCCGGAAGCTGACCACCAAGGCGGGCGGGCCGCTGGTGAGCAGCAATTTGCATAACCACGCCCGTGTGTCCGCCGGGCAGGCCCTGCTCACCATGGGCTCGGAGAGCCTGGACGAGCAGCTCACCGCCGCCCGGGAGCGGCTGAACGAGGCCCAGGCGGCCGTGGACGCCCTCAACGCCACCGCCCCCATCGACGGCACCATTATCTCCTGCACCATCGCCGAGGGCGGCGAGGTAAAGGCGGGGGACGCGGTGGTCACCATCCAGAACACCACCGTCATGACGGTGACTATCCAGGTGGACGACCGAAACATCGGCTTTATCAAGCTGGGGGACATGATTACCCTGTCCGACTACAACGGAGGCTCTTTTGTGGGCACCGTCACCAACGTGGCCATGCAGGGCGAGGTGGGCCAGGGAATGTCCACCTACCCCGTCACCCTGGAGGTGGACAACTACGACGGCAGCCTGTATGCGGGCGCGTGGCTGGACTACTCCATGGTCACCAGCCAGTCGGACAACTGCATTCTGGTGCAGACCATCGCGGTGAAGTCGGTGCTGGACGCGGAGGGGAACAAGCAGACCGTGGTATTCGTCCAGCGGGCGGAACGCCCCGACAACGCTATTGAGCTGGACGCCTCCGTTGTGGGCGTGCCCACCCCCGAGGAGGGCTACTGGCCTGTGCTGGTGGAGACCGGATTGAGCGACGCCAAACAGGTGGAGATCAAGTCCGGCATTGAAGATGGCGACATGGTGTTCATCAGCTACACCGACCCGAACCAGCAGGGCGGCATGGGCGGCGGAATGATGATCGGATGAGGTGGCGCCATGCTCATCGACATTAAGGATCTCTATAAGATTTATAACGAGGGGCAGGAGAGCGAGGTGCGGGCGCTGGACGGCGTGTCCCTCCAGATCAACCGTGGGGAGTTCGTGGCCATTGTGGGGGCGTCCGGCTCAGGCAAGTCCACCATGATGAACGTGCTGGGCTGCCTGGATGTGCCCACCCGGGGGGAGTATATCCTCAACGGCACCCAGGTCACCTCCCTCAAGGACCGGGAGCTGGCCCGCATCCGCAACCGGGAGATCGGCTTCATCTTCCAGGGCTATAACCTGCTCCAGGACCTGGACGCGCTGGACAACGTGATTCTGCCCCTGATCTACCGGGGCACGTCCATCTTCGAGCGGGAGGAGCTGGCTATGGACGCCCTGGCCCGGGTGGGGATGGATGGCCGGGCCCATCACCGTCCCAGCCAGATGTCCGGCGGCCAGCAGCAGCGGGTGGCCATTGCCCGGGCCATCGCCACCCATCCCCCCATCATCATGGCGGACGAGCCCACCGGCGCGCTGGACTCCAAGACGGGGCGGCACGTGCTAGGCATACTCCAGCAGCTCTACCGGGAGGGCACCACCATCCTGCTCATCACCCACGACGACGGCATCGCCGCCACCGCCCCCCGGGTGGTGCGGCTGTCCGACGGCAAGATCATATCCGACAAGCACCAGGAGGTGGACTGGCTGTGAACCTGATGCAGGCGTTCAAGATGGCCTTCAAGTCCATCGCGTCCAAGAAAATGCGCTCCTTCCTCACTATGCTGGGCATTATCATCGGCGTGGCCTCGGTGGTCATCATGGTGTCGGTGGTCCAGGGACAGAACAAGAAGAACATGGAGTACTGGGAGGCCATGGGCGACAACAAGATTGAAGTCCAGGCCTACATGTGGTACGAGACTTCCGGCAGCGTGGCCGACCTGCTGTACGAGTACTGTATGTCGATGCCCGACCTGGTGCTGGGAGTCACCCCCCAGATGCAGGTGTGGGACTCCATGAAGATCAGGTACGACGCCAAGATGTTCGACACCCAAAATTACGACGATTACGAAAAGCGCCTCCAGGTGGTGCTGGGCTCCGACCAGTATGGAGTCTGCAACAACTACACCCTGGGGGGCGGCCGGGAACTGTCCTTCCTGGACATCGAGAAGACCAACCGGGTATGTGTGCTGGGGGCCGGGGCAAAAAAGCAGCTCTTCGACTTTGTAGACCCGGTGGGGGAGACCATTTTTATCAACGACGCCCCTTTCCTGGTGGTGGGCTGGTATGAATCCTTCGGGCTGGACGGCTACAGCGGCAGCAGCATGGACAACGTCATCCTGCTGCCCTACACCTTCAACCGTTCCCTGAATAATAACCAGCAGATGGACCAGTACATCGTCAAGGGTAAGGATGCCAAGTCCACCCAGCTTGCCGTCATCAAGCTGCGCACCTTTCTCCAGGGGTTTATCATCGACGGAGAGAACGGTTGGTCCAACGTGTACAGCAGCGACACCTGGACCAGCGAGATGGAGCAGGCCAATCTGATGCAGTCGCTGGTGCTGGGGGCCATCGCGGGCATCTCCCTGCTGGTGGGCGGCATTGGCATCATGAACATCATGCTGGTCACCGTCACCGAGCGCACCCGGGAGATCGGCATCCGCAAGGCCATTGGCGCGGAGCGCCGGAGCATCATCGTCCAATTCCTTATTGAGGCGGCGGTGATCTGTGGCATCGGGGGGCTTATCGGCATCGGCCTGGGCTGCATGGGCTCGCTCATCGCGGGGAAATTCCTGCTCCAGGGCATGATTTTGTGGCCCAGCTCCATGATTACCATCGGGGCGTTCACCTTCTCGGTGGTGCTGGGGGTGCTGTTTGGGCTGTACCCCGCTATCAAGGCGTCCAGCCTCCAGCCGGTGGATGCCCTGCGGGCGGAATAAGGAGGAACGACATTATGAGACTGACCAGACAAAAACGTGCGCTGTCCCTGCTGTTGGCTTTGGCGGCGCTGCTTTCGCTGATGGTGCTGCCCGGCAACGCCGTCCGCTTCCTGGACGTGGAGGATTCCCGGATGTCCCTGGCGGCGGATACCCTGTCCGCCCTGGGGGTGGTGGGGGGAACGGGGGACGGGAAGTTCTCCCCCGAGGGGCACCTCACCCGGGCGCAGCTTTGCAAGATGGCGGTGGAGCTGCTGGGCATGGGGGAGCAGGCCCAGGCCCAGGCGTACCGCACCATTTTCGCTGATATGGGCAAAAACCACTGGGCCAGGGGCTATGTAAACGTGGCCGCCACCACCGAGGTGCCCAAGGAATCCGGCGTGCGGCTGATGCTGGGGCTGGGCAATGGCAAGTTCGGCCCCGACCAGACCGTCACCTACCAGGAAGCGGCCACCCTGGCCCTGCGCATCCTGGAGTACGGGGCGGAGGCCAACCGGGCCTGGCCCCACAGCGCGGTGGAGACCGCCGCCCTGCTGGGGCTGGACCGCGGCCTGACGGTGGATCAACCCTCCGACCCCATCACCCGGGGGCAGGCCGCGCTGCTGTTTTACAATATGCTGACCATCCCCGCCAAGGGGAAGGAGGAGCCCTGTGCCAAGGAGCTGGGCGAGCTGAAGGAGGGCGCGATCCTGCTCACCGCCGACGCCTCCATGAACGGCCAGGAAGGCTGGGCGGTGGTGGCGGAAGGGGAGAACACCCGCACCTACCCGTGCGCCGGGCCGGTGGACCAGGCCCTGATGGGCAAGCGTGGGTGGGCCCTGCTGGACAAGGAAGGGCAGTTTGTCACCCTGCTGCCCGACGAGTCCTCGTCCATCACCGCGCCGGTGGAGCGCAAGCAGGCCTATTACCTTTACCTGAAGGATCAGGGGCGCTATACCCTGTCGGCGGATACCATGGTGTACACCGGCTCGGCCTCCGACGCGGGGGTGACCACCTATAAGGAGTACATGGCCAACCTGCGGGCCGGGGATCTGGTGACCCTCTATCTGGATGAGGAGGGCAAGGTGGCGGGCCTGTACCGGGCGGAGGCGTCTATCGAGACCGGCTTTGTCATCGTGAACAGCAAGACGGCCAACTACGGCACCTTCCGCTCCATCACCAACGGGGAGCAGGGCTACGCCATACGCAAAAACGGGGCGTCTGTCCAGCTCAGCTCCATCAAGCGGTATGACGTGGCCACCTATGACCCGATCAACAAGGTGCTGGAGGTGTGCGACGTCCGGCTGTCCTGCGTGTATGAGAACGCCTCCCCCTCCCCCGGTTCCCCCAGCCGGATCACCGCGGCGGGCGGCAACCAGTTCGAGGTGATGGCGGACGCCATCGGCTCCTTCTCCGGGCGTAAAATCGGCGACAAGCTCACCCTGATGTTCACGGCCAGCGGCAAGGTGGCCGGGGTGCTGCCCAAGGAGGCGGACAATGTGGCCTCCCTGGCCCTGGGTGTGCTGGCGGCGGATGAGGAGGAGCAGGAATTCCAGGTGCTGGGCTGCAAGCTCACCCTGTCCGGCGGCGAGCTGGAAAAGGGGAAGGGACAGCCTGGGGATATTCTCAACGCGCACTCCGACGAACGGGGAAAGCTGCTGCTGACCACGGCGGGGACCTGGACCAACAGCCGGCTGAACGCGGCGGATCTGAAGCTGGACAACATGCGGGTGAGCCCCGGCGTGCAGATCTATGAGCACACCATGACCGGGCTGGTGCTGCGGACCCTGTCCGAGGTGCCCGCCACCGTGGTGGCCACCCAGTACCATAAGGACAGCTCGGGGCTGGTGGACCTCATCATCGTGGACGGCTATTCGGGCGACGGGTATCGGTATGGCCGGATCGACTCCCTCACCGGCTATCAGCTGGTGAGGGCTGGAGTGAGCCGGTGGTACCTCCAGACGGTGCAAAACAACCTGGTGCTCACCAGAAAAGATGGCACGGCGAATTACGCTATACCGACAGGGAACCTTTACGCCAGCGGCTACGGCGCCGTGCTGACGTATAACGGCAATTTTTCCGGCGTCACCTACCTGGAGGCCATCGAAAACGTGAACTCCTCCGACTTTTTCACCCAGGACGGCACGATGTATGTCCGCACCCAGAAGGGCGTGTTCCCAGTGGACGATGACGTACAGTGCTTCAATGGGGCGGCTTTCGAGGGCCAGCCCTCCGACCCGCCTGATTGGGTGAAGAAGATGCTGGCCAACGGCGGGGTTTGGAACTCTGTAAACCCGCCGGTCCCGGAAGCAGAGGGCACCTGGTTCCCCACCGATGCGAAGGCCTCCGTATTCGACAGCCTGGGCGAGTGCCGCAGCTTTTCCGACACCTTGACCGTCTATATCGACGGCAGGGGCAAGCGGGTGCGGGTGGTGGAGGCCAAGTGACCGGCCTCCGCCCCCCAAAGCAGGCCGCTTATTCAGAAAGGAAGGGATACCCATGAATTTTGACACCAGCTGCCTCCACGCGGGCTACCGCCCCGGCAGCGGGGAACCCCGGAACATCCCCATCATCCAGTCCACCACCTTCCGCTACGAGACCAGCGGGGAGATGGGCAGGCTGTTCGACCTGGAGGCGTCGGGTTACTTCTACACCCGGCTGCAAAACCCCACCAGCGACGCGGTGGCCGCCCGGCTGTGCGCCCTGGAGGGGGGGACGGCGGCTATGCTGCTCTCCTCGGGGCAGGCAGCGTCCTTCTTTTCCATCTTCAACATCGCCTCGGCGGGGGATCATATCGTGTCCTCCACCGCTATCTACGGCGGCACCTATAACCTGTTCGCCGTCACCATGAAGCGGATGGGCATCCAGTTCACCTTTGTGGACCCGGACTGTACCGAGGACGAGCTGGACGAGGCGTTTCAGCCCAACACCAAGGCCTTGTTCGGCGAGACCATTGCCAACCCGGCCCTGACGGTGCTGGACATTGAAAAGTTTGCCCGGGCCGCCCACGCCCACGGCGTGCCCCTCATCGTGGACAACACCTTTGCCACCCCGGCCCTGTGCCGGCCCTTCGAGTGGGGGGCGGATATCGTCATACACTCCACCACCAAATATTTGGACGGCCACGCCGCCGCCGTGGGAGGCGCTATTGTGGACTCGGGCAGGTTCGACTGGGAGGCCCATGGGGACAAATACCCCGGCCTCACCACTCCGGACGATAGCTACCACGGGGTGACCTACACCGAGAAGTTCGGCCAGGGGGGCGCGTATATCACCAAGGCCACTGCCCAGCTCATGCGGGACTTCGGCTCCACCCCCGCCCCCATGAATGCGTGGCTGCTGGGCATGGGTATCGAGACCCTGCCCCTGCGCATGGCCCGGCACTGCTCCAACGCCCAGGGGGTGGCGGAATACCTCCAGAAGCATGAGAAGGTGGCCTGGGTGCGCTACGCGGGGCTGCCTGGGGACAAATACTATGAACTGGCCCGAAAGTACCTGCCCCAGGGCTGCTGCGGCGTGGTGTCATTTGGGGTGAAGGGGGGCCGGGCCGCCGCCGAGCGGTTCATGGCGGGGCTTAAGCTGGCCTCCATCGCCACCCACGTGGCGGACGCCAAGACCTGTGTGCTCCACCCCGCCTCCGCCACCCACCGGCAGATGAACGACGCGGAGCTGGCCGCCGCCGGGGTGGCCCCCGACCTGGTGCGCTTCTCCGTGGGGCTGGAGGACCTGAAGGACCTGATTGCGGATCTGGAACAGGCGCTGGAGGAAGTGTGAGGACGGCCCGGCCATGGGCCTGTTTCGGACGTGACACCGGGTATAACCTTTGCAACGGGAAAAGAGGGCGGCCCTGCCGCCCTCTTTTTTTTAAGATTTCGTAAAAAGCCTTGACATTCCACCCTGTGGAAGGTGTACCATGGCCCCAGTGAGGGAGGGAAGACGATGAAGATCAATCAGGTGGAGCAGCTGGTGGGAATCACCAAGGGCAATATCCGCTTCTATGAAAAGGAGGGGCTGCTCACCCCCGGGCGCAACAATGAGAACGGCTACCGGGACTACAGCGACGCCGACGTGGCGTGGCTGAAAAAAATCAAGCTGCTGCGGATGCTGGACGTGCCCATCGAGGAGATCCTGCGCCTCAAGTCCGGGGCCCTCACCCTGGAGGACGCTATGGGGCGGCACATGATCCAGCTCCAGCGCAGGCAGGCCAACCTGGAGGCGGCCCAGGGCGTGTGCGCTCAGATCCGGGACAGCCGCAGCCAGCTGGACGCGCTGGACACCGATGGGGTGCTGGCAAGCATGGAGCGGCAGGAACAGGAGGGGACAAAATTCATGAACGTGGGAAAACAGGATAAGCTGACCCGGTACGTCAGCCCCGTGGGGGCGGCGGTGGTGGTGCTGGTGATGATGGCGGCGTTTATTGCCCTCATCGTGTGGGGCTTCACCGTCTCGCCGGAGGACGCGCCCCCCATCGGGGTGATCGCCGGGCTGGCGGCCATCCCGGTCATCGTCATCATCGGGGTGCTGGCGGCGCTGTACCAGCGCATCAAGCAGATCAGAGGAGGGGAAGAGGATGCTGCTGCTCAATATTGACCACATCCCCGGCCGGGAAATCGAGGCGCTGGGCCTGGTGAAGGGCTCGGTGGTACAGTGCAAAAGCGTGGGCAAGGACTTCATGGCCGGGATGAAGACCTTTGTGGGCGGAGAGATCGAGAGCTACACCGATATGCTCACCGAGGCCCGGCAGCTGGCCACCAAGCGGATGGTGGACGAGGCGGAAGCCCTGGGGGCGGACGCGGTGGTGAATATCCGCTACGCCTCGGCGTCCATCATGCAGGGGGCGGCGGAGATCACCGTGTACGGCACGGCGGTGAGGCTTAAATGAACCTTTGAGCCGGTGCAACCTTTGAAAGGAGGGGGAAACGATGTCGCTCTTGCGGGAATTGGGTATCGGCGCTCAAAAAATTGTCGCACAGAACAATCGGGTGCGGGGAGTCGTCACATCGGCGGAAACCTGCTGGATGATAAAAGTAAATAAAAGCACGTTTCGGGCACACCCATTGGATGGGGCCGCGTTTCCTCATTTCATTCGGTTCAGTTACAGTGTAGACGGAACAGATTACACTGGGGGACGGTTTTTTGACGCGTTTTCCCGCTGCCCCCAGGTGGACGAAATCATAGACGTGTATGTAGACGGGGACGATCCCTCGAAATACGCGATTCAAGTGCAGTAAAAGGAGAGACCAATATGCTTCGTATTGAACACTATTCCAAGACCTATCCCGGCGGCAAGAAGGCGGTGGACGACCTGACCCTACACGTGCGCCCGGGTGAAATCTACGGCTTCATCGGCCACAACGGGGCGGGCAAGACCACCACCCTCCGGGCAGTGGCGGGGGTGATGGACTTCACCGAGGGGACCATCACCATCGACGGCCACGATGTGAAAAAGGACCCGGTGGGGGCCAAGCGTGTCACCGCGTTCCTGCCCGATAACCCGGACCTGTACGAGTTTATGAAGGGCATCGACTACCTCAACTTCATCGCTGACCTGTACGACATCTCGGCGGAACAGCGCACGGCGGACATCAAGAAGTACGGGGACGCCTTCGAGCTCACCGGCAACCTGGGCTCCCCTGTGGGCAGCTACTCCCACGGGATGCGGCAGAAGCTGGCCCTCATCTCGGCCTTCCTCCGCCGTCCGCGGCTGCTCATCCTGGATGAGCCCTTCGTGGGGCTGGATCCCTCCGCCTCCCACATCATGAAGGGGTATTTGGCGGATTTGTGCCGGGGCGGCTCGGCGGTGTTCTTCTCCACCCACGTGCTGGAGGTGGCGGAAAAGCTGTGCCACCAGATCGCCATCATTAAGGACGGGCGGCTGGTGAAGTGCGGCCCCACAGACGAGCTGGTGGGCGATTCCTCCCTGGAGGACGTGTTCCTGGAGCTGGAGGGAGACAAATGAAAAAGTTCTTCGCCCTGCTCAAGGTGAGCGTCAAGTCCATGCTGCTCTCCTCCACCAACTCCCAGGGGGGCAGCCGCAAAAGGGCGGCCACCGGCGTGGGTGCTATGGTGCTCATCGCCTTTTTGGGCCTGTACATGTCCGGGTTTTACAGCTGGATGCTGATGGATGTGCTGGCTCCCGTCCATATGGAGGTGCTGGTATTCATCTTCATGGGCATGGGGGCGCTGGTGGGCGGGCTGTTGTTCACCACCTTTGCTGTCAAGGGCGTGGTGTTTGGCGGGAGGGACAACGACCTGCTGCTGTCCATGCCCGTGTCCTCCACCATGCTGATGGCCAGCCGGGTGTCGGCCATCTATCTGGAAAACCTGCTGTTTTCCCTCTTCGTGCTGGGCCCCGCCGGGGCAGTGTGCGCCTTTATGACCCAGAGCGGGGTGGGCCACAGCGCGCTGTTCTGGGTGCGGCTGGTCGTGGCGGTGTTTGCCCTGCCCCTGCTGGACACGGCACTGTCTGTGCTGTTTGGGGCCCTGGTGGCCTTTTTGTCCGCCAGGGTGTCCAAGGGCGCCCTGGGCCAGAATATCGTCATGGCCCTCTACTTGGCGGCAGTGTTCTATTTCTCCTTCAACCTCAACGGCATGATCGAGGGGCTGGCCGCCAATGCCGCCGGGGTGAAGGAGTCCCTGAGCTGGGCCGCCCCCATGCTGTGGATGGCGGACGGCATCATGGGGGAGTGGGGGAAGCTGCTCCTGTTCGCTGCCTGCTGCATCCTCCCCTTCGCCCTGGTGGTATTCGGGCTGGGCAGGGTGTACCGCCAGGCGGTCACCGCCTTTGCGGCCCGGTCCGCCCGAAGCGACTACAAGCTGTCCGCCCAGTCCGCCTCGGGGCAGAAAAAGGCCCTGCTGGACAAGGAGGCCAAACGGTTTTTCGGCACACCTATGTATTTTTGGAACTCCGGCCTGGGGCTTATCATGCTGGTGGCCATGGGGGTGGCGGCGCTGGTGATGCAGGAGGACCTGCGGATGTACCTGGGCCTGCTGGGGGACATGATGCCCGTTATGCCCATGGCGGCGCTGGTGATGCTCTTCTGCCTGTCCATGTCCGCCATCGCTGCCCCTTCCATCAGCCTGGAGGGCAAATACCTGTGGATTCTCCGGGAGGCTCCCGTGGGAGAGGGCGAGCTGCTGTGGATCAAGACCGGCTTTCAGCTGCTGCTCAGCGTGCCCTGCACGGTGATCAGTGGGGTGCTCCTGACCATTGCCCTCCAGCTCTCCACTTTGGAAGGAGCGGCGCTGCTGCTGGCCACGCTGCTCTTCAACCTGGGCCACGCCGCGTTTGGAATGCTCATGGGCCTCACCTTTCCAAAGCTGGACGCGGTGAACGAGACCGTGGTGCTCGAGCAGGGGATGGCCGTCATGCTGGGGATGTTTGTCCCGATGGCTGCGGTGGGCGGGTGCGCCCTGCTGTATTGGGCGGGGGGGAAGCTGGCCCCCTGGGCCGCCCTGGCCCTGCCCCTGAGCCTGCTGGCGGCACTGACGGCGGTATGCGTCTTCGTTTTGGTGAAAAAGGGCCCGGCCATGCTGAAAGCGTTGTGAGAGGCTGCGCCAGGATTTTGGCCCGCACATCCGAATACTTCGGCTGTTGGCAAAGCTTCTGAATGGATACAGACCCCCCGGCAATCGCTGCCGGGGGGTTCTATTGACACAGGTGGTATAATGCGGACAAAGGGAGAGGGGCGTGAGGACATGGAGCGGAACGGGAAGCGGGTATTGGTGGCCATGAGCGGCGGGGTGGATTCCAGCGCGGCGGCGTGGCTGCTGAGGGAACAGGGCTATGAGTGCATCGGGGTCACAATGAAGCTGCTCGGGAACCAGGCGGCGGGGCTGGACCAGGGACGCCCCTGCTGCACCCTGGACGACGTGGAGGACGCCAGGAGCGTGGCCGCCAGGATGGGTATCCGCCACTATGTGTTCAACTTTTCGGATGACTTTGAGGAAAAGGTCATCCGGCCTTTTGTAGACGCCTACGAGCGGGGGGAGACCCCCAACCCCTGCATCGACTGCAACCGCTTTTTGAAGTTTGACCGCCTGCACCGCCGGGCGCGGGAGCTGGGATGTGGGTATATCGCTACGGGGCACTATGCGCAGATCGTGGAGGACGGCGCGGACGGCTTTCGCATGACCAAAGCCGCCGATCTGAGCCGGGATCAGAGCTACGTGCTCTACCCCATCCCCCGGGAACAGCTGGGGTCCACGCTGTTCCCCCTGGGGGGGCTGACCAAGGACCAGGTGCGGGAGATCGCCGCGCGGGCCGGCTTTGTCAATGCCCGCAAGCGGGACAGCCAGGACATCTGCTTCATCCCCGACGGGGATTACCTGTCCTTTATGGAGCGGTACACCGGGAAGGCCTACCCCGAAGGGGATATCGTGGATATGGAAGGCAGGGTGGTGGGCCGCCACCGGGGGGCGGCGGGCCTCACCATCGGCCAGCGCCGGGGGGTGGGGGTGTCGTCCTCCGGGCGGATCTACGTGTGCTCCAAGCGCATGGCGGACAACACCGTCACCGTGGGGCCGGAGGGGGCGCTGTACACCCGGCAGTGCGCGGTCCGGGATTGGAATTGGCTCGCCGACGCGCCGTCCGCCCCCTTTGAGGCGCTGGCCAAGACCCGCTACCGCCAGCGGGAGCAGCCGGTCACGGTGTACCCGGAAAGCGGGGGGGTGCGGCTGGAGTTCGCCCAGCCCCAGCGGGCGGTGACCCCCGGCCAGTCGGCGGTGGTATACGACGAAACCGGCGCGGTGCTGGGGGGCGGGATCATCACGTCGGCGTGGGGATAGGCGTGGCGGGTTTCGGAAAAAGACGGCGAAAATGGGGCGCACCCAGGCGGTGCGCCCCATTGTTTCTCCCGTGCTGTCAGGCGAGGGTGACAAGCTCGTACTCCCGGCTGCCGATGCCCAGCGCCGCGGCGGCCTCCACCGTGTGGACGCCGTTGCGGGACTGGATCCGCTCGATGAGATCGGCCTTGCCCGGGTCGTCGGAGGCATACACCAGATCCAGGCAGGCCTGGTCCAGGGCCACCGGATCCAGGGAGGCCAGGATGCCGATGTCGCCGATCTTGGGGTCGGCGGCCACGGCGCAGCAGTCGCAGTCCACCGACATGTTCTTCATCACGTTCAGGTAGGCGATTTTACCCGCGAAGCGGTGGTGGACGGACCAGGCGGCGTCGGCCATGGCCTCCAGGAAGGAGTCGTGGTCGGCGTCCCAGAACTTGTCCATGTCTCCCGCGCCGTGGATATACTGCTTGCCCCGGGAGGAGGCGATGCCGATGGAGATATTCTTCAGCGCGCCGCCAAAGCCGCCCATGGGGTGGCCCTTGAAATGGGAGAGCACCAGAAGGGAATCGTAATTGGCCAGGTGGGCCCCCACGAAGTTCTTTTGGATGACCTTGCCGCCGGGGATGGGCAGCTCTATGTCGTCCGTCTCGTCCATGATGTCCACCTGGGCGGCGCTGAGCCAGCCGTGGCGCTCCATGGTGATCTTGTGGGCGTGGGTGGTGTTGCGCCCGCCGTTGTAGGCGGTATTGCACTCCACGATGGTGCCGCCCACGTGGTCGATCATAGGCTTCATGAAGTCGGGGCGCAGGAAGTTCTGGTTTCCGGGCTCGCCGGAGTGGATTTTGACGGCCACTTTTCCCTCCAGCTTGACGCCCAGGGCGCCGTACAGCCGGAGCATGGCGGCGGGGGTGAGGTCACGGGTGAAATAGACGGTGGATTTCATGGCGGTCCTCCTCATAAGAAGAATATTTTGTGTTCATTTCCATTGTATAACAACGGGGACGGGCCGTCAAGGGGCGCTGTGAGGAAAGGCCGGCGGATTGCGGGTTGCAATCGGCGGCGGTCTATGATAAAATTTTAAAAGTGTATGCTGGGGCTTGTTTGAAAATTGCCAACACACCCAATCGGCGGGCCTTTTCCGCCGCGCCGTGTTGATTTGCCTTGAAATACACAAAGTATTTCTGCGCAAATCGCCTGGCCCGGCGAAAAAATTCCTCGCCACTGGGCATATTGCCAATTTTCAAACGGCGCCTAGGCGGAGGGGAGTAAGCGCCTGTCCGCCGGGAACACAAACCAAAAATCAAGAAATAAGGGGATCGACATGAAGGTTCGACGCATTTTAACCGGCTTACTGGCCTTTGTCCTTCTGGCCGGGTGCAGCAACCAGGCAGGAACGGACAGGCTGGATGCGGACGGATATATTGACCGGGTGCCGCTGGTGGAGATTGAGGACGAGGCGGTTGCCCTGTCCGAAGCCCCCCTTCCCGCCACGGCCATCCTGCTCAAATCCGAGGCGTCCGGGAAGCTGGTCCAGAAGAACAGCCGGGCCACCATCGACTACTCCAACACCGCCGACGGCTACGTGATGGTCAAGTGCTCCGGGGGCGGCAAGAAGCTGATGGTGCAGGTGTTCGGCCCGTCCTACGCCACCAATGAGACCAAGTACACCTACAACCTGAACGGGGATGAGTGGACTACCTTCCCCCTGTCCGACGGAAACGGCAGCTATAAGGTCACGGTGTATGAAAACACCTCCGGCAAGAACTACGCCACCCTGCTCTCCGCCTCCTTCGACGTGGCGCTGGCGGACGAGTTTGCCCCCTTCCTGCGGCCCAACCAGTATGTGAACTACGAGGAGAACGCCGAAAATTCCATTGCCAAGGCTGCCGAGCTCACTGAGGGGATCGACGACCCGCTAAAAAAGGTGGAAGAGGTATACAAGTTCGTGGTAAACAACATCACCTACGACAAGCAGAAGGCCAAGTCGGTACAGTCCGGCTACCTGCCCGTTCTGGACGAGACGCTGTCCACCGGCAAAGGCATCTGCTTCGACTATGCCGCGCTGATGACCGGGATGCTGCGCAGTCAGGGCGTGCCGTGCAAGCTGGTGGTGGGCTACGCGGGCAAGCAGTACCATGCGTGGATCAGCGTGTGGACGGAGGAGACCGGATGGGTGGACGGCGTGGTGTTCTTTGACGGCTCCACCTGGCAGAGGATGGACCCCACCTATATCTCCTCCGGCAAAAACAGCACGGCCATCCAGAAATATGTGGGCAACGGCAAGAATTACAACGCCATGTATCTGTATTAAGTGAGTTGATTTGGTATGGGAAAGACGATTACAAACGGGGAGCTGTCCGGCCTGGCCATGGAGCTGTCCATGCTCCTCCACGCCGGGACCGGCGTGGGGGACGCGTTGTCCATGCTCAGCCAGGAGGATGGCTATCAAGACCTTCTGGCCGGGATGGCCCGGCGGGCCGATGAGGGGGCGCCGCTGTCCCAGTGCCTGCGGGAAGGGGGGCGTATCCCCGCCTACGTCTGCGGGCTGGTGGAGGTGGGCGAGGAGACGGGCCGCACCGAGGAGGCGCTGTCCGCCCTGTCCCGTTACTATGAGCGCAGGGCCCGGCTGGACCGGCAGGTGCGCGGCGCGCTGCTCTATCCGGCGGTGATGTTGGTGCTGATGCTGCTGGTTATCGCCGTACTGCTGGTACGGGTGCTGCCCATTTTTGACGACGTGTACGCCTCCCTGGGCGGGCGGCTGACCGGCGTGGCCGGGGGACTGCTGGCCCTGGGCCGGGGGTTGGACGCGGCCATGCCGGTGCTGTGGGTGGTGCTGGCGGTGGCGGTGGGGTTCTTTGCCGCCTTTGCCGGGGTGGAGTCCTTCCGGGGGGAGGTGCTGGCCGCCTGGCGGCGGTGGCGGGGAGATAAGGGCGTCTCCCGCCGGATGAACAACGCCCGGCTGGCCCAGGCCATGGCCATGGGGATGGCCAGCGGCCTGCCGCTGGAGCGGTCCATGGAGCTGGCCGCCTCCCTGATGGAGGACGTGCCCCCCGCCCGGGCCCGGTGCGAGGACTGCCGCGCCCGGCTGGAGGGGGGAGCCGCCCTGTCCGCCGCCATGGGGGAGAGCGGGCTGCTGCCCGCCGGGGCGTGCCGCCTGCTGGAGATCGGCCAGCGGGGGGGCACGGCGGACGCGGCCATGGAGAAGATCGCCCGGGACCTGTCCGAGGACGGCGAGGCCGCCCTGGAGGATCTGGTGAACCGGGTAGAGCCGGCGCTGGTGCTGGTATGTTCCATCCTGGTGGGGCTGATCCTGCTGTCGGTGATGCTGCCGCTGATGCACATTATGAGCGCCATCGGGTGAGCCTATGAGGACGGGGACGAAGATTTTGCGGGTGCTGCTGGCCCCGCTGGCGGTAGCGGCGGCGCTGCTGTGCTTCACTGCGGCGGTGGACAGCCTGGAGGACGGCCAGTCCGCCCAGCGATTGCAGCAGGTGGAGCAGGCGGTGCGGCGCAGCTGTGTGTCCTGCTACGCCCTGGAGGGGACCTACCCCCCGGATCTGGACTATTTGAAGGAGCGCTACGGCCTCCAGATCGACGAGGACGAGTACATTGTGCGCTACTCTGCGGTGGCGCAGAATTTGATGCCCGACATCTATGTGTTGCCCGTCTCCCAGGGGAGCGGTGAGGGATGAGCATGAAAAAGCATGGCTATCATCTGGAGGGCCTGATGGCCCTGCTGCTGTTCGGCGTGTTCGCGGTGTGCCTGCTCATGGTGCTGTTCACCGGCGCGGACAGCTACCAGGGGATGACCCGGCGGGATCGGATATCCGACAACCGCCGGGTGTGTGCCCAGTACCTGGCCACCCGGGTGCGGCAGGCGGACGCCGACGGTGCGGTGGCGGCGGGCGAGTTCGGCGGCGGAGACGCACTGCTGCTCACCCAGGACATCGACGGGATGGAATATGTCACCCGGATCTACGTCAGCGGCGGTTATCTGATGGAGCTGTTCAGCGCCGCGGACAGTGAGCTGGCCCCGGAGGACGGGGAAAAGCTGATGGAGGCCCGGGCCCTGTCGGCGTCGCTGTCCGATGGGCTGCTGGAACTGTCCCTCACCCCGAAGGAAGGCACGGCGGTAGAACTTACGCTGTCCCTGCGTAGCGGAGAGGGGGCCGGGGCATGAAGAGTAAGGCCCCGCTGCTGCTCATGGAGCAGATGGTGATGCTGGTGGTGTTCGCCCTGGCGGCGGCGCTGTGCGTCCAGGCTTTCGTGCGCTCGGACGCGGCCTCCGCCCGGAACGAGGCCCGGGACGAGGCGGTGGTGCTGTGCCAGAACGCGGCGGAGACCATCCGGCACAGCGGCGGAAATTTCAATGAGGCGGCGGAAAAGCTGGGCCTGGAATTTGGCCAGGGCAGCACGATGGGCCGCTATTACGATGAAAACTGGCAGCCTATTGATTTTAATGCCTGCGGCATGGGCGCCCCCCCAGCGGCCTACAGCTTGAACATCCACGGTGTGCTGGACGTGCCGGCCGGGGTGGGCAAGGCATCCGTCTCCGTGTCCGAGGTGGACGGGGAGGTGTTGTTCGAGATCGAGGTGGCTTGGCAGGAGGTGTTTTTCCATGGATGAGCGCAAGCAGGCCGAGCTGTCGCCGCCGCCGGTGGGGGGCGCGTCCCTGCTGGTGGTGTTCGCGGTGCTGTGCCTGACGGTGTTCGCGCTGCTCAGCCTGTCCACCGTGCGGGCCAACGGGCGGCTCAGCGAGGCCTCCGCCCAGGCGGTGGCCGACTATTACGCCGCCGACTGCGCCGCCCAGGAGATCCTGGCCCGCCTGCGGGCTGGGGAGGAGCCGGAGGGCGTGGAATTCGAGGGCTTCGGCGAGCTGTACGCCAGCTACGCCTGCCCCATCTCGGACCAGCAGGAGCTGCGGGTGGAGGTGCGCTTCCCCGACATGCTGGACCTGGACAGCTATGAGATCCTGTGCTGGCGGGCAGTCTCTGTGGGCCAGTGGGAGAACGACGACAGCCTGAACGTCTGGGACGGGGAGGGCGCATTGTTTTAAGAGAGGACGGACCATGCTATGGCGGAACTGCTGGAGTATCTGAACCGGGTGGTGAAGGACGAGGGCTCGGACCTGTTTATCATCGCCGGCAGCCCTGTGTGCGAGAAGCTGGGGGTGCGGATGCGGCCCATCGGGGATGAGAGGGTCACCCCGGAGGAGAGTAAACGGTTGATTACCGCCATTTACGCCCAGGCCAACCGGCCCATCGGCGGTTTTCAGGCGCGGGGGGACGACGACTTTTCCTTTTCCGTGGCCGGGCTGGCCCGGTTCCGGGTGAACGCCTACCGCCAGCGGGGGTCTATGGCGGCGGTGATCCGGGTGGTGGCTTTCGGCGTTCCGGATTGGAAGGCGGTGGGCATCCCCACCCGGGTGATTGACCTGGCGGAGGAACGCTCCGGCATGATCCTGGTCACCGGTAAGGCGGGCAGCGGCAAGTCCACCACCCAGGCCTGCATCATCGACCGCATCAACCGCACCCGGGAGTGCCACATCATCACCATGGAGAACCCCATTGAGTACCTGCACCGCAACCAGCGCAGCGTCATCAGCCAGCGGGAGATTTCCATTGACACCGAGGACTACCTGTCCGGGCTGCGGGCCTGCCTGCGCCAGGCCCCCGATGTGATCCTCCTGGGCGAGATGCGGGACCACGAGACCATCCTGACCGCCATGACCGCAGCGGAGACCGGCCATCTGCTCATCGCCACCCTCCACACCAAGGGGGCGGTGAACGCCATTGACCGGATCATCGACTCCTTCCCCAGCGAGCAGCAGGCCCAGGTGCGCATCCAGCTGAGCATGGTGCTGCGCACCGTGGTGTCCCAGCAGCTCATCGCAGGAGAGGACGGCCAACTGGTGCCCGCTTTTGAGGTGATGCATGCCAACAGCGGCATTAAGGGCCTGATCCGGGACGGTAAGAGCCACCAGATCGACAACGCTATCGCGGCGGGCGGGGCGGAGGGCATGATCTCCATGGACCAGTCCATCCTGGCCCTGTGCCAGGCGGGCAGGATCAGCCGGGAGATGGCCCTGGCCCATGCGGACAACCCGGAGCTGCTGCGCCGCAGGCTGGGGTAAACCAAAGGTGCGCAAAGCAGCGCCGCCGGAGCCATGGCTCCGGCGGCGCTGCTTGTTCGTGGGGTTAGTCAGGCAGTACCCGCCTCCCGGGCACCGGGGAAGGGTTCCACATGATACCTGAGCCCGGCGGTGACGAAGGCGGTATACAGCACGTCAAAGACATTCAGCTGGGAGATGCGGGAGGACATGGTGCCGTCATGGAGGGTGGCCGCATCGTCGGTGGTATAGAGCCTGTAGTGGGCCAGTTCCGCCACAGGGGAGGGGGCGCACCGGGTGATGGCGATGATGGGGGTGCCGTTTTCCCGGAGGGCCCGCATGGACTGGATGACCTCCGCCGTCTCGCCGGAAAAGGAGACCACGATGGCCACGTCCTGGGGGGAGGAATTTTTGGCCTGGAGCAGCTGGGAGGGCCAGTCATCGTTGATGACGCAGGGCTTGTTCAGCCGGAGGAATTTCAAATAGGCGTCCCGCGCGGCATACAGGGACGCACCCTGGCCGAAGAGCAGCACTGTCCGGGCGTTTTGCAACAGCTCCACGCAGGCGTTCAGCGTTTCTGCGTCCAGCAGGTTTTTGCTGTCCTCCAGGGAGAGGATGTTCTTGTGGGTGACCTTTTCCACAATGTCCTCCATGGTATCGGAGGGAGATATTTCCCGGGGGGACTGGCCCGCCTGGCTGAAGCGCCGCACCGCCACCTCGCAGGTAACAGCCTGACGGAATTCCTTGTAGCCGGCAAAGCCGATGCGCTGGCACATGCGGATGATGGTGGAGGGGGAGGCGAAGGTTTTTTCCGCCAGCTGGTGGATGCTCAGCCCCATGGCCTCGCCCTGGTGGGTCAGAAGATAATCGGAGACAGCCCGCTCCGTGGCGCTCATGGAATTCTGGGTCTCCCGCAGCTTCAGCAATGCGCTTTTCATATCTTTCTCTCCTCTCCGCCCGCACCGGCGGGGGACGCAGCCTATCGGGACAGTCCGCAGGGGCGGATAAACCCGGCGGGGAATAACAGGATGTATTCTCTGCTTCGCGGTGGGCCGGCCACGGCTGCGGAAATAAATAAAAGCCCCTGCCGGCAAGACGTCCCCGTCCGTGTGGCGCTGTGCCGCAAGTGGGACTTTGCGTAGCCTGGACAATCATTCATAAGTCAAAACTTTCCTTTTCTTTACTTTGAGTATACTCTCATTTTTCCCAGGTGTCAAGAAAATTTCCAAAAGTTTCTTTTTCGCTGCCAGGGCGGAAAAAGCGGGGCCCCGGCAGCTGGCCGGGGCCCCGTGCAGGGGTAGTGTAAAAATCCGCTCAGGCGGCGGGGATCACCAGGATCTGGCCGGGCCAGATCTGGTTGGGATTGGAGATGAGGCCTTTGTTGGCCTCGTAGATGACGCGCCACTTGGAGCTGTCACCGTACTGCTCGTGGGCGATCTTGGACAGGTTGTCGCCGGGCGCCACAGTGTAGGTGCCTTCGGGGGCGGGCTCGGGCTGGGGTTCGGGCTGGGGTTCGGGCTTCACCACGGTGATGCGGCCGGCGGGCTGGGCGTAGGCCTCGCTGATGGTGCCGTCCAGCTCGTCGGTGATATACTGCATCAGGGCCACATCCAGCGCCACGCCGGTGTCCACTACGGTGGCGGTGGAGAAGGCGTAGTAGGTGTCGCCGCCAGCGGCGCAGAAGTCGTTGCTGATGACGGCATAGGTATCGGTAAGGGAAAAGTCCTTGCCGTTGACGGAGTCCACGCTCACGCGGCTGATGGAGGCGGGGGCGTAGTAGGTGGTGTCAGGGTACAGTTCACCCTGATCAAACTCCTTGGTGGCGTCCACGGTAATGTTCATGCCGGCGATCTGGGGGAAGCCGCCCACAGCGGTGGGAGTGCAGTAGGTGGAAGCCTCCAGAACCTCCAGCAGCTGCTCGCCGGTGACGTAAACCACGGCCACAGTGTTGCCGAAGGGGAGCACCGTGTTCACGTCGTTCTTGGAGATGTCGCCCTTGGCAATGGGGGCGCGGATGCCGCCGCCGTTGGTCATGGCCACCACGTGGTCGTCATCCACCTCCAGGCCCCCGTCCTTGGTGACCAGCCAAACCATGGCGTCGGTGATCAGGTCGCCCAGGTTGGTCTCCTCGGTGCGGTTGCCGGGGTCGCGGTCGCCGTTGAGATCCACCTTGGAGGTGGCGAAGGCGGCGCCGTACTCGGTCTCAATCTCGTCCGCGATGGCCGCGGCACGCTTGGCGACCTCGCTGTCCTCGGGCGCCTCAATGCCCTCGGTGGAAACGCTGTCGATGGTGATGGCCTCGCCGTCCAGGATGATGCGGCCCACGTTGGCCAGCTTGGTGCCGGTGGAGGTCAGGTAGGTATCGCCCACCTTGCCAGCCCCGCCGGTGGCCTCCTTGACCTCCTCCAGGGTGGAGTGGGAGTGGCCATCGATGAACACATCAATGCCATTGACCTGCTCCAGCAGGTCAATGGAGCGGTTCTTGGTGGCGGCGGTCTCATCGTCAATGCCCAGGTGGCCCAGGCAGATGATGTAATCGCAGCCCTCGCTCTGCAGGGACTTTACCTCGTCCTGGGCCAAGGCGTACAGATCCTCGCCGCCCATGAAGGTGACGCCCTTGATCTTGGCGGGGTGGGCTTTGGTGGCGGTTTCGGGGGTGCTCAGGCCGAACACGCCGATCTTCTTTTCGCCGGCCTCCAGCACGATGTGGGCGTCGAAGGGGGTCTTGCCCTCATACTTGATGTTGGCGGCCAGGATGGGGAAGTCGGCGGCTGTTGCCAGCTTCTTCAGGTTGGCATAGCCGTAGTCGAACTCATGGTTGCCGGGGGCGGCCACATCATAGCCCACCAGGTTCATCAGCTCCACGGCGGTGGCGCCCTCGGAGTCGCTGACGTTGGTGGTGCCCTGGATGAAGTCGCCCGCGTCCATCAGCAGGACAACGGCCCCGGCCTCTTCATACTGGGCCTTGAGGGCGGCCACCTTGGCGTAGTTCTCAATGGCGCCGTGGACGTCGTTGGTGTGGAGGATGACGATTTTGCCCTCCATCTCCACGCCGTCAACGGGCGCGGCAAAGGCGGGGACAGCCAGGCTGAACGCCAGGACCAGTGCCAGCAGCAGGGCCAGGAGCTTGCTTTGTACTCGTTTCATTGGTTCACCTTTCCTTCCTTATTTTTCTCTTTGCCCGGCCGGTTTTCCATGTGCCGCACCGGCCAGCCATACCACCATTATACAAACAACCGGGGGTTCTTTCAAGAGCATCTTGGCAAATTGGCCCAATTTTTCGCGGGGCGGGCGGTACAGGGGGATGGACGCGGGGATGGGGCCAAAACAGCCCTCCCGCCTGGGGCAGGAGGGCTGCTCCGTTATTTGACTGCCCAGCTCCCCGTAGCGGCGGCGGTTAGGTAGGCGTTGATGAACCCGTCCAGGTCGCCGTCCATGACCCCATTTACGTTGGAGGTTTCAAAGGCGGTGCGGTTGTCCTTCACCAGCTGGTAGGGCATGAACACATAGGAGCGGATCTGGCTGCCCCACTCGATTTTGAGCTGGACGCCCTTGATGTCGGAGATCTTGTCCAGATGCTCCTGCTCCTTGATCTGCATCAGCTTGGAGCGCAGCATTTTCATACAGGTCTCCTCGTTCTGGAACTGGGAGCGCTCGGTCTGGCAGGACACCACGATGCCGGTGGGCTTGTGGATGAGGCGGACGGCGGAGGAGGTCTTGTTGATGTGCTGGCCGCCCGCGCCGGAGGAACGGTACACCTGGCGCTCGATGTCCTCGTCCCGGATGTCCACCTCCACGCTGTCGTCCAGCTCGGGCATGACCTCCACGGCGGCAAAGGAGGTCTGCCGCCGGGCGTTGGCGTCGAAGGGGGAGATACGCACCAGGCGGTGGACGCCGTGCTCGCTCTTCAAATAGCCGTAGGCGTTGTCCCCCTCGATGCGGATGGCGGCGGATTTAATGCCCGCCTCGTCCCCATCCTGGTAGTCCAGCACGGAGTAGGTGAAGCCGTGGCGCTCCGCCCAGCGGGTGTACATACGGTAGAGCATCTGGGCCCAGTCCTGGGCCTCGGTGCCCCCTGCCCCCGCCTGGAGGGAGACGATGGCGGCGGAATTATCATACTCCCCGGACAGCAGGGTGGACAGCCGCGCGGTTTCCATCTCCTGGACCAGGGCGTCAAAGCTGGCCTCCACCTCGGGGATGAGGGACTCGTCCTCCTCCTCGTTGCCCATTTCGCACAGGGTCATCAGGTCGTCCCAGGCCGACTGCCGCCTGGCTTGGGCGTCCACCTTGTCCTCCAGGTTGCTGATGCGTTTTTGTACCTTGCGGGCCTTCTCCACATTGTCCCAGAAGCCGTCGGCGGCGGACTGTGCGTGGAGCTCGTCCAGCTCCCGCGCGGCGCTGTCCAGGTCCAGCGCCTCCCCCAGCTTGTCAAGCTCGGGCTTCAGGTTGTTGAGCTTTACCCGGTATTCGTCAAATTGAAGCATGGCGTTTTCATCCTTCCACAGCATTTTCCGTACAATTATATAGAACGCCGGGCCAAATGTAAAGGGGAAAAGCAAAAAACCGCCCGGGCCCCGCGGGGCGGGGGGCCGGACGGCTTACCGCTGGCTGACCTGGGGCCCGGTCTGGCCCAAAAAGATCAGGTCGTCCACATCCTGCTGGGAGGGATCGGCGCTCCGGGCCGGGAGATATCTTTCTGTCATGTTCATCGCTCCTTTTTCTGTTCTGCGCGCACCTTGGATTGTGCCATACAGACCAGCATATGCACGGGGAGATACAACGATGACAAAAATTTCCGAAAACCTGCCTCTGACTGGGACGGGAACAGACATTTTGCGGCGGAAAGGTTGCAAAGCCGGCTGCGGCTATGCTATACTGGGCAAAAAGCCGGGGCGCCGCCCCTGAAAGGAGTTTTTATGGATACCATGTTTCCAGAGGTCAAGGGCCGGTTCGGCTTCGGCTGTATGCGCCTGCCCATGACAGGCGAGGAGGTGGACCTGGACCACTTCGCCGCCATGACGGACCGCTTCCTGGCCGCGAGCTTCAACTATTTTGACACGGCCCACGGCTACATCAGCGAAAAGAGCGAGACGGCCATCCGCGCCTGCCTCACCTCCCGGCATCCCCGGGAGTCGTACATCCTCACCGATAAGCTCAGCGGCAATTATTTTGAGACCGGGGCGGATATACGCCCCCTGTTTGAGCGGCAGCTGGCCGCCTGCGGGGTGGACTATTTCGATTTCTACCTGCTCCACGCCATGAGCGCCGCCCGGTATGACCACTATACCGGCTGCCGGGCCTTTGAGATCGTCCAGGAGCTGAAGGCGGAGGGGAAGATCAGGCATGTGGGCATGTCGTTTCACGACACGGCGGACGTGTTGGAACGCATCCTCGCCGACCACCCGGAACTGGAGGTGGTCCAGCTCCAGTTTAACTACTTGGATTTTGACGACCCCAAGGTGCAAAGCCGGGCCTGCTATGAGGTTTGCGTGAAGCACAACAAGCCCGTCATCGTCATGGAGCCGGTGAAGGGGGGCAAGCTGGCCGGCCCGCCCCAGGCGGCCCGTGCGGAGCTGGCGGCGCTGGGCGGGCTGAGCCCTGCTGGGGTAGCGCTGCGGTTCTGCGCCAGCTTCCCAAATGTTCGCATGATCCTGTCCGGTATGGGCAGCATGGACATGATGGAGGACAACCTGTCCGCTATGGCCCGGCCGGAGCCTTTTGGGGAAGCGGAGATGCGGGCGGTATTCCGGGCCCGGGATGTGCTGGCCGCCCAGCAGGCCATTCCCTGTACCGGGTGCCGTTACTGCGTGGACGGCTGCCCCATGTCCATCCCTATCCCGGAGGTGTTTGCCTGCGCCAATGACATGGCCCAGGGGAGGGAGGCCGACTATGCCCAGGCCACCCGGGGCCGGGGCAGGGCGTCCCAGTGTGTGAAGTGCGGCAAGTGTGAGGATATCTGCCCCCAGCATCTGGAGATCCGGAGCCTGCTGGAGCGGACGGCGCAATTGTTCGAATGAGGACGCCCGCAAAAATTGCTTCCGGCCCGGCTCATGCGCTGCTTTGAACAGCTTGAATACGTCCAGGCATATCTGTAATCAAAAATGCTTCCCGTCTGAGGCGGTGGTGACCCACCGCTCGGTATGGGAAGCGTTTTTTATGCTGTCGGAGAGCGTGTATCAGATCTCGAAGAATGTCGGTTGACGAGGGATTTTCCCGCCATGCGAGGCGGGATCTCGCAGGAATCATTGTTTTTATTTCAAAAAATTCCAAGCAGGGCGCGGGAAGAGCGAAAAAGGAACTTGGCATGGGGAAGGAAGCTGGATGGCTAATGCTGCTTTTGCTTCAGGTTCTGGCATCATAAAGATACAAATGATAGATTTTGTTTATTTTTTAAGAAGGGGCGTGGGTGAGGATCAGGCTTGGGAGAATGGTTTGCCGCGGATGATGATTGCCAAAATAATGTAAAAAGGAATGCAAACAGACAGAAAAAGTTTATAAATAGCTGCTTAGTGTTGTGTAAGTGTTGAATTTGACTCAATAACTGACGACGATATAGTAAAAAATTTCTGTTGCTTTTTTTTGCACAGAATGGTATCATGTACAAGAAAACAACAAAAAATAAATTTCGTTATTTTGCTGTTTGGAAATAGGAAACACATTTCGATTGGCGGGAATTTTCACTACTGAGCATTGGCCTGACTTGAAAAGCACCAAGTATTTCTTCGCAAGTTGTCTTATCCGGCGAAAGAATCCCTTGCTGCTGGGAGTACTGCCATTTCTCAAACGGTGTCTAAGCTGTGGATGAGAGGAGAAATACGGGGAGAGAGATAAAATGGTTGGAGTAAAAAGGAACTACACATTGGACTTTTTGAAATTTGTCTTTGCAGTTATTGTCATGCTTTTCCACAGCAATTCGTTGACCAATGACCGGGGTCAAATGATTTTTTTAAATGGAAGGATTGGCGTAGAATTTTTCTTTTTGGTTTCAGGATGCCTAATGTGCGAGTCGGCATTGAGGTATGTGACAGACAGACAGACAGACAGACAGACAGACAGACAGACAGACAGACAGACAGA
>CAJUQD010000014.1 GCA_910588105.1 uncultured Oscillospiraceae bacterium | reverse complement strand
GGGGTGCTGTCGGTGGGCAGGTCGCTGAGCCCGGCGAAGATCAGGAAAATGAAGGCCACCAGGGTCTGGGCCAGGGAGGACACCAGCTTGTCAACCAGGGAGAACAGGGTGCCCATGATGCCGGGGATGTACTTGCCCGAGCGGTAGGTCTCGTAGTCGGAGCAGTCTGCCACCATGGGTATGGGCATGTCGGCGGTGGCGTAGTAGGCCCCGTAGCCGATGCCGAAGCACACGATGAACAGGATGGTATACAGGTTGATGGCCCCGCCGCCCTGGAAGGGGAAGGACAGCATCCGGGCGGGATTGCCGTTCTGGCTGAACAGCAGCAGAGCCAGCACGCCCACGTAGCAGATGAGGGCCACGGACACATAGCGGATCAGGGAGGCCCGCTGGCCCAGCTTCTGGGAGGTGCGCATACTCAGCAGGAAGAAGGGCACCGCGCACACGTAGCCCAGCACCATCATGGGCAGGTACAGGGAGTTGTAATTGCCCATCAGGATTCCGTAGAGTGCTAACAAAACCGTGGTGTTGGTGGCGATGGCCAGGGCCAGCTTGCACCCCGCGCCCGCCACCATGAGCCGCTGCATGGGCTTGTTGTCCCGGATGATCTCCACATACTCGGACATCTTCACCTTTTCCTGCTTGTCCCCGCCGATGCCGTAATATTTGGGATTGTCCTTCTCGGCGATGCCGATGATGGCCAGAATGGTGAGGAACACGGAGATGGCGATGCCGATGGGGGTGATGATGCGGAACACCGTGGGGTCGGAGTAGCCGGACACGACGACATTGCCCGCCGCGTCCTTCACGTCGTACATCCCCTTGATGAGGGGGATCATGAACTGCATGACCCCCATGCCCAGCAGGGAGCCCACCGTGTTGAAGATGGTGAACATGGGCCGCTGGTTGGGGTCGTTGGTGAGCACGGTCTGGCCGGCCCGGGTGCAGGAGGTCTGGAAGGTGTAGCCGATGACCCAGACGAAATACACCACCACGAAGGCCGCGTAGCGCGCCCACATCATGGTCTCGGGGATGAGCGGGGTGAGTATGTACAGGCACACCACGCTCACCGCCATGACGGCGCTGCCCAGGATCATAAAGGGGCGGAACTTGCCGATCTTGGTGCTGGTGCGGTCCATCATGGCCCCGATGATGGGGTCGGTGACGGCGTCCGCCACACGCATCACCGTCACCATGATGGAGGCGAACATGCCCAGCTTCAGGATGCTGGAGCCGAACTGGGCCACGTAGGACAAAATCAGCACAAAATACACGTTGGTGGCGCCGTTGTTCAGGGGAAACAGCACCAGTTGATAGGGTTTGGCCCGGTTCAGGCCGGCGCTGGGTTCTTGGCTCATGGAATCTCCTCCTCTATTTCATTGTCACGCTGCGCCTGCTCGCGACGCACGGCTTCCCTCCGACTCGGCCTGGTCTCCGGCCCGCTTGCGCGGGCCTGCGCTCGAGTCTCTCCTTCGGCTCGGTCGGCGCTGGACGTGTGCCACCGGCACACAGCGCCCTCGCATCGGTCCATCCGTGCTGCTCGCGACGGCTCCGCGCTTCCTCTTTGTCACGCTCGCGTTGGGCGCATGGCCGGGTCGCTTTCGCTTCTTTTATACCCAATTGGCGCTGTTAGAACTCTTCCCTTGCAGTTTATAAGCGGGGTTTGGCTCATCTACGTGACGGATGACGCAGCGGTCCGAGCACCGGCCCGCCTCCGCCTCCAGCTCCACCTTGCCCTCCAGGGGCACCTGGAACTCAAATACCCTGTCCCCACTCTTCTCCTCCACCAGCTCCCCATTGGCATACAGCGCCACCTTCTCCTGGTTGGAGTATACCTTTACCGTGGTGACGGCCTCCGGCCGGTCCACATACCGGCTGCCGCAGATGTGCACAAACGGCTCCTCGCTCCACCACGCCTTATACAGGTAAAAGCTGTCCTTCTTTGTCTTGCGGTCAAAGGTCACCAGCCCCTTGTGGTTCATCCCCGGCTCGCCCCCCTGGTCCCGGGCGTCCGCCGCGAAATCGAACATGTTCCACACGTGGGTAGCCCACATATAGGGCCGCTTTTCAAAAAATTTCAGCAAATACTCGTGGTATACGCACTGGTACTCCTCCGTGTGGTCCCCCCGGCGGGGCTTGGACGAGTGCAGGTTGGGCATGGCCTCGCAGCCGTACTCGGAGTAGCCCAGGGGGCGCTTGGGATAGATCAGGTGGAAGAAACCCACCCAAAGGTCGTTGAGCCACAGCCCCGGCACGTACCAGCCCAGGTACAGGTTCCAGCTCACAAGGTCGGTGATGTGGGCCGAGCGGTTGAAGGGCCCGCACATGGCGTAGCAGGCCAGGGTGGTCAGGCGGCTGGGGTCCAGCTCGTGGTACAAATCGTTCAAGACCCGGTGGTTGTCCAGCATGTCCTTTTTGTCCTTGGTGGAGATGGTGATCTCGTTGGACACCCCCCACACCACGATGGAGGGGTGGTTATAGTTCTGGATTACCAGTTCCTTGGCCTGGGACAGGGTGTTTTCCCGGCCATTGGGCATGTGCTCCGAGATGTACGGGATCTCCGCCCACACCACCATGCCGTACCGGTCGCACAGGTCGTAGAAATACTGGTCGTGCTGGTAGTGGGCCAGGCGGATGGTGTTGGCCCCCATCTCCCGGATGAGCGCCATGTCCGCGTCGTGGTGCTCCTTGGTGATGGCGTTGCCGATGCCCTTCCAGTCCTGGTGGCGGCTCACCCCCCGCAGGGGATAGGGCCGCCCGTTGAGGAAGAAGCCCTCCTTGGGGTCTACCCGGAAGGTGCGCACCCCGAACCGGGCGGACACCCGGTCCACCTCCTCGCCGTCCACCACCAGCGTCACCTCGCAGGTGTACAGGTAGGGGTCTTTCACCCCGTCCCACAGCCGGACGTTGGCCACCGCCAGGGTGATATCCGTCCCCGTGCCGATGGCCACGGTTTTACCGGCGGCGTCCGTCAGCTTCACCCGTACCTGGGCGCCCTCCACATGGTGGAAGGTCTCCACCCGCACCCGGCCGTCCTTCCCGTCCACGCCGGGGGTGATTTTCAGCCCCTCGCCGCCGCAGTAGTCCAGCTCGAAGTGGTCCTTGGGGACAAGGAGCAGCAGCACGTCCCGGTAGATGCCGCCGTAGAAGGTGAAGTCCGCCTTCTGGGGGTACACCCGGTCGTTGACGCTGTTGTCCACGTGGACGGTGAGGGCGTTCTCGTCCTGGAGCAGGTCCGTCACGTCCCAGCGGAAGGTGGAGTAGCCGCCGTCGTGGGCGCCCACCTCGGCGCCGTTCAGCTCCACCTTCGCGGAGGCGTTCACCCCCCGGAACTCCAGGTAGACCCGCTGGTCCGCCCCGAATTCCGGCTTGGGAAACCCCTTTTCATAGACGCACGTCCCCCGCCAGTAGTCGTTCCCCCCGTCCTGGCCATCGATGGCGTTCCAGGTGTGGGGCAGGGCAACAGGGCGTGGCCCGCCAGACGGGCCCGTGAATGTCCAGCCCGCGTTCAGGTTGATTGTTGTTCTCAAATTCATCCTCCCGCACCCCCGGTTGCGCATGGAAGAATCAAATGATTCCTTCCTATTATAATAATGTCTATGTCGGTTGTCAACATAAATCCCGCTGATATTTGCGACTTTCTGTGCTGTTTCCACAAAGAGGAACTGGGGCGGCGGCATATCGGATAGGGTGTTCCTCCGACAGAAATCTATCCTGGTTCAGCTGTATCCGTTCTGTCCGCGGAAGCCGGACTTCCCCGGAGGGCGGCCTTTTGAATATCCAGATAAGCCCGGAGCGTGAGCAGGACATAATTTTTCACATGGTATTTGACCTGCTCCTGGGTCTGGGAAAACTTGAAGTATCTGGCTTCCGGCCAGATGTTTTTATGGCTGGAGCCTGCCATATTGATTATAGAGAGGAAAACGGTGTGCCCCGCCAGCAGGGCCCAATCTCCTTCCTCGACCCCCACATACCGCAGGAAGAGCCGCTGTGCGGCGGCAAGGCTGGCCTCGATTTTCTCCTCAGGCAGGCCCTGAACAGGGGCGCCGTCCAGCAGTTCCCGGCTGACCAGGGTGATGGCGTACCGATTTTTGGGGTCGAAGCACCACACCGTATATTTCGAAATGACCTCATGCAGCAGGTTCCAGGCTGTCTCTCCGTATAGCTGGCCCAGTCTATCCATGTATGCCACTTCTTCCAGACTGGGCCGAATGAACTGGTAGAGTTCTTCAATGGCTTGGCTTCTGACCTCGAAATAGACGTTTTCCTTTCCCTGAAAGTGGGCCTGGAGGGAGGACAGGCTGGCCCCGGCCTCCCGCACAATCTCCCGGGTGGTGGTTTCCTTATAGCCCTTTTCCGCGAACAGCTTTTCCGCCGCGCTCAGGATGCGCTCGCGGGTTGAATTGCGCTGGTCCATCATGGCTCGCCCTCCACAGAGAATATATCATGATGACTATCCTACACCGCCCCTGCCGTCCTGTCAATGGTATTGTGATATTCTACAACTATCCCGGGAAAACCCGTAAATTTCTGTTAACAATCGACATTGACCCGGATATAATAGCGGAAGAATCAGTTGATTCGTGTGGCCGGTATGCGGCTGCTCCCGGCGGTGTCCGCGATTTCAAGAAAGGAGGGACCCGCGCCCCCGACACCACATTTTTTGGCTTTAAGCCCGTGGGGCCGCCGGAGAAAACGCCTGCTGGTACGATTTTGTGAGGAGGAGAAGTGAAAATTATGCTTGCCAGAACGAAACGCGGCCTGTGGCGGGGCCTGACTGCCCTGCTGGTGCTGGTGCTGTGCGTATCCCTCTTGCTGGGAAATATTCTGGAGGCCAACGCAGGCACCATCGACACCGCCCTGGGCACCATCAGTTCGGGGTTCGTTTCCGAACATGACGCCAACAATCCGCTCTATGACAAATTCACTCCCCCGGAGGAGTTCCTGAACGCCGACGGCACGGGCAACTCCCACGCCCTCATTGAGGCGGCCATCGACCTGGGCCGCCGGGAGGTAGCGGAGGGCAGCGTCCTGCTGAAGAACAACGGCGCGCTGCCCCTTGGCTCGGGTTCCAATGTGACCCTGTTCGGCATCCGCTCCCACAGCAACCTGCTTGGTTCCAGCTTCGGCGTCAAAGCCTTTGGAGGCTATATCAGCCTGGAGCAGGCCCTGAGCAAGAGCAAAACCGATTTTGCCAACACCATCGCCTGGACCGTGGGTTCCCGGGGCGCGGCCAACTCCCCCACTGTAGATGGCTGGAGCGGCGACGAATTCGACTTTGACGGCGCGGGCTTCAACCTGAACCAGACCATGATCGACATATATGACAAGCTGGGCGAGACATATGTGCACTACGAGAACGAGCCCGCCGCCGAGGTTTATAACCCCGGCGAGCCCTCGATCAGTGAGATCGAGGGCGTCAATTCCGGCTTTAAGTCCAGCTTCGCCCAATACGGCGACGCGGCCATCGTGGTCATCGCCCGGCCCAGCTGCGAGCAGCTGGACTATCTGCCCGGCGGCGTGGCCGACGGCCTGGATTTTGAAAGCGGGGAGCCCTTCTCCCTGACCAAGAACGAGCGCGACATAATCGCCCTGGCCAAGGAGTGTTCCGACAAGGTGATTGTTCTGGTGTCCAGCTCCGCCTCGGTGGAGATTGGCTCGCTGAAGGACGATCCGGATGTGGACGCCATTTTGTGGATTGGCGCCCCCGGCTGTTACGGTATGCTGGGCGTGGCGGACATACTCAGCGGCAAGGTGAGCCCCTCCGGCGGATTGTTTGACATCTTCACCGCCCGGAACATGTCCGCCCCCGCCATGCAGAACATGGGCAAGATGTACTACGCCAACACCGAGGGCACCATCGTCCGCACCGGCGGCGTGCTGGGCTTCAATCCCGGCGCCTACGCCATCGAGGCGGAGGGCATCTACGTGGGTTACCGCTACTATGAGACCCGGTATTACGACTGCGTGGCCGGGACCGGCGGCGCCGACTCCCCCGCCGGAGCCTATGCCTCCAGCGGCAATTGGAATTACGACGACGAGGTGACCTATGGCTTCGGCTTCGGCCTGAGCTACACTACCTTCAGCTATGAGATGCAGGGCGAGCCCAAGTTTGAGATCGGCGCCAACGGCAACGGTTCCCCCAGCGCCTTCGCAACCTTCTCCGTGAAGGTAACCAACACCGGCTCCGCCGCGGGCAAGACCCCGGTGCAGATCTACGGCCAGGCTCCCTACACGCCGGGCGGCGTGGAGAAATCCGCCATCCAGCTGCTGAACTTTGAGAAGACCGATGTGCTGGCCCCCGGCGAGTCCCAAACCGTGGACGTGAAGGTGGATCTGCAATATATTGCCAGCTATGACGAGAGCTATAACAATGGCGAGGGCACCTATATCATGGACCCGGGCGACTACTACTTCGCCGTGGGCAACGGGGCCCACGATGCGCTGAACGCCATCATGGCGGCCCAGGGGATGGATGCCTCCAAGATGGTGGGCGAGGGTAATAAGGCCCAGGCCTACAGGAAGAACATCACAGAGGGCTTCCTCTCCAAGACCATGTTCTCTGTGTCCAAGACCGGCTATGCCATCAAGAACCAGCTGCCCTACTCCGACTGGAATTACTACCAGCCCGGCGAGGTCACCTACCTGACCCGCTCCGACTGGGCGGGCACCTTCCCCAAGACCTATGACAACATGACCCTGACCAACCCCGAGCTCATCGACGCCCTCAACGGCAAGATCTATGAGCTCCAGACCGGCGATGATACTTCCGCGATCAAGTGGGGTGTGGACAGCGGCATCAAGCTCCACGAGATGTACGGCGTGCCCTACGACGATCCCAAGTGGGACCAGCTGCTGGATCAGCTCACCCTGGAGGAGGTCATGTACATCTTCTCCTTCGGCGGCCCGTCCATTCCCGGGGCCGATTCCATCGGCACCATTGAGACCTATATGACGGAGAACGCAGGCAACGGCATCGCCGTCAACCTGAACGCCTCCAAGGACCCAGACGCCCCTTGGGCTATCCCAAGCAGCGACCCCAACGGCAACTGGCACCCCGAGGTGTTCGCCAACGCCCCCATGGGCGCGTCCACCTTTAACCCGGAGCTGATGTATGAGCTGGGCCAGTTCGAGGGCATCGAGTCCCTGTTCACCGGCATCAACATCCTGTGGGGCCCCGGCCTGAATACCCACCGCCACGCCTATAACGGCCGCAACGGCGAGTATTATTCCGAGGATCCGGTGCTGTCCGGTGTGGCCGCCATGGAGTTTGCCATCGGCGCGCTGGAGTATGGCCTGGTGGCCGCGCCCAAGCATTTCGCCTTCAACGACCAGGAGTCCGAGCGGGGCGGTGTGTCCCCCTGGATGACGGAGCAGCGCGCCCGCGAGGTGGAGCTGCGGGCCTACCAGATCGCCTTTGAGGCCACCAAGTACGACACCGCCGACTACGATGCCGGTATGCGCGGCCTGATGACTTCCTTCTCCAAGATCGGCGCCATCGAGTGCACCTCCAGCTACGGCCTGATGACCGAGATCCTGGCCAACGAGTGGGGCTTCATCGGCTACGCCGTCACGGACATCTACGACGATGTGGATCTGTGGACCGCCGTGCTCAACTCGGGCACCACCTGCTTCGATACCCGCGGCCAGGGCAATTTCTACACCAGCACCACCCTGGAGAATTGCTTCCTGTTCGCCAACCAGATGTACAGCGACCCCTTGAATGCCCATCTCATCGACGGGGACGCCAACCTCCAGCTCAAGCTGAAGGACGCCGTCCACAAGAACATCTTCGCGTGGAGCGAGAGCCATCTGATGAACCGCTATAACGCGACCACCCACTTTGGCTCCCGGATGACCTGGTGGCGGGCCACTTACATGGGTCTGGAGGTTGGCTCCGGTGTGCTGGCTGCGGCCTGTGCCGTCATGTATGTGCTGTCCTCTGCCAAGAAGAAGGAGGAGAAGGTATCATGAAGAAATTGAAGATCGGCGGCTACCTCTGCGCCCTGGCCGCTATCCTGGGCCTGGTGGGCACCATCCTCACCATCGTCAGCGGTATGGTCAGCGTGGATAACCCGTTGGCCAACACCGGGATGATTGCGGCGGCCGGTTTTGTGGGCGCGGCGCTGTGCGTCCTGGCCATCTTTGCCCCCTCCCGCTGGGGGAACTTCGACCTGGTGGGCAGCGCGTCCATCCTGGGCGCCATCGCCCTGTATTGCTACACCTTTGGCGCCGCCGTGGGGCAGCGGGTCATGCTTGTCGCTGGCCTGTTTTCCTTCAACGCCGCCAACGAGGCGGGCTGGAGCGTGTTTTACGTCTCCGTAGCCGCCTGGGCCTGCCTGCTGGCAGGGTGCCTGTTGCTGGTGGCAGGTGCGTTTATGAAGTCTGTGAAGGAAGCGTAACAGACAAATTGAGCGGAAAAGGCAGCGCCGCCGGGCCAAGCCCCGGCGGCGCTGCTCTTTACAGTTTCGCGTGTTTCTTAAAAGGGACCGCCGCCTTGCGCCAGATACTCCTGGGCATAGTGGACTGCCACCGCGCCGTCGGCCGCAGCGGTCACAATCTGCCGCAGGGCCTTGGTGCGTACGTCGCCCACCGCGAACACGCCGGGGATGCTGGTCCTGGTGGATTCATCCGCCAGGATATAGCCCGCCGGATCCAGCCTGAGCTGCCCCCGCGCCAGCCCGGAGGCCGGGTTTCTGCCGATGCTGACAAATACGCCGTCGCAGTCCACCGTTTGCTCCACTTCGGTTTTGACGTTCCGCAGGCGGATGCCCTGCAGCCCGTCCCTCTGGAGCAGTTCGGCAACCACGCTGTTCCAGCGAAATTCCACATTGCTTGCTTCCGACAGGGGGACGTGGTATACTTTTTCCGCCCGGAGCGTATCCCGCCGGTGGATCAGGATCACCCGGGAACACACCCGGGACAGGAGCAGGGCGTCCTCCGCCGCGCTGCTGCCTCCCCCCACCACGGCCACAGTTTTATCTCGGTAAAACATCCCGTCGCAGGCGGCGCAATAGTGTACGCCGCGCCCTGCCAGCTCTTGTTCGCCGGCTACCCCCAGCTCCCGGGGGACGGCTCCGGTAGCCAGCACAACGGTCCTGCCCAGCAGCGTCCCATCCCCGGTGTCCACCTGCTTGACCGCGCCGGCCAGGGCAAGGGATTTTGCCTGGGTTATCCGGGTTTTTGCGCCAAAGCGCTCCGCCCCCCTGCGCATATTCCCCCCCAGGGCGTAGCCGTCGATGCCCTGGTCAAAACCGGGGTAGTTGTCCACCCGCTGGGTGAGGGCAGCCTGCCCGCCCGGGGCAAGCTGCTCCAGCACAACGGTGTCCAGCCCGGCTCTGGCCGCGTAAAGGGCGGCGGCGTACCCGCCGGGACCGCCGCCCACAATAATCATGTCGTAAATATGCTCCAGCGGGGTGATATGCCCTGTGTGCGCGGCTCTGCGTCCGTCTGAATTTGACATGGCCTGCGCCTCCTTTCTGGCTGCCATGCTTAGTATGCCCCGTTCTTTCAGCCTCCCAGCCGCTTGGGCATCCAAATATGCCCGGCGGTTTGATTTCTGCGAAAATTTGCCGTGCGGCCAGGGGGAATCCCCGGTTGTTCCGTGTGTTCGGCTATGGATACAGGCTCTTAGCCCAGCAGGACGTCCAGCGTTTCGGCGTGGGCCGCCCGGGCGGGCAAAACGGTAAGCGGCCCCAGCAGCTCCTGCCCCGGCACGTCCGCCCCCATGCCGTCCAGGGCGGGCCAGCTTCCCGCATCCAGCCCGGCAAGCCTGGGGTAATCCGCCCAAAGGGCCGTGCCGGCCAGGTCCACCTTGTCTCCATAGCGGGCTAAAAAGCCTGCCGGGTCCTCCACCAAAAACAGGGCGCTGTCCCCCATGGCCAGATCGGTGGCCAGAAGGGTGGCGCCGGCGGTCTGCAGGTCGGCGTCGACGGCGCCGCCGTCAAACACCACGGTGTAATCGTTAACCTGTACCAGGGCCGTGCCGTCTCCGTTCAGGTCGCCCACCAGGCCAGCCAGGGAGCGCTCCAGCGCCTGGCGCACGCCGTCGGGCAGGGGCCGGGCGTGGACCACGGCAATCTGGAGGTCTGGCTCGCTGGTATGGAACAGCATCCAGCCGCCCCATAGCAGCAGCCCTGCGCACGCCGCCGCAACCACCGCCGCCGGCCCGCGCCGCCGCCACCAGATCTCCCCCCGCTGGGCGGCGCGCAGCCCGTCCCCAGCCGGGGCAGGGGAGGGCTCCGGTTCCCAGGCGGACAGGTCAAAGGCGGACTCAAGCCCAGGCAGAACCAGCTGCGCGGTGAGCAGCGCGGCGGGCCAAAAGCCCAGCGCGAAGGCGAAGGGGACGCTCACTGGGAAAAGGGCCGCGCCCAGTACGCACCAGGCCAGCCCGGCCAGGGCGGCGGCGCATACGCGGCCAGGCGCGGCCAAGACCAGCGCGGCCAGGCGGCGGGGGGGAGGAAATCCTCCATCCCCGGCGCACAGGGCCGGAAAGAGCGCCGCCGCGGCCAGGGACAGCAGGAACAAATCCGCGCACAGCACCGCCCACACCAGCAGGGAGGGACGGCCTCCGCCGCCCAAAAGCTGGGTTAAAAGGGCTCCGGCCTGGAGAAAGCCCCCGGCAAGAAGGCCCAGGACGGCCCCGGCCAGCGCGGCGGGGATGGGGGCGCTGCGGACGGCCCGCAGCCAGCGGGCAAACCATCCCCGGGTTCCGCCCCGGAACGCCTGAAGGGCCAGGGAGAGCATGGGGGCCCAGAATACCCCCGCCAGCGCCCCGCCGGCCCCGCCGGACAGCAGGGTGATCCACAGGTTTTCGTACACCAGGCCCAGGCTCACGCCAAGGGCCAGGGGCAGAAAGCCGATAAAGGTGAGCACGTTGCCCGCCAACAGGCCGCCCAGGTTGTCCCAGAGGGTCTGGAGCCAGAGGCCGGGGCCCGAGCGGGGCGGATGGTTTTGCCCGCCGTCCATAAACCGGTTGAATCCGAATAAATCCATGTCAGCCGCCTTTCACACGCTGCATATAGTCCCGGGGGCTGATCCCCTCCACCTTTTTAAATACCTTGCTGAAGTAGAACGCGCTCTCAAAGCCCAACCGTTCGCTGATCTCATAGATTTTCAGGTCGGTGGAGGCCATCAGATCCTTGGCCGCGTTTACCCGGGTGGCGGTGACAAACTCCACAAAGCCGCTCTCTCCCCACTGGGCGAAAAGCTGGCTGAGGTAGTTGGGGCTGAAATTGAATGCCGACGCCACCTCGTTCAGGCTCAGCCGTTTGCCCAGGTTTTGGCGGATGTACTCCTGCACCTGCACCACCTGCTGGGCGTGGTAGTCCAGGGGCTGGACGCGGCAGAATACGATGGGGGACTTGGCGCTGAGCAGGGACAGGGTGGAGAAGGCGCTGCGATGGCTCTCGCACACCTCCAAAATGTCATCCACCGTCCGGCCCACCGCCCACCAAACCGGGGTGCCGAAGTAGCCCTGGAGTACCTCTCCTGCCTTTTCCAGCACGGCGGACACCCGTTCCTCCCATCCGTCCAGCCCGGCCAGGGGGAAAAGGACGGAAAAATGGCGCAGGTCCATCCCCGTCACGGTGCAGGGCATGTACTTTGGCAGGGTGCTGGCCGCCATGTTGGTGATGCCGGCGCTGAGGGTGGCAAGCCGCTTGGTGTCCAGCGTGCGGTTTTGCAGCGCGCCCAGGGACACCACATAGTGGGGGGAGTCAAAGCGCAGGCCGAAATCGCCGCACAGGCGGCGGAACTCCTCCCCGTCGTCGAACAGCCCGCCGTAGAGCTGGAGGAAGAACCGTTCCCGGTACTGGCTCAGGCCGCTGGCGGGGGACAGGGCGGCGCTGCCCGGGGCGCGCAGGGCGTTTTCCAGGCTCTGGGGGGTGAGGTCCAGCTTGACCAGATACTCCAGAACCCCCAGGTTGATGGACTGCTTCACGTAGTCAAACTCCTCGTAGCTGGTGAGCATGATGAACACAGGCAGGCCCATATCCAGCTCCTGGCACTTTTTTGCCAGGGCCAGCCCGCCCATCACCGGCATTTTGATGTCGCACAGCACCAGGTCGGGGCGCAGTTCCCCCACCAGCTCCAGCGCCTCCTTCCCGTTGCGGGCCGTCCCGGCGATCTCCCAGCCCAGCTTGCCCCAGTCCAGCATCCCCTGCAGCCCGATGAGGACCAGGGGCTCGTCGTCCACCAGCAGTACCTTGAACATCTCCTCATCCCCAAATCAGTTTTTGATGGTGCGAATATGAAAAGCCGGCTTTTCAGCTGCGCTCCGCCGGGCGGCGGAGCGCAGCTGCGTTGATTCAGCCTTGCGGCTGTTCCGGCAGGCGCAGGGTGACGGCGGTGCCCTGGCCGGGCGCGCTGCGCACCGTCAGGCCATAACCCGGCCCGAAGCTGAGCTGGAGCAGCCGGTGGACGCTCCACAGCCCTACGTGGCGGAAGGGCCCGGCCTCGCCGCCGTCCTGTCCGGCTCCGGCCAGCAGCCGCTTGACCTGCTCCTCCTCCATGCCGACGCCGTCGTCCGCCATGGAGATCAGCAGATTCCCCGACGGCTGGTCCCGCCGGATGGTAACCCACAGCCTGCCCACGCCGCCCTTGGGCTCAATGCCGTGGAAGATGGCGTTTTCCGCCAGGGGCTGGAGGGTAAAACGGGGAATCAGGTAGTTGCGGTATGCCTGCTCCAAATCTGGGGCATCCAGCGAGATCGTCCCGCCGTAACGATAGCGCTGTATGGTAAAATAGTCCTCCAGCAGGGCGAACTCCTCTTCCAGGGGGACCAGCTTTTGGGTGCCTTTGGATACGCTTTTGAGCAGGCGGGAGAGGGCGGTGACCATCTCGGCCACGCCGGGGGCGTGCTGGATGGTGGCCATCCACTTGATGCTGTTCAGTGTGTTGTAAATAAAGTGGGGACTAATCTGGCTTTGCAGCATCTGGTATTCCAGGGCCAGGCGCTGCTGCTCGTCCTCAATGCGCTTTTCCATCAGGGAGGACACGCCCCGGGACAGCTCGTTGATGCCCCGGCCCACATCGCCCAGTTCGTGGTTCCACTCAATGGCGGGATTCACGGAGAAATCGCCCCGGCCCACCTTCTCCATCTGCCGCTGGAGGGCGACGATTGGCGCGGCCACCGTGCGGTGGAGCAGGGCCGACATGCCCAGGCCCATCACCAGCACCAGCAGCAGGCTGACCAGCGCAGGCCCGCCCAGCAGGGAGAGAGGGTGGGCCATGCGGTCGTTGGGGATGACCTCCGCCAGATAGAGCTGATGGAGGCCCAGCGGGCAGGCCACAACGCTGCACGCCACGCCGTCCAGCGTGGCGGAGTAAAGCAGGGTATCCCGGCCCAATGTGTCCTCCACGTCCGCCTCCGGCTCTGGAAGCTGGTCCGCGCTGCCCAGGCACAAAAGATCGTCCCCCTCCACCCGGTAGAGCTGCCCGCCCATAATCCAGCAAAGCCAGGCACCCTCCTCCAGGGTGAAGCCCCGCAGGGCATCGGTGATGAGGGTGGGAGAGACGGACAGGTACACCCAGGCGGTGTGGCTGCGGTCACTGCTGGTCATGGTGCTGGACACCGGGATGCCCTCCAGGGTGATGCGGGGCTGGAGCAGGGGATCGGGCATGATCTGCTCCCACTGGCTCACCGGGCTCTCCCCGGCCACGCCGGGCAGCCGGTCGATGTTGTCCCGGCCCAGCAGTACGGACTGGCTGGCGGCAGTGCCCAGCATGATGAGCCGGGCGTTGCTGCCGTAGAGGAGGAAGCGCTGGATGTATGGAGCGGTGTGCATGGAGCTGAACTTGTTGGAGATAAGGGGGTAGACGGTGTTGGTCAAGGTGCCGTTTGAAATGCTGGACAGCATGGCGGTTCGCACGGTGGAATCCACCCGGCACCAGCGGGACAGGTCGTTTACTTCCCGGATATTCCGCCGGAGGATGGCGGCGGAGGTCTGGAGGGTGTATTCAGCCGACTGGATGACGGAGCGGCGCAGCTGGGAGGACAGGGACAGGGTGCTGGTGATGAGAATAATCCCTGCGGTAAGCAGGGTGAACAGGACGGCTAGGGCCAGTACCCGGGCCTGTATACCGAACCGAACAGCGCCGGTTTTGTGCGTATGCGCCATATCCATGCCCCCCTATAATAAGATAAATCTATCATATCACCAAAAGAATCGGCGTGTCAAATGGCGACGAACGGAGAATCCGTCAGGATGCACAAATATGACGCGAGAAAAAGACATGTTTTTTGAAAAATTACATCTTTTCCAGAAATCGCCGGGAAACTCAGAGAGATTTTACAGGCCGAGCGTCAAATACTCCATTCAGAACTGCTAAATAATTCGCTACAATCATATCATTCGGTGGGCGGTTTCACCAAAGCCCGGGGGCCACCCGCCGCGCCGGAACCGATCATTCAAATTTGAGGAGGAAGAAACATGAAAAACATCCGCAAGATTTTGTGCGCCGTGCTGGCCCTGGCCATGCTTTTCAGCCTGGCCGCCTGCGGCAGCGGCGACCAGCCCAGCGACAACAGCCAGCCCCCTGCTGGAAACAGCCAGCCCGCCGACAACAAGGGCAATAACAACCAAGGCGGCAGCACGGGCGGCGAAACCGTCACCCTGAATTGGGCCATCTGGGACAAGGACTCCACCGCCTACTGGACCGCCCTGGCCGACGGGTATATGAAGACCCATGAAAACGTGAAGATTGAGATGACCGACCTGGGCTCCAACGACTACATGACCCAGCTGGCCACCCAGCTGTCCGGCGGCAACGGCGAGCTGGACGTGCTGTCCATCAAGGACATCCCCGGCTACGCCAACCTCATCAACCTGGAGATGCTGGAGCCCCTGAACGACGTGCTCACCACCCCCAAGGAGAGCTTCAACGGCGTGCTGGAGCAGCTCACCGACGAGGGCGGGAAATTCTACGGCATCCCCTTCCGCTCCGACTTCTGGGTGGTGTTCTACAACAAGGACCTGTTTGACGCCGCCGGAGTGGCCTACCCCACCAACGACATGACCCTGGACGACTACGACGCCCTGATGCGCCAGATGACCTCCGGTTCCGGCGCGGAGAAGGTGTATGGCGGCCATTACCACACCTGGCGCTCCGCCGTGTCCCTGTTCGGCATCCTGGACGGCAAGCAGACCATCGTGGACGGCACCTATGATTTCCTCAAGCCCATCTATGAGCGGGTGCTGAAGCAGCAGGCCGACGGCGTGGTCATGGACTACGGTGAGCTCAAGACCGCCAACCTGCACTACTCCGCCGCCTTCCAGAACGGCACCGCCGCCATGGTGAATATGGGCAGCTGGTTCCTGGCCACCATGCAGCAGTACAACGCCAACGCCGCCGGCGAGGGCTATGAGCCCGTCAACTTCGGCATGGTGAAGTACCCCCATCCCGACGGGTCTCCCGCGGGCAGCACCCTGGGCACCGTGACCTCCCTGGGCGTGAACAAGAACTCCGCCAACAAGGAAGCCGCTTTTGACTTCGTGAATTGGTGCGCCAGCGCCGAGGGCGCCGCCGTCGTGGCCTCCACCGGCACCTTCCCCGCCGTCAGCACCAGCGAGACCATGGACATCATCGCCGCCACCGACGGGTTCCCCGCCGACGACGCGTCCAAGGAAGCGCTGACCACCTCTGCCGTCTATCTGGAGATGCCCCTGAGCAACAAGGCCTCCGAGATTGAGACCGTCCTCAACACCGAGCACGACGCCATCATGACCGGCGCCGAAAGTGTGGACGAGGGCATTGCCAACATGAATGAGCAGGTGCAGGCCATCCTCAACGGCTGAGCCTGAACGCAAAACAGCGGAAAAACCCGGAACGCGGCGGGGACGGCCTTCTGCCCGTCCCCGCCGCCCCCGTTTTCCCCCATCCGCGAGAAAGGAGAGACCGCTATGTCCACCAAGCCCGCCGTCAAGACGGCGCAGAACCCCGGAGCCCAAAAGCGCGGCCTCAGCCGCGACGCCCGCAACAACCTCACCGCGTATTCCTTTATCGCACCCAATTTTATCGGCTTTTGCATTTTCACCCTGATCCCTATGGTGTTTGCCATCGGCCTGTCCTTCTGCAATTGGGACGGACAGCATGCCATCGAGTTCGTGGGACTGAAAAACTTCCTGGATCTGGCGGGGGACAAGACATTCAAGACCGCCTTTGTCAACACCATCGTCTACTGCGTGGGCACCGTGCCGCTGACCCTGGTGTGTTCCCTGGGGCTGGCCCTGCTGCTCAACCAGAACGTCAAGCTGCGCAATTTTTTCCGCACCGTGTCCTTCTTCCCCTATGTGGCGTCCCTGGTGGCGGTGGCGGCGGTGTGGAACATGATCTTCAGCCCCAGCATGGGCCCGGTGAACATGCTGCTGTCCTCCCTGGGGGTGGAGAACCTGCCCCGCTGGGCAGCGGGAAAGGACACGGCCATGATTACCGTCATCCTGTTCAGCGTGTGGAAGAACATGGGCTATTACATGGTCATCTATCTGGCCGGGCTCCAGGGGACCAACCCCGTGCTGGTGGAGGCCGCCGAGCTGGACGGGGCCAGCAAGTGGCATGTATTCTGGCACGTCACCCTGCCCCAGCTGCGCCCTACCACGTTCTTTGTCACCATCACGCTGACCATCGCCTCCTTCAAGGTGTATGACCAGATGTACATGATTACCCAGGGCGGCCCCGGCGACGCCACCATCACCCTGGTGTACGACATCTACAACATCGCCTTTGTGAACACGCCCAAGTACGGCTACGCCAGCGCGGTGGCCATGGTGCTGTTCGCCCTGGTGCTGGCCATCACGCTGTTCCAGTTCCGCAATTCGTCCAATAACGACTGAGGGGAGGGGAGAGATATGAAAATCGGTTCTCAAAAGAGGAGCAACGCCGTCAGCCGGGTGGTTATCTACGCCGTGCTGATCCTCATCACCGCGCTGATGCTCATTCCCTTTATCTGGATGCTGTCCGCCTCGCTGAAGATGAACAAGGACGTGTTCTCCTTCCCCATCAAATGGATCCCGGAGAACCCCCGCTGGAAGAACTACATTGATATCTGGACCAAAATTCCCCTGCTCACCTTTGTGAAGAACAGCACCAAGCTGACCATCATTGTCACCCTGCTCCAGCTGTTCACCTCCAGCTTCGCGGCCTACGCCTTCGCCAAGATGAACTTCAAGGGGAAGAACCTGCTCTTCCTGGGCTACATCGCCACCATCGCCGTGCCCTGGCAGGCGTACATGGTGCCCCAGTTCATGATGATGCGGGCCTGGCACCTGAACAACACCCATCTGGCCATCATCTGCCTCCAGGCGTTCTCCGCCTTCGGCGTGTTTTTAATGAAGCAGTTCTATGAGGGGGTGCCCTCCGAGCTGTGCGAGGCCGCCCGGATCGACGGGCTGACGGAGTACGGCATCTGGTTCCGGGTGATGCTGCCCCTGTCCAAGCCGGCGCTGTCCACCCTGACCATCTTCACCTTTGTGAGTACCTGGAACGATTTTTTGGGCCCGCTGATCTACCTGACCCGAGACGAGGTCAAGACCATCCAGATCGGCCTGCGCATGTTCATCAGGCAATACTCCGCTGAGTACGGCCTTATCATGGCCGCGTCGGTGATTGCCCTGATCCCTGTACTCATCATTTTCCTGGCGCTGCAAAAATATTTTGTGCAGGGGGTTGCGGCCACCGGCATCAAGGGTTAAACTCATATTTGCCAGAGGGGCAGGGCAGGGGCCCTGCCCCTTTATTTGGGCCCGCTGCCTTGAAGGGCCGTTCTTGCCGGTTTGACCTGAGGGCAAAAAAAACATAAACGGAGCGGATATTTATGGAACGGTATCATTATTCAGCCCAGGATTTTTCCACCAAGGAGGGGGCGCGGGCCGCCCTGCTGCGGCTGCTGGAGCCCCTCAAGCCCTTTTACAGCCCGGGGGGCGCGCGGGTGGAGCTGGGGGCCACCAGCACCCATTACGAAAACGGCTCCATCCCCATGGAGGCGTTCGCACGGCCCCTGTGGGGGCTGGTCCCCTTTTGGGCGGGGGGAGGCAGCGAGCCGGATTTTGAGGATTTATACCGCCGGGGCTTCGCCCACGGCCCCGACCCGAGCCACCCGGAATATTGGCATACCTGCCGGGATTACGATCAGAAGTTCTGCGAGATGGCGGCGGTGTCCTACGCCATTCTGCTCACCCCGGACAAGGTGTGGGAGCCGCTGGACGGGCGGAAAAGAGATAACCTTGCGGAATGGCTGTGGGAGATCAACCGCCATGAGTGCGTGGCCAGCAACTGGCAGTGGTTCTGCATACTCACAAACCTGGCCCTGAAAGCGGTGGGCCGGCCCTACAGCCGGGAGCGGTTGGAGTTCGGCCTGGGCCGCATGGAGGAATATTACGACGCCGGGGGCTGGTATCACGACGGGGCTGGAGGGGAGAAGGATTACTATAATCCCTTCGTCATGGTCAGCTATGGCCTGCTCTACGCCATGTTCATGGAACGGGAGCGGGGGGAGGAGGCGCGGTGCGCCCGGTTCCGGGAGCGGGCCCGGGCCTTTGCCAGGGACTACCTGTACTGGTTTGCCCCGGACGGCGCGTCCATCGCCTATGGCCGGTCCCTCACCTACCGCTTTGCCCAGGGGGCCTTCTGGTCCATCGCCCTGCTGGCCGGGGAGGAGGTGCTCCCCCTGCCGGTGATGAAGGGCCTGATCGCCCGGCACCTGGCCTGGTGGCTCAACCAGCCTATCTGTGACAACGCCGGAGTGCTTGCCATCGGCTACGCCTACCCCAACTTGCAGATGTCGGAGACCTACAACGCACCCGGTTCCCCCTATTGGGCGCTGAAAGCCTTCGCCTTCCTGGCCCTGCCCGACAACCACCCCTTCTGGGCGGCGGAGTGCGCCCCCCTGCCCCCCCTGGAGCGGTGCCAATACCTGCCCCACGCCAATATGCTGGTTCAGCACGACGTGGAACAGGCGGTGGCCCTGGCGCCGGGGCGGCTGGAGATGGAGCCCTATGCCCACACCGCGGAGAAGTACAGCAAATTCGCCTATTCCAGCCGGTTCGCCTTCAGCATTGCCCGGGGAAATTACGAGCTGGGCCAGATGGCCCCGGACAGCTCGCTGTGCTTCCGGGTGGGGCGGTACTACTATCAGCGGGACGTGGCCCAGCCGGGCTATTCCATTGGCCGGGGGGGTATTGAGACCCGCTGGTCCCCCCTGGACGGCATCCAGGTAACCACCACCATTCAGCCCACCCCCACGGGGCATATCCGCACCCACATGATCGACAGCGGCTACGACTGCGAGGCGTATGACGGCGGCTTTGCCGTCAATGCCGACGACCGGCTGCCGTGCAGCCGCCGGGCGAAGGGGGCCCAGGCCGAGGCCCGCTGCGGGGCGGACTTCTGTGCCGTGGCCTCGCTGGAGGGGGACGGCCGGGGCGAGGTGCTTATCCCCGACCCCAATACCAACCTCATATTTCCCAAAACCGCCATCCCCATGGCGGTATACCGCGTCCACAAAGGGGTGCAGACCATCCGCACCCAGGTGGACTATCTGGCGTAAGGAGTGGGTTCCATGTCCGCGTTTGAAATCCGGGACTGTTTTTACCTGGACGGCGCGCCGTTCCAGATCATCTCCGGCTGTATCCACTACTTCCGGGTTCCCCCGGCATACTGGGATGACCGGCTGAAAAAGCTGAAGGCCACGGGCTGCAATACGGTGGAGACCTATATCCCCTGGAACCTCCACGAGCCCAGGCGGGGGGAGTTCCGCTTTGACGGCGGGCTGGACGTGGGGGCCTTCCTGCGCCTGGCCCAGGCTATCCGCTTTGAGACGGAGGGGCGGGCCCGGGAGACCGTTGCCCTGCTGGACGAGCCGGGGCTGGGGCGGGAGGAATGAGCGCCCCGGTGTGGCTGACCCTCCCCTCGTGGGCGGGGCGCGCCCCCCGCGACCTGATCCGGGAGGAGGGGGAACCCGGCCCGCGCCCTATCGCGCCCCAAAACGTCCACGTGCTGGCGCGCAGCCGGGCGCAGCTGCCGCCGGGGACGTATGCCCTGCGGCTCAGCGCCGACGACTACTGCCACGCCTGGCTGGACGGGGAGTGGCTGGGTCAGGGGCCCGCGCCCGCCGGCAGGGGCCGCTGCTATTACCAGGAGTACCCCGTGGAGGGGGGGCGGACGGTGACGGTGGCCGTCCACCTCTACTATCAGGGGCTGGTCAACCGGGTTTGGAACAGCGGGGATGGGCGGCTGGCCCTTTGGGCGGAGCTGGCCGGAGAGGACGGGGCCCCTGTTCCGTGGGACGGGGGCTGGCGGTATCAGGTCTGCGCCGCCTATTCCGGCGAAGCCACCGGCTATGACACCCAGTTTTTAGAGGATTTTGACAGCCGCCTGTGGCCCGAGGGCTGGGAGCGACCTGGCTTCGACGACAGCGGCTGGGGCTTCCTCGTCCCGGCCCCATGGGCGGATTATGCGCTATCCCCCCAGCCCATCGCCGGACTGTGGCGGGGCAGGGCGGAGGCCGCGGGCCGCCGCGCCGTCCCAGGCGGAATGCTGCTGGATTTTGGGCGCGAGCGGGTGGGGACGCTCCATGCCGCCGCCCTGGGCCGGGGGGGAGACCGCCTCGCCCTGCGCTTCGGGGAGGAGCTGGACGGGGCGGGCCGGGTGCGGTTCGACCTGCGCTGCAACTGCCGCTATGAGGAGATATGGACACTGGCGGACGGGCAAAGCGTGCTGCACCAGTTTGACTACAAGGCATTCCGCTACGTGGAAATTCTGGGGCTGGACGCGCCGGGCGTGGAGCTGGCGGAGTGCTGGGTGTGGGAGCGGCACTACCCCATGCCCAATGGCCTGTGCGCCCTTTCCTGCAAGGCGGATCAGCTGGAGGATATTTTCCGAATCTGCAAAAACGCCGTGCGCTGCGGGAGCCAGGAGGCGTATCTGGACTGCCCCAGCCGGGAAAAAGGGCAGTACCTAGGGGATGCGGTGGTCACCGCCCGATCCCAGGTGTGGCTGACGGGTAAAACGGATCTTTTGCGCAAGTGCGCCGCCGATTTCATGGCGTCGGCCCAGGCATCGCCCGCCCTGCTGGCGGTGGCGCCGGGGGCGCTGCGGCAGGAGATCGCCGACTTTTCCCTGCTCTTCCCCGCCCTGCCCCTGACGGACTACGACTTCACCGGGGACCGGGGCTTCCTACGGGCGTGCTATCCCGCCGTGGAGGGGATTGCCCGGTGTTTTGCAAAATATCAGAGGCCGGACGGCCTGCTGGAAAACGTATCCCACGGCTGGAACCTGGTGGACTGGCCGGAAAACCTGCGGGACGGCTACGATTTCCCCCTCACCCGACCGGCGGTAGGGACGGGGTGCCACAATGTTATCAACGCCCTGTGGTACGGCTTTCTACGGATGAAGGAGCGGATGGAGGGGGCGCTGGGCCTGCTCCAAGAGGGGGAATCCCGGCGGGTGGGGGAGGCATTTGTACGCGCCTTCTGGCGGCGGGGGCAGGGCCTTTTTTCCGACAGCGAGACAAGCGCCCACTGCTCCCTCCACGCCAACCTCTATCCCGCCTGCTTCGGGCTGACCCCAGAGGGCGGCGGGGACGCCTATGAGGCGCTGCTGCTCACCCCCGGGCGGGTGTGCGGTGTGCTGCCCATGTATTTTGCCCTGCGGGGGCTGGGGCGGCTGGGGAGGCACGATGCGCTGTACCGGCTGCTCACCCGGACGGACGCCTGCGGCTGGCGGAACATGCTCCGGGAGGGGGCTACGGCCTGCTTCGAAGTGTGGGGAAAGGAACAGAAGTGGAACACCAGCCTGTGCCACCCCTGGGCCAGCGGGGCCATCCCCCTCCTCATCGAGGAGCTGGCGGGGCTGCAGCCCGACCCGGAGGCGGCGGAAGGGTTCCGCTTCCAGCCCCATCTCCCGGATGCCCTCCATGGATTTGCCCTGCAAGCGCCCTTCCGGGGACGGCTTCTGCGGGTGGAACAAAAAAACGGGCGGACGGCGCTGGCCGTCCTGCCCTGGAACGAGAAAGGGGATTAAACCATGCTGTATCCAAAGATGAACCGCTCCCGGATGGTCTTTGACCTGGGGGGCGTGTGGGGTTTCCAGACCGCCGGGGCGGACAGCTGGCCCCATGAGTGGGCCCAGGGCTCCCTGCCTGCGCCCATGACCATGGCGGTGCCCGCCTCCTACAACGACCAGAAGGACGACGTGAACCTGCGTGCCCACTACGGCTGGGCGGTGTACCAGCGCACATTCAGTATCCCGGAGCAGGCAGCCGGCCAGCGGCTGTGGCTGCGTTTCGGCGCGGTGACCCATGCCGCCCAGGTGTGGATCGATGAAACCTTCCTGGGGGAGCACAAGGGGGGCTTCCTGCCCTTTGAGTTCGAGCTGACGGACTACGATACGGCGGGGGAGCACCGGCTCACCGTGGCGGTGGACAACCGGGTGGACTTCTCCACCCTGCCTGTGGGCAACGAGGGGGGCGTGGCATTTTTCGGCTCTGACAACCCCGGAATCCCCTCCATCGAGCTGGCCAAGACCCGGTGCAGGCCCCAGAACCGGCCAAATTTCGACTTTTTCAATTACGCGGGCATCACCCGGCCTGTGGTGCTGTACACCACCCCATGGGACTACATCAGGGATATCACCGTCATCCCCGGCGAGGACGGGGACAACGGGATCGTGGACTACGCCGTGGAGACCCAGGGCAGGGGTGAGGTGCGGGTGACCATCCTGGATCAGGGGGGGCGGGCGGTGGGCTTTGCCGCCGGGGACAAGGGGCGTATCACCATCCTCAATGCCAAGAGGTGGAACCCCGGCGAACCCTACCTCTACCGGGCGGAGGTCACCTTCCAGAATGACGATCTGTACGAGGTGTCCTTCGGCATCCGTACTGTGAAGGTGGAGGGGGATAAATTCCTCATCAACGGCAGGCCCTTCTATTTCAAGGGATTCGGCAAGCATGAGGACAGCTTTTTCCATGGGCGCGGGCTGGACCAGTGCCTCAATGTGAAAGACATCTCCCTCATGCGCTGGCTGGGGGCCAACTCCTTCCGCACCAGCCACTACCCCTATGCCGAGGAGATGTACGACCTGTGCGACCGGGAGGGCATCGTGGTCATCGACGAGGTTCCCGCCGTGGGCATCAACGCGGGCGGGGCCCAGAACCCCTACGAAGCCATGCGCCTCAAGGGGCACCACGGGGATGTGATCCGGGACATGATTGCCAGGGACAAGAACCACCCCTGCGTGGCGATGTGGTCCATCGCCAACGAGCCGGACACCGAGCACTTCCCCCAGGCGGCCTACGACTATTTTAAGCCCCTCTACGACCTTGCCCATGCCTGCGACCCCCAGGGCCGCCCCGTCACCCTGGTGTGCTGCCAGAACGATTACACAAAGGACATCATCACCAGGGCCATGGACGTGTGCTGCGTCAACCGCTACTATGGCTGGTACAATCTCAGCGGCGATCTGGATGCGGCCTGCGATGCGTGGAATACCGAGCTGGACTTCTGGGCGGGCACCGGCAAGCCGGTGATGGTCACTGAGTACGGTGCGGACACATATCCCGGCGTTCACAACGCCAACGGGGAGATGTTCAGCGAGGAATACCAGGCGGATTACTATTCCCGCATCAACGCCGAGCTGGACAAGCGGCCCTTCTTTGTCGGGGAACAGGTGTGGAACTTCGCCGACTTTGCCACCATCCAGGGCCCCATGCGGGTGGACGGCAATAAGAAGGGCCTGCTCACCCGGGACCGCCGGCCCAAGCTGGCCGCCCACTACTTTCGGAAGCGCTGGCGCGGCATCCCGGATTTTGGATATAAAGCATAGAAAGCACAGGCCTATCCTCAATAGCCTCAGCGAACGCTGCCAAGCGTCAAAATCGCCTTTGCCCGGCGAAAAAACCTTGCCACTGGGCGCAGTGATAGCTTCCAAACGGCGCTTACTTTTCCTGCTGGAAAAAGTTCTGAAACTCCTTCTGCACCAGCCCGCTCTTTTTGGACACGATGAGGGTCACATACCGCCCCTCACGGGTGACTACGGCGTCCTCGGTCAGGGGGAGCTGTTCCGGGTTGTACTCCTCAAAGGTGCCCTGGCGGGCCTTGATGTGGTCGTGGAGGGACTCCATCAGGGCGGCGGCGTCCCCCTTGTCCTTGAGCTTGACCACCGCGATCTCCTCCGCCGTCCCGGCGTCGGCGCAGGCGTAGAAGTAGGCCTCCACCTTGCCATAGTCCAGGTCGGAAAGGTAGGTGAAGCTGTCCGCCCCGTCGGCGTCCCGGCTGGAGCGCTGCACCATCTCGGGGAGGGTGGTGTCCACATCCATCATGGCCCGGGCCATATCCGCCGGGTCCAGGTCGGGCCCGGCATCCTCCCCCCCGGCGCAGGCGCACATGGCCAGCAGCGACAACGCCGCCAGGGTGAGGCCGAGTGTCTGTCTGATTCGTTCCATCTGATTACCTCCCGGCGGTCAGGGGACAATGGCGTCCCATTGGGTGGCGGGACCGTCGCTGGTGATGATTTTACCGCCGGCGGCGGTGTCCCCAACGGGGAAATACTCCAGCGGCTCATCCGGCCCAACGCCCAGAGCCGCCGGGTCGATATCAAAGGCGGCGGCAATGGCCTGGATGATTTTCCGGCCCTCGGGGGAGGCGGCGTCAATGCCTTCGGGCTCCTCCTCCACGCTGCGGCTCTCCATCAGCAGGCCCAGGATGTAGCTGTCCCCCTCGCCGGGGTACCAGGCCGCCCGGAAGTAGTAGCTTTCCTCCAACATGCCGCCCAGCACCTGCTCCAGGCTGCCGGCCAGAAAATCTGCCATGGCCATATCCTGCTCGGAGAGGGGATTTTGGAACTTGAAGAACAAAGCGCCGTTCCTGCCGTCCATGGCCTCCTTCAAGGCGGCGGGAACCTCCAGAATGCCCTCCACCTCGATGCCGTTGCGGACGGCGGGGGTGTGCTTCACGCTCTTGGCCTCGGGCAGCGCGGACTCATCCCAGTTGTGGCCGTTCTTTGCCACCTCGTCGGTCATGTTGAAATTGCCGTACAGCACGCCGTGGGAGTCGCTGTAGACGTCCACATGGTACCAATCGCCTTCCAGCTGCACCAGATCCCAGGAGTGGTACTCGTTGTGGACGATGTGGCAGTCCATGCCCAGCATATTCATGAACAGGCGGAAGGTGGTGGCGTAGCCCACGCACACCGCCGCGCGGCTGGACAGCACGTCGTGGGGTGTGAAGGCGGAGTGGCTCATGCCCGGGCGGCTGATGACGCTTCGGGAGCCGTGGCCGATATTTTCCACCATCCATTTGTAGACGGCTTCCTCTTTTTCATAGCCGTCCATACCATCCTCAATGACCTGCTCCAGCACCTCCTCCGCCATGCGCAGGGTGTCCCTGTCCTCCTGGCTGAGGCGGCTGTGGTCGCCGCTTATGTAGGCGTCGGAGATGTGGGCAGTGGAGCGGATCTCGTACTCGCCGCCCACCTTATAGCCGTCCTCCATATACTGGTTTTCCTGTTTGGCCGCTTCGGCCTGGCGCTCCAGCTCATGGTCGATGTACTCGCTCACCTTTTGGTTCTGGACGGCGGCCTGGTAGACGCTGAGCCCCAGGCTGGCGATGAGGCAGCAGGAAAGCAGAAGGGCGGCGGCAGCTTTGACTGCCTTTCCTCCCTTGCCGGGGTTTTTGAGTGCGGCGCCGGATGCGTTGGCTTCTGTGTTCATGGTGCAGGGTTCCTCCATTCCGTCAAAGGATAACAATGGTATTATAGCACAGAATTGTGGACGGCACCACCGGGAAATTTTGATGTGCGTCAATCGGAATAAAAGACGGGGCAAAGCAAAACAGGGCGGCGGGAATTTCCCCGCCGCCCTGTTTTTTAGTCGGTGACAATATTCAGCGTCTCGCCGTCGGCGGACAGCTCCACCCGCGTGACAGGGTCGGCATACCGCTGGATGAGCTTGGCGGCGATGGGATCCTCCAGGTCCTTCTGGATCTGGCGGCGCAGGTTGCGCGCCCCATAGGCAGCGGAGTAGGACTTCTTCACCAGGTAGTCCAGCACGCTTTCGTCGTAGGTGAAGGCGATGCCCTTGCCCTTCATCACCCCGTCCAGCTCGGACAGCATGATGCGGGCGATGGCCTTGAAATTATCCTCGGTGAGCTGGTTGAAGTAGACGATCTCGTCCACCCGGTTGATAAACTCGGGCCGCAGGAAGGCCTCCAGCCCCTTCATGGCCTTCTCCCGGCCCAGCTGGTTGGCGGAGCGGTCAAAGCCCAGGGAGCCGCCCTTGATATCGCTGCCGGCGTTGGAGGTCATGACGATGACGGTGTTCTCAAAATTGACCACCTTGCCGTGGGCATCGGAAATATGGCCGTCGTCCAGGATTTGCAGCAGCACGTTGAGCACGTCGGGGTGGGCCTTTTCGATCTCGTCGAAGAGCACCACCGTGTAGGGCTTACGGCGGATCTTCTCGGTGAGCTGCCCCGCATCGTCATAGCCCACGTACCCCGGCGGGGAGCCAATGATGCGGGAGACGGAGTGCTTTTCCATGAACTCGCTCATGTCCAGCCGGATGAGGGACTCGGGGGAGGCAAACAGGTCGGCAGCCAGCTGCTTGACAAGCTCCGTCTTACCCACGCCGGTGGAGCCTACAAAGATGAAGGAGACAGGCTTGTGCTTGGCGGAGATGCCCACCCGGCCCCGGCGGATGGCGTTGGACACGGCGTTCACCGCCTCGTCCTGGCCCACGATGTGTTCCTTGAGGCGCTCGTCCAGCTTGGCCAGCCGCTCAAACTCCTGCTCCTGGATGGAGGAGGCGGGGATCTTGGTCCACAGTTCGATGACCCTGGCAAGATGGGCGGCGGTCAGCGGGGGATTGCCCTTGGCGGCCAGAATGTCCCGCTCCCCGGTGAGCTGTGCCTGCCTGCTCTTCAGCTCGGCCAGGCGCTGGTAGGCTTTGTCGTTGGCGGCGGCCTGTATGTCCTGCTTCTCACAGCTGACGGCGGCCAGTTTTTTGGCAAGCTCGCCAATCTGTTCCCGGCGGCCTGCCTGGCGCTCCTGGAAGGCGGGGTCGTCCCGGTTGGGGGCCTCGGCGTCGTCCCGGCTCACCGCCATCTCCAGGGTGTCCCGCTGGCGCTGGAGCTTCTGCTCCTGCTTTTGCAGCTCCTGGAGCTTGGGGTCGTTCTGGGCCCCGGTGGAGGCCAGAACGACCTCCATCTCCTTGGCGTAGTCGGCCAGCTCCTTGTCGATTTCGGCCAGCCTGGCCAGATCCCTGTTGTGGAGGTTCACGTCGGACGATGCCTCGTCGATCAGGTCAATGGCCTTGTCGGGCAGGTATCGGTCAGTGATGTACCGCTCGCTCATCACCACCGCTTGGCGGCAGATGTCCGGGCTGATGGCCACGTGGTGGAAGGATTCATAGTAGGGGGCGATGCCCTTCAAAATTTCCACCGAGTCGTCGATGGAGGGCTCTTCCACGATGACGGGCTGGAAGCGGCGCTCCAGGGCGGAGTCCTTTTCGATGTACTTGCGGTACTCGGTGAGGGTGGTGGCGCCGATTACCTGGATTTCACCCCGGCTCAGGGCGGGCTTGAGGATGTTGGCGGCGTTCATGGAGCCCTCCGCGTCCCCCGCGCCCACAATGGAGTGAACCTCGTCGATGACCAGGATGATATTGCCCAGCTTCTTCACCTCGTCAATGAGGCCCTTCATGCGGCTCTCAAACTGGCCCCGGAACTGGGTGCCCGCAACCAGGGCGGTGAGGTCCAGCAGGTAGACCTCCTTGTCCAGCAGTTTGTAGGGCACATCCCGGTCAAAGATGCGCTGAGCCAGCCCCTCGGCAATGGCGGTCTTGCCCACGCCAGGGTCGCCGATGAGGCAGGGGTTGTTCTTCTGCCGCCGGTTGAGAATCTGGATGGTGCGCTCGATCTCGTTGGCGCGGCCCACAATGCGGTCCAGCTTGCCCTCGTGGGCCTTGCGGGTGAGGGAGATGCAGTAGTTTTCCAGGAATTTGCGCTTGGGGGCCTGGGACCGTTCCGTTTTGGCGGCGGTCTTGTCCTCTTTGGCGGCGCCCCCGCGCTGCATGGGGTCCCGGTCGGGCGCGCTGTCCGACTGGCCGCCGAACAGCTTGCTCAGGAAGGGGAAAGTGGCGGTGCGGCCCTCGTCCTCCTCGCCGTCGCTGTCCTGGCTGTCGTCCTGGCCCTCGGCGGCCAGCCCGTCCGGTTCCTCCGCCCCGCCGAAGGCGGACATCATCTCGGTGGAAATGGACTCCAGATCCTCATCGGATATGCCCATTTTCTTCATCATATCGTCCACCGGCTTGATGCCCAGCTCCCGGGCGCACCTCAGGCACAAACCCTCGTTTTTGGCCTCGTTATTCTCAATTTTGGTGATAAAGATCACCGCCACGTTTTTCTTGCAGCGGGTACACAGAGTGGGATGCATGATGCCGCTCCTTTCAGGGAGAACAAGTTCTCGCGTTCTTAATCGCAGTTTGGCAGTACCATATCAGATAAATATGAACACGTCATGAATTTTAGAGTGGTAATTTTCCCGCGCCAAGGGAAATGGGCCGCATTTTTGGGAAAGGCCGGAAGGTCAGGCGGGCAGCCCGCTGAGCAGTTCCCAAAGCCTGTCCACGGTGAATAGGGACAGCACAGGGGTTTCCGGCGGGACGGGGATCAGGCCGGCCAGCTGGCCCAGCCACACCAGCACCACAGCCAGAAGCCCGCCCTTTACCAGTCCGGCAATGAGCCCTCCCGCCGTGTTCACCTGGGACAGGATGGGCAGGTGGAAGGCCAGATCCAGCGCGTGGCTGACCAGGAACCAGATCAACAGGATCACCAAAAAGCTGCCGCCGAACAGCAGGGCCCGGGCAATCGCTTTGGACAGGTAGCCCGCCAGGGCGTCCAGGGGGGACAGGGGGCCATGGCCCAGGCTGTCATAAGCTGCCCCCTGCTCCAAAAAGGCGGTGAAGCCCTCGAACAGCCCCTTTTCCTGGATGGAGGCCACCAGCTCGTCCACCGTATAACCCTCCTCCGGGTTAGACGGGATGGGTTCCGCGTCCGCCCCCCGGATGGTCTGGGTGACGATGGGCCGAAGTATGCCGCCCACGGGGACATAAAACTGGTCGGACAGAAACTGGGCGCAGAAGAAGGCCACGAATACCGCCGCCAGCCCGCACAGGGACAGCACCAGCCCCTTGGCTGCCCCCCGCCAGGCGAACAGCGCCAGCAGGGCGATGATTGCCAGGTCGAATATGTATGCTTCCATTTCCACAGCACGCTCCTTTTCCCAGGCCCCCGGCGGGAAGCGGTGTTAAGGGATATAGAATCCGGCGCTGTCCGCCGAGATGAGGATGGCCGAGCCGTCGGGCATGAGCAGCACCGTTCGGGCGCCCTGGGTGCCCTCCAGGGTGTCGTACAGCTCCAACTGGTCGGTGTAGATGTCCAGCCGGTCACCGGTGAGCACGGCCAGATACCGTCCGGCGGCGGATATGGACATCACCTGCTCGTTGAGCTCCAGAATGCGGCGCTGGCCCTGGCTGTCCACCACCCACAGCTCTGCCTGGCTGCCCGCCCGGAACTTGCCCAACAGGGCGGCGGCAAAACCGTCCCCGCTGAGGGTATACCGGCGCAGGTGCTTGTCCGCCCAGCTGACGCCGGAGGAGCGGCCATCGTGGCCGGTGACGGTGAGCCCCCGGTCGGCCAGGGACCACACGGCCTCGGCCGTGTGCCGGGTTTCCAGCACCACGCCGCCGCCCAGGCGGCAGGTGAAGTCGGGCTTGTATTCGCCGCTGGCGTAGGTCATGTCGTACAGCTCCAGGCTGGTGGTGAAGGCGCCGTCGGCCTGGCCCACGGTGAGTATGCCCAGGGTGTGCCCATCATCGGACAGGACCGCGTCCATGACAAAGGCGGAGGACAGGTCAATGCGCATGACGGGGGAATAGGAGGCGTCGTACACCGTCACCGTCCCCCGGTAGCCGCTGGCCTGGGTGACCACGGTGAGCTGGCCGTTTTTGTTCAGCCGGGCGGACAGGATGGACTCCAGCCCCTCCGCCGCCCACACCAGGGAGCGCTGGCCCAGCACATAGAGCTCGGAGCCCCCCGCGTCGTACACCACGGCCAGGGAGCCGTTGGTGTTCACCACCGGGTTTTCCATGCCGGCGGACTGGTTGATGTACTGGGCGCCGCTGCCGGAGTAGAGGGAGATGGCGTTGCGGGAGCACACCAGCAGGTCCCCGTCCAACACGGCAAAGGTGTCGGTGAGTTCGCCGCCGTAGGGGAAGGACTCCGCCCTGCCGCTGTCGCTGCGGATGAGGGAGCGGTAGTGGAACCAGCGCTTTACGCTGTCCACGTTCAGTCTGTCCCGGAAGGCCACCGCCCCAACCAGCCCCACGGCCACCGCCAGCACCACCAGCGTGGCCGCCAGCCGCACTAGGAACCGGGGCAGCTTGCGCCTGGGCTTGGGGGAGGGCTTCGTATCCGGCCGCTTGGAGCTGGGGTTCAAGGGCTGGATTTTCGGTTTTTGCCGGTTCTGCTCGTTCATAAAAACTCCCTTGCCACAGGATGCGTTCGAGATGTGAAACAGGCGTTTACAGCCCGTCCGGCGGGATTCAAGCAGCCGGGCAGAAATGGATTCCGCCTCGGCTGCGCCGCCGAAAAACATAGGCCATTTGCTTAGGGCTTGTTTGAAAATTGTCAACACGCCCAATCGACGGGCCTTTTTCCGCCGAGCTGCGTTGCTTTGCCTTGAAATACACAAAGTATTTCTGCGCCAAATCGCCTTGCCCGGCGAAAAAATTCCTTGCCGCTGGGCATATTGCCAATTTTCAAACGGCGCCTAGAGCACGTCTTCCTCATACCACAGGTTGGTCATATACAGCCCGTCCGGCGGCGCGGTGGGACCCGCCAGCGCGCGGTTGCGGGATTCCAAAATCACGGGAATCTCCGCCGGGTTCAGCTTACCCTCGGCGGCGTAGACGCATGTGCCTACCATGGCCCGCACCATGTTGTAGAGGAAGCCGTCGGCGCACACCCGGCACTCGATAACGGTTCCGCGCCGCCGTATGTCAAAGTAGTGGACGGTGCGCACGGTGGTGCGGGTCACGGTGCCCACGCTGCGCACCGCGGCGAAGTCATGGGTGCCCACAAACTGCCGCGCCGCCTCCGCCATGATCCCCTCGTCCAGCGGCCTGGAGTAGAACCACACCCGGTTGACGAAAAAGGGGTCCCGGATGCGGGAGTTGTAGATTTTATAGGTGTATTCCTTCTTCAAACAGGAGCCGATGGCGTTGAACCCGTCCGGCACCACCGTGGCCCTGCGCACCGAGATATCGTCGGGCAGGCGGGTGTTCACCGCCAGGGGGAGCCGCTCCACAGGGATGCCGGAGGTGGTGCGGAAATTGGCCACGTACACCTGGGCGTGGACCCCCGCGTCGGTGCGGCCCGCGCCGGTGGCCTTCACCGGATGGCACACCACCGAGGCCAGGGCTTTTTCCAAGGTCTCCGCCACGGACACGGCGTTTTTCTGCACCTGCCAGCCGTGGTAGGCGGTGCCGGTGTAGCTCAGGGCGAGGGCGATATTGCGCGTCTCCATCGTCACAGCCCCCAATGGCCCATCACGCCGATGAGCACCGCCAGCGCCAGAGCGCCCAGGATGAAGAATATGTCGCCGGGCCGGTAGTGGAGCTGCTTCATCCGGGTTCGGCCCTCGTCGCCGTGGTAGCAGCGGCATTCCATGGCGGTGGCCAGCTCGTCCGCCCGGCGGAAGGCGGAGATGAACAGCGGAACCAGCAGCGGGATGAGCGCCTTAGCCCGCTGGACCAGGTTCCCGGAATCAAAGTCCGCGCCCCGGGCCCGCTGGGCGGACATGATCTTATCCGTCTCCTCAATAAGGGTGGGGATGAAGCGCAGGGCGATGGACATCATCATAGCCAACTCGTGGACGGGGACGCGGAGCTTTTTCAGCGGCCCCAGCAGGGATTCCAGCCCATCGGTAAGGGCCAGGGGGGAGGTGGTGTAGGTGAGCAGAAAGGTGCAGGTGATGAGCATGATGATGCGGACCACCATAAAAAAAGCGTGGACAATGCCTTCGCGGGTGATGGTGAAGATCCAGAAGGACGCCAGGGCCTCGCCGGGGGTGTAGAAGATATTGAGTACGGCGGTGAACACCAGGATGAACACCACCGGCTTGAGCCCCCGCAGCAGGGCCTTCGGCTTGACGGTGGACACCTTCACCGCCGCCGCCAGAGCCAGGAACAAAACGGCGTAGGTGACAAACCACTGGCCCAAAAACAGGGCTACGATGTAGCAGATCATGGCGATCAGCTTGGCCCGTGGGTCCAGGCGGTGGATGGGGGAGTCCCCTGGGAAGTACTGGCCCAGGGTGATGTCGCGCAGGGCCATCACCGCACCCCCTTTTCGTCAGAAGACGCCTGTTCCATTTCGGTTTCAGCCGGGGGCGTTGAAACGTCCATATCCGCAGGCTCCTTCGTCCTCTCCCCGCAAAGCCCAAGGGCAGCTTTGCGGGGGCCCCTATGGAGGGCCGCTAAAATGGCCTCCCTGGCCTGGGGGATGGTGTAGACAGAGGGGGGCACGTCCACCCCCATGGAGCGCAGCCGGGCAAACACCTTTGTCATGGCGGGCACGCCCAGGCCCATGGCCTCCAGCTCGTCCCCGTGGGCAAAGACCTCCTCCGGGGGCCCCGAGAAGGGGACGGCCCCCTTGTGGATGACCACCAGCCGCCCGGCCTCCCGTGCCACCTCCTCCATGGAGTGGGACACCAGGATAATGCAGGCATTTTTCTCCTGGTGGTAGGTGCGGATGTTGTCCAGGATACGGGCGGAGCCGGAGGGGTCCAGCCCGGCGGTGGGCTCGTCCAGCACCAGGACCCGGGGCTCCATGGCGATGACGCCCGCGATGGCCACCCGCCGCTTCTGCCCGCCGGACAGGTCGAAGGGAGATTTCTCCAGGACGGCGGGCTCCAGCCCCACGAACCGGGCGGACTGCTTCACCCGGCGGTCCACCTCATCGGCGTCCAGCCCCATGTTTTTGGGGCCGAAGGCGATGTCCTGGTACACTGTCTCCTCAAAGAGCTGGTACTCCGGGTACTGGAACACCAGCCCCACCTGGCACCGCACCTGCCGGGTGCGCGACTTGTCCTCCCAGATGTCGGCGCCGTCGAACAGCACCTGGCCGGAGGTGGGCTTCAAAAGGCCGTTGAGGTGCTGGATCAGGGTGGATTTCCCCGACCCGGTGCGGCCGATGACGGCCAGGTATTCCCCGGCCTGGGCGGAGAAATCCACGCGGTCCAGGGCGGTGTGCTCAAAGGGGGTGCCCTGGCTGTAGGTGTGGGTGAGTTGTCTGGTTTCGATGATAGCTTGCATGTATGAACTCCTTGGAATGGAGATTGATAAATGCGGGTGAAGCAAAGCTGGAAGTTGTCAAGCTCTCTTCATATATAGTAACGGATACGGATTGCCCTGCTCGTCGAATTCGGCCCTTTTATAGACTTCAAACCCCATATGCTCATAAAAGCCTTTTGCAATAGGATTCTGCTCATTTACGGTGAGCTCATTTATGGAATAGGTTTCGATCCCATACCGCAGCAATCGTTTTCCGATTCCCCGCCCTCTGCTCTCGCTTGAGATAAATAGCATTTCAAGCGTTTGATTTGCGACGCCCATAAATCCTGCCGGATGTCCTTTTTCATTTTCGGCAACTATTAATTGAGGAACCTTTTGCAGCGCCTGGGGAACATACTGCTTGATCGTATTGATTTCATCATTTGACAGAAATAGATGCGTAGCTTTCACAGAACTTTCCCATACCGCTAATAGGTGCTGCATCAATTCCAGGTTTCGGTCTGCTATTTCGACTATTCTCATGGTTATCCCTCCTCATTGAAGGTTGGGCCTGCGCTGTTACGCCAGCAGCTCCTTCAACACCTGGGCGCACTCATCCACCGTCAGCGCCGTCAGGGGCACGTCCACCCCCGCCTGCCGCAGCTCGTAGAGCAGCGCCACCGGCTCGGGCACCTCCAGCCCCAGGGAGCGCAGGCCATCCACGTTCTGGAACACCAGCGCGGGCTTGTCGTCCGCCACGATGTGGCCGTCGTGCATGACCACGAGCCGGTCCGCCTGGGCGGCCTCGTCCATGTGGTGGGTGATGAGCACCACCGTGATGCCGGCTTCCGTGTTGAGACGCCGGATGGTGTCCAGCACCTCGCGCCGCCCCACCGGGTCCAGCATGGCGGTGGGCTCATCCAGCACGATGCACCGGGGCCGCATGGCCAGCACCCCGGCGATGGCCACCCGCTGCTTCTGCCCGCCGGACAGCAGGTGGGGGGCGTGGCGGGCGTAGTCCGCCATGCCCACGGTTTCCAGGGCGGCGTCCACCCGCTCCCGGATCTCCGCGGAGGGCACGCCCAGGTTTTCCGGGCCGAAGGCCACGTCCTCCTCCACCACGCTGGCCACGATCTGGTTGTCCGGGTTCTGGAACACCATGCCCACCCGGCGGCGGATGTCCAGCAGGTGTTCCTCGCCGCAGGTGTCCAGGCCGTCCACGTAAACCTTGCCCCCGGAGGGCAGGAGGATGGCGTTGAAGTGCTTGGCCAGGGTGGATTTGCCCGAGCCGTTGTGGCCCAGCACCGCCACAAACTCCCCCGGCCTGACGGACAGGGTGAGGTTATCCAGCACCGTGGGGGCGACCCCCTCCCCGGTGGTGTAGCGGAAGGTGAGGTTTTCGGTTTGGAGGATGGGCTGGGCCATAAGCAGTTACCTCGTCTGGGAAGGATCGAAGGGATGTACCGGGAATTGTTGTGAAAAGCGGGGCAGCAGCAGCCGGATGGCCGCCCCCAGCAGAAAGCCGCCAAACACGCCCAGGGCGTTGAAAATCATATCGTCCACATCAAAGCACCGCCCCACAAACAGCTGCCAGCACTCGATGAAGGCGGTGACGGCGAAGCTGAGAAGGACGGCCCGCCTCCAGCCGAAGCCCCTCCACAGCAGGGCGGCGAAAAAGCCGAAGGGGAGGAACATGACGATGTTCCCCAGGATGTTGAACAGGCTGTCCAGCTGGGAGAAGGGGATCAGGCTCACCCGCCGGGACAGGCCGCTCACATCGAAATAGGGGGCGGTATGCCCCATGAGGGCGGCGGTCACATAGCCGGGCTGGGGGACCAGGGTGAGGACGGCCATGCCGCCGCAGTAGGCCCAGAACAGGGCCATGGCCCCCTCCCGGATGGTGCCGCTGGACAGCCCCCGGGCGTCCAGGCGCCTGCGCCGGGGCCGGAGCAGCAGCAGGTACGCCAGCGCCCCCGCCCCCAAGCCGGGGAGCATATAGGAGATGTAGCGGGCGATGCGCGCCATTACCGGGCACCTTCCGCCGTCCACCGCCCGGTGGCCCCGCAGGGCAGGGCCAGTCCTGTGGCGGCAACGGGCAGGCCCAGCTCATCGGACACGGTATGCCCGCCGAACCTGCCGCCTACCACGGTCTGCAGGATATAGGTGAGTACCGATGGGGACAGCCCTGTGGTGTAGGAGTTCAAAATGACGAACAGCGGGTCGCGGGACAGCACCCCGGCCACCAGCTCCACAAAGGGGTACAAATTCTCCTCCAGCTTCCACACCTCGCCGGAGGGCCCCCGGCCATAGGAGGGCGGATCCATGATGACGGCGTCGTACGTCCGCCCCCGGCGTATTTCCCGTTCCACGAATTTGGCGCAGTCGTCCACAATCCAGCGGATGGGCCTGCCCTCCAGCCCGGAGGAGCGGGCGTTGTCCTTTGCCCACTGGACCATGCCCTTGGCCGCGTCCACGTGGCACACCGCCGCCCCCGCCGCCGCGCAGGAGATGGTGGCCCCGCCGGTATAGGCGAACAGGTTGAGCACGCTCACCGGGCGCCCGGCGTTTTGGATCATTTCCCGGGCAAAGTCCCAGTTGGCCCCCTGCTCAGGGAACACCCCGGTGTGTTTGAAGTTCATCAGCCCCACGTTGAAGGTGAGGTCTTGATAGCGCACCTGCCAGCGCGGGGGGACGCTCCTGTCCGCCCACTGGCCGCCGCCGGAGCTGGAGCGGGCGTAGCGGGCGTCGGGGCGTTTCCAACCCCTGTGGGCGCGGGGGGTGTTCCAGATGGCCTGGGGGTCGGGCCGCACCAGCAGCTTGTCTCCCCAGCGCTCCAGCTTCTCGCCCCGGCCGCAGTCCAGCAGCTCATAGTCCGTCCATCGGTCGGCCAGCCACATGGTTTCACCCCCCTAGAAATAAACAATCAAGGTATTATACAACAGCGGAGGCAATTAGTCAAACCCTGCGGGGGATAAAAAAGCGCCGGGGCGGCATAAATGCCCCGGCGCTTTTTACAGGTCAGGTTCCCAGCTGAACCCACAGCTCGTTATACAGGGCCCGGGTGGCGGGGGGGAGGGCCAGGTACATCTCGCACCGCTCCAGCACCTGGGCGGGGGCGGCCATGATCTCGTAGAGCTCGGGGTCAAGTTCCTCGCCGTACAGCTCCTCGTAGTAGGCGGGGTACTGCTCCAATGCCTCGGTGTTGGGGGAGGCGTACCAGATATAGTCCATGTTGGCCAGGTTGGCCTCGGTGGAGGCGATGAAGTTGATCCACGCCATAGCCTCGTCGTAGTGGGGGGCGTCCTTGAGTACGCACATGGCGTCCACAAACCAGTTGGCCCCCTCCTCGGGGATCACGTAGCGCAGGTCCACGCCGTCCGCCTGGTTGTCCAGCATGGACAGGTAGTCCCCGGCGTAGTAGGTGGCGATGGCGGCGTTTCCGCCCTCCATCTTCTGGAACACCTGGTCCATCACCTTGCCTTGGAACACGCCCCGGCGGCTGGCCCCGGCAATCAGCCCGAACGCCTCCCGGATCTGGCCGGCATCGGTGGTGTTCACCGAATAGCCCAGGTGGAGCAGGGCCGCGCCCAGGGCGTCCCGGGAGTTGTTGATGAGCAGCACGTCCCCGGCGTACTGGTCGTCATACAAAGCGCCCCAGCTGTCCGGCTCCTCATCCACCATATTCGCGTTGTAGATGAGTCCCAGGGTGCCCCAGGAGTAGGGGACGGTGTACCTGTTCTCCGGGTCGTAGGGCAGGTTGCGGAAGCGCCGGTCGATTTTTTCAAAGTTGGGAATCTGGCTGTAGTCCAGCTCCTCCAGCATCCCCTCCTCCATGAGTTGGGAGATCATGTAGTCGGAGGGGACGATGACGTCGTAGTCCGCGCCGCCGCTTTTCAGCAGGGAGTAGAGGGCTTCGTTGCTCTCGGCGGTCTGGTAGTTCACCCGGATGCCGGTGGCGTCCTCAAACTGGCCGATGAGATCCTCGTCGATATACTCCCCCCAGGAGCAGACGTTGACAACAGGCTGGGAGGAGGTGGCCCCGGTGAGAAACACCACCGCCGCCAGAAAGGCGCAGGCCATGGCCCCGGCCAGCCCCCGGCGGGCCCACCGATAGGCGGGCTGGTTGAATTTCATGGACAGCTTTTCGAGGAAGGAGGGCTCCCGGACCTCCTGCCGGGCCTCCCGCCGCTCCTGGCGGATCTCCCGCACGTTGTTGAGCACCAGCAGGGCCAGCACCGACAAAAACAGCAGGGTGGACACGGCGTTGACCTCCGGGGTGATGCGCTTTTTGGTCATGGAGTAGATGCGCATGGCCAGGGTGGAGGTGGACGAGCCTGCGGTGAAGTAGGAGATGACAAAGTCATCAATGGACATGGTGAAGGCGATGAGCGCCCCGGAGACGATGCCCGGCTTGATCTCCGGCAGGATCACCTTCCAGAAGGCCTGCATCCAGGTGCAGCCCAGGTCCTGGGCCGCGTCTACCAGGTTTTTGTCCATCTGGCGCAGCTTGGGGGCCACGTTGAGGATGACATAGGGAATGTTGAAGGCCACATGGGCCAGCAGCATGGTGCCGAAGCCCAGGGTGAGGCGGACGGGCAGCTCCACCGCCCCCTGCACGCTGTTGAACCACTGGGCGAAGGCCCCCCAGCCCTGGAAGAAGGCCACGAAGAACAGGCACAGGGACACGCCGGTGACGATGTCCGCGTTCATCATGGGGATGTCGTTGACCACCAGCAGGGCGTCCCGCCGGCGCTTGGATAGGGAATAAAGGCCGATGGCGGCGAATGTGCCCGCAGCGGTGGCGATGGCGGTGGCCAACAGGGAGACCAGCAGGGTGGTGTACAGGCTCTCCATGATGAGCCGGTTTTGGAACAGGGCGGAGTACCACTCCAGGGAGAAGCCCTTCCATACGGCGCTGGAGTCCCCGGCGTTGAAGGAGAACACGATGAGCAGGAAAATGGGCAGATACAAAAACAGGAAGGTCAGGCCGATAAAGAGGCGGCCGCCGATACGGTTTTTCTGCTTCACAGGAACGCGCCCCCCTTCGTGGCCGTGGGGCCGCTTTGGATAAAGTAAGCAAAACGAAGCGGATCAAAGTTCTTTTTGCTTACTTTTTCTTTCAAGAAAAAGTAAGTCATCAGAGCATCACCGCCTGTTCCTCGCCCTCGCCGAAGTGGTTCATGACCACCATGCACACCACCACGATGACCATCATCACCATGGAGATGGCGGCGCCCAGGTGGGGGTTGTAGGCCCCGCCCAGAAATTGCAGCTCAATCAAATCGCCCAGCATCATCTGGTTGCCGCCCCCCAGGAGGTTGGAGATGGCAAACGTGGACACGGACGGCACAAACACCATAGTCACCCCGGACAGGATGCCGGGCAGGGACAGGGGGAAGATGACCTTGCGGAATACCCGCACCCCGTCCGCCCCCAGGTCCCGGGCAGCCTCGACAAGGGAGCCGTCCAGCTTGACGATGACGGAATAGATGGGCAGGATCATGAAGGGCAGGTAGTTATACACCATGCCCAGCACCACCGCGCCGGGGGTGCCGATCATCTGGAGGTGATCCACCCCCAGCAGATCCAGCAGGCCGGCGGCCCGGAACAGCTGGTTGAGCAGGCCGTTGTTTTCCAGGATGGACATCCAGGAGTAGGTACGCAGCAGGAAGTTCATCCACATGGGCAGCATGATGAGGGCCATGGCCAGACGCTGGAACCGGGGGCCCTCCTTGGCCATCCAGTAGGACACGGGGTAGCCGATAAGCAGGCACACCAGGGTGGCCAGCACCGCCAGCCAGAAGGAGCGCAGGAACACGCTCAGGTACAGCCCCATGCCGGTGAAATTACCCAGGGTTGCCTGGGCGGCGCCGGTGGCGGGGTCGGCGGCGGTGAAGGCGTATACCGCCATGATGATAATGGGGACAACCACAAACAGGGCCATCCAGATCACGTAGGGGAAGGCAAACCAGCCGCGCTTACTCCTCATGGCCGCCCTCCCGGGAGCCGCTCTCCTCCCCGTCGCCGGACTCGTCCTCCACCACGTCCAGCTCCTCGTACTCCTCGGAGTAGGAGGAGTAGTCCCCGAACAGGCCGGAGTACTGGCTCTTTTTCATCACGTGGATGCCGTCCGGGTCGATCTTGATGCCGATGCGGCTGTCCACCGGGCAGTAATCGGTGGTCTGGATGAGCCACTTAAAGCCGTAGAAGTCCACGATGGTGTCGTAGTGGACGCCCTTGAAGGTGACGGAGGTGACGGTGCCCTTGAGCTGGCCAGCCGCCTCGTCCACAATGTCCACGTCCTCGGGGCGGATGACCACGTCCACCGGCTCATCCTTGGCGAAGCCCTTGTCCAGGCACTGGAACTTGCGGTTGAAGATCTCCACCACACCGTCGGAGCGCATGATGCCGTCGATGATGTTGGACTCGCCGATGAAGTCGGCCACGAAGGCGTTTTGGGGCTCGTTATAAATGTCCTCGGGGGTGCCGATCTGCTGGATGCGCCCGCCGTCCATCACCACCACGGTGTCGGACATGGCCAGCGCCTCCTCCTGGTCGTGGGTCACATAGATGAAGGTGATCTCCATCTCCTGCTGAATCCGCTTCAGCTCGTTCTGCATATCCTTGCGCAGGCGCATGTCAAGCGCCCCCAGCGGCTCGTCCAGCAGCAGCACCCGGGGGCGGTTCACCAGGGCCCGGGCGATGGCCACCCGCTGCTGCTGCCCGCCGGACAGGGCGGACACCGGGCGCTTCTCAAAGCCCTTGAGGTTCACCGTCTCCAGCATCTCCATCACCCGGTCGTGGATCACCCGTTCGGGGAGCTTCGCCTTGCGTCCGCTGCTGTCCGCTTTGGGGATGCGCAGGCCGAAGGCCACATTCTCAAACACGTTGAGGTGCGGAAACAGGGCGTACCGCTGGAATACGGTGTTCACCGTCCGCTGGTGGGGCGGGACGTCATTGATCCTCACGCCGTCAAACAAAACGTCCCCGGCGGTCGGCAACAGAAACCCGCCTATAATCCTAAGCGTGGTTGTCTTGCCGCACCCGCTGGGGCCCAGCAGCGTGAGGAACTCCTTATCGTTGATATACAGATTGATGTGGTCGAGCACGACCTCGTCGCCGTAGGACATCACGCAGTCCCGCAGGCGGATCAGCTCCTTGGACATGTATCCTCCCCCATTTCTAAATGATGAGTGTTTTGTCAGCTCCCTTTTTTTATTCCCTGATGGACGCTTTCGCTGTCACGCTCGGCTTGGGCGCATGGCTGGGCCGCTTTCCCTACGACTCGGCCTGGCCGCAGGCCCGCTCGCGGGCCTGCGCTCGGCTTCGCTTCAGTCCAAGCTGCCCTATGCGCCTATCCTCGCGCTTCTCAGGTTTTCACGGATAGCGAGATACATAATAGCGGCTTGACCACCATTTGTCAATCATTTTCAGGGGATTTTCCTGGTATTTTGTCGCGAGTTTTTTGGAGGGGCCGGCGGGCGCTTTCCAGCCCGGAACGGGGTGGAACCTTTGGGAATAGGGTTTGACAACATCCGGCCCGGCTGATATAATGAGATTTGGCAAAAGAGCGCCGAAAAGGTGCCTTTTCCACCCCATATAAAGGAGAGGAGGGGATGGCTACGGTGAAATTGAGAACTTCCTTCTAACCGATAGAAGGAAATAAAATTTGATCCTTCTATCGCGTATTGCAATAGGAGGTCCAAATGAAAAAATATGAACGGCAGAACCGCCCCTGGCTGATAGGGGCATTGGGTAGTGTACTCGCCGCCAGTCTCTTCGGGGTGGCGCTGCAATTCTTCAAGGGCGAGGTGCTGGACAGCGCCATCGCGGGCCAGGGGGCGCGGACGCTGAGGTACGGCCTGGCCCTGGCGGGCTTTATTTTGGGCGAGATACTGTTTTTCCACCTCTACAGGCGGCTGGGGGATCGGTTCGCTGCGGGCTGCGTCACGGCCCTGAAGCAGGATGTGTTCGAGAGTGTCCTGCGGCGGGACTACGTGGTCTTCAAGGGGCGCACGCAGGGGGAGTACGCGGCGAAGTACACCGGCGAGGCAGACGCCATCCGTGCCCGGCGGTTCTGTATGCTACCGCTGTTCTGGGAGATCGCCTTTAAGATTGTGCTGGTCAGCGGGGCGCTGTTTTTGCTGGACTGGCGGGTGGCGCTGCTTACCATCGCGCTGCTGACCACGCCGCTGTATATCCCCAAGCTCATCGAAAAGCGCTCCCAGCGGGCGCAGACGGCCTTCCTCCAGGCGGCGGAAGAGGCGCTGTCCGGGGTGACAGACTGGCTCCACGGCTTCGAACTCATCAAAAATTTCGCCGTGGAGGACAAAATTCTGGCCCGCTTCCGGCGGCTCAACCAGAACGCCGGGGAAAAGCTGCTGGACGATTTGAAGCTGGGGGCGGCGGCGCAGCTCATCACCACGCTGATGTCCTACCTGTCCTATTTCATTGTGCTGGCCTGCTCGGCATGGCTGGTACTCCGGGGGGATTTTTCCGCCGGGGACTTCTTTGTGGCCATCGGGATGATCGACCAGCTTTCCTACCCCATCATTTCGCTGGCGGGGATTGTGCGGCAGCTGTCCGCCATCCGGCCCGCCTGCCGGAAGATGGAAGAGTTTATTGCCGAGCCGCCCCAGAGCGGCCGGCGGGGCGCGGCCCCCAGGCTGCGCCAGGATATCCGTTTTCGCGAGGTCTGTTTCGGCTACGAGGGCCGGGGAACAGTGCTGGAGGGGTTCAGCCTCACCATCAAGAAGGGCGGGCGGTATCTGCTGAAGGGACCCAGCGGCTGCGGCAAGACCACAGTGGTGAACCTGTTGCTGCGCTACTACCAGCCGGACGCGGGGGAGATCATTGTGGACGGCTTGCCGCTGGGCGAGTCGGGCGACCCCTACACCAGGGCGACGGTGGTGCGTCAGGAGGCGGTGCTGTTTCGCGGCACCCTGCGGGATAACCTGAGCATGTACCGGGACATCCCGGAGGAGCGGCTTCTGGAGGCGCTGGCCGGCGTGGGGCTGGGGCGCTTTGCCCGGCCCGATGCCCTGGAGGCCATGGTGGAGGAGGGCGGAGCCAACCTCTCCGGCGGGGAGAAAAAGCGGGTCTGCCTGGCCCGCGCCCTGCTGCGGGACACGGAACTGCTGATTTTGGACGAGCCGCTGGCCAACCTGGACAAGGGGACGGCGGGGCGCATTGAGGATTTGCTGCTGTCCATCCGGGACAGGACGCTGCTGGTGGTGTCCCACCAGTTCAGCCCCGAAAAGCTGACGGGGTTTGACCGGGTGGTGGACATGGCGGCGGACGGCTGACGGAGACAGGGGGGAGAAGCGTGAAAACCGCCTACCTGGGCATCGACCTGCTAAAGCCTGTGCTGGACGCCCTGCTGGGGGAGGGGTGCCGGGTTTTGAAGCTGTTCACCTGCCCGGTGGACAACGTGACGGAGACCAACACCGCCGTCATCGGAACCGCCCGGGAACGGGGCATCCCCTGTACCCAGGCGCGGATTACCGCCGCCGACCTGGATTGGCTGGCCTCCCAGGGCTGCGGGCTGCTGGTGTGCGCGGGATACTATTACCGCGTCCCGGTGACGGACGCCTTCCCTATGGTAAATTTCCACCCCACCCCCCTGCCTGTGGGCCGGGGGTCGTGGCCTATGCCCCGGCTGATCCTGGAGGGGGCGGGACTTGGCGGCGTCACCGCCCACAAAATGGCGGCGGAATTCGACACGGGGGATATTCTGCTTCAGGAGCGTTTTCCCCTGGACGGGCGGGAGGACCACCAGACCTATATGAAAAAGGTATACGCCAAAATCCCCGCCATGGTTCATGCGCTGGTGGGCGGACTGCCCCAGGTGCTGGCGGGGGCGTCTCCCCAGGGGGCGGGGGAGTACTGGCCCCTGCCCACGGAACAGGACTGGACCGTTACGCCGGACATGGACGCTGGCCAGGCGGACCGCATCCTGCGGGCCTTTTATGGCTACGAGTGCGTCTACCGGGACGGGACGGGCAGGACGGAGCTGACCGGGGGCCGGGTAGTCCCGGGCGCGGGGCCCTTTCCCGTGAGGGGCGGGCACATCCGGGCGGACAGGGCCAGACGGCTGAGCTGAGCAAAAACAAAAAAGGACCCCGGGCGCAATCAGCGCCCGGGGTCCTTTTTATCAGGGCCGCCGTTTGGGCATGTTGGTAATTTTCAAACAAGCCCTAGTATGTGGGGTTGTCCACGTTCACCTTGTCCGTCTCCTGATAGGGCGCCAGGGTGGACACCATTTTCACCGGCTCACCGTAGGCGTTTTTCACGTAATGCACCTCGCCGGGTTCGATGTGGATCAGGTCGCCCACGCCCAGCACGTGCTTCACGCCGTCCACGACGATATCCACCTTGCCCTCCAGGATGAAGAAGTCCTCCTCCATAATGTTGTGGTAGTGGGCCTGGAAGTCCTCGCCGGGGCGGAAGCGGACCAGGGCAAAGTTCATCCGGGGGCCCTTCATGAGATATTTGGGGCCGCTCTCGCCGAAGCGGTATTCCCGCTCATTTTCGTTGATGATAAACATACTATTTCTCCTCCAATCCAAAAGTTGGCCAAGGGCTCACAGGCCGGGGGCGATCCACATGTTCCGGGTTATGCCCTGACCGCATAGCGCCAGCTGGGCGGGGTAGAGCTTCTGCCAATTGCCGTACAGCTCATCGTACACCGGCATGACGGATGGGTCGGGCTGGAACTGCCGGTCCCACTTGACGGTGCGCGCCACGGCGTCCTCCACACCGTCGTACAGCCCCACGCCCACGCCCGCCAGGATGGCGGCCCCCAGGGCGGTGGCTTCCTTCACCACGGGCACCTTTACCGGCTTGCCGGTAACATCGGCCACAATCTGGCTCCACAGGGGACTTTTGGCCGCGCCGCCGGCAAAGATCAGCTCGTCGGGCTCGTGGCCGGTGGACTCCTTCACCAGTTCGATGTGGCTGCGAACCAGCAGGGCGGTGTTTTCCAGGATAGCCCGGTAGAAGGTGTATTTGTTGAACTTTTCCGGCTCTAAAAGGAAGTTGGTAAAGGTGGGGCTGGCGTGCTTCCAGTCGATGAAGTTCATGGTGTCGCTGAAGCAGCACTGCATCCCATAGCACCCGGCGGGGATGTCTTTGGCCTTTTCGTTCATCAGGTCGTAGGTGTCCCGGCCGGTGCGGCGGGCCTCCTCCGCCTCGGCCTGACAGAAGCCGTCCCGGAACCAGCGCATCACCAGGCCGGGCTTGAAGGCCAGGGCCTCGTACTGCCACAGGCCGGGCAGGGCGGCGCAATTCACCCGCACCCGGCAGCCGGGGTCGGTCTTGCCGAAGTCGGTGTTGAATTCGTACTGCCAGAAGCTGCCGCCGAACACGGCGGCCTGGTTAGCCCTATACGCGCCCACGCCGATGGCGCCCAGCTGGCAGTCGCCGCCGCCCACCACCACGGGGGTGCCCTCCAGCAGCCCGGTGTCGGCGGCGCCCTGGGCGCTTACTACGGCAAAATTGGTGCCGCACTCCACGACAGGGGGGAAAATGTCGGCGCGCAGGCCGCACTTGGCGGCGATCTCCGGCAGCCAGTCCCGGCTTTGCAGGTCCATGATGCCGGTGGTGCTGCCGTTGCTGGGCTCCACCGCCAGCTTCCCCGTGAGCTTGTAGATGAGCCAGTCGTTGAACATGCCCACGGCGGCGGCCTTTTCATAGACCTCGGGCAGGTTGTCCCGCACCCACAGGATGCGGGGCAGGGCCCCCAGGGCGTAGGTCTGGCCGGATTTTAAGTACGCTTCCTTCTCCAAAGCCGGATCCAGCTCCTTGAGCTGGCCCACCTGGGCGTCGCTCCGGGCGTCCACGTTGGCGCAGGCCCAGATCTCGTTGCCGTCCTTGTCATAGAGCAGGATGCCCTCCCGCATACAGGTGGTGGACACGGCGGCGATGTCGCGGGGGTCGATGCCGCTCTCCCCCAGCACGCCCCGGACGCAGCCCCGGGCCAGCTCCCAGTTGTGGACCCAGTCGAAGTCCATGCTGCCCGGCCAGCGGGGATCCTCCCGGTGGGACCACTCCCGCTGGACGCAGCCCACCTGCTCCCCGTCCAGGGAAAAGACCACGGCCCGGACGCTGCCGGTGCCCGCGTCCACCGCCATCAAGTATTTCGCCATGGGGATAACCTCCTAACAATAGATTAAAATTGATTTGTCATGGTATTCATCACGTTTCCGCCTCCAGCAACAGCTGGGCGGTGTCCTCATCGGTGATGAGCATATCCAGGTAGCCCCCCCGGAGGACGGCCAGGATGGCCTCCGCCTTGTCCGCCCCGCCCGCCGCGCCGATGACATTGTCCAGCGTCCTGAGCTGGTCCATGGGGGTGCTCATCAGCCGGCCCTCCAGATCGTGGGACACCACCCGGCCGTTTTTGTCCAGGAAGTGGCTGAGCACATCGCCCACCGCCCCCTGCATCTTGAGGAAGGTGAAATCGTTGTTGTTGAGAATCCCGTTTTTTACAATGGTGGCCCGGTCGTTGAGGCAGCCGATGCCCACCACGCTCATGCTGGACAGGGGGATCATGCGGAAAATTTCCTCCACGTCCGGCTCCCGCCGCAGGGAATCCCGCAGGCTGGCGCTGGACAGCAGAAGGGGGGAGGGGATGAGGTACAGCCGGGCGTTGAACACGTTGGAGTTGGTGTTGGGCAGGTAGTAGTTCACCCCTCCCGCCATGCTGACCACGTTCAGGGGGACCTGGGCGGCGGTGGCCAGGTGGTTGAGGATGCGGCTGGTGGTGTCGCCGTAGCCCATGTTGATGAAGGCGTTGTCCGCCGCCCGGCGCAGGATGTACATGGCGGCGGCCTGGGCGATGCTCTCGTTGGGGCTGGGCAGGGTGGACGCGCCGGGGACGATAAAGGCATCCCGCAGGCCGTAGCGGGCAAGCAGCTCCCGCTCCATCTCCATCCGATGGCCGCTGTCCTGCTGGACGTTGAACTGGATGACGCCCGCCTGCCTGGCCCGTTCCAGCAGGGCGATGACCTTGGAGCGGCTCACGCCCAGCAGGTGGGAGATGTTCTGCTGGGTATAGTTTTCTATGTAGTAGTACCACACCGCCTTAATCATCAGCCGGTGCTCGTACTCGGCCTTATTGAGCCTGTCAATCTTTTCGTCCATTGCACCGCCTCAAAATTCGACAAAAGTTTTTTGAACTGGCAAATGTCTTATGCCAATAGTATAGCACCCGCCTGCGCCAACTGTCAAATGATTGCGGGAGAATTCCGCCATTTTCCGCAAAATCGTGGAAAACACCAAAAAACGCCAATTATTATTGTGCAGATACGACAAAAAGACCTGCTTTTCGTCTGAGGACTGAGGATTTTTCGCCGAAAATTGCCAAAAAATTCACGGAGGAATCAGTTGCGCACAGTTGACAAACGCCGAAAAATTCTCTATGATAGGGTCAAGAGCAAAAGCTGTTTTCTAAGGACATTTGTGCATTGCGACAAGAGGAATGGGGGAGTTTAAATGGAAGCCAACCAAAACGCGGGGAGCGGTGTTCCCCTGCTTTCGGTGCGGGGTATCTATAAGTCCTTCGGCCTGAACGCCGTGCTCAAGGGCATCGACCTGGACGTGATGCCCGGCGAGGTGCTGGCCCTGATCGGCGGCAACGGCGCAGGCAAGTCTACGCTGATGAAGATCATCATGGGCATCTACAGCCATGACAGCGGCCGGCTTGCCATGAACGGCGAGGCGGTGGCCCTGAACCGGCCCTCCGACGCCCTGGCCCGGGGCATTTATATGGTGCCCCAGGAGCCGCTTCTCTTCCCCAACATGAACGTGGAGGAGAATATCACCATCGGCTTTGACCGGGGCAAGGCGGAGCTGCACAAGGAGCTGGCGGACACCATGGCGGACATTGGCTGGAACCTGGATCTGGGCCGGAAGGCCAGCAGCCTGTCCATCGCCGAGCAGCAGCTGGTGGAGATCCTCCGGGGCATCCTGCGCCACGCCAGGCTGCTCATCCTGGATGAGCCCACCTCCGCCCTCACCTTCGACGAGGTGAAGAGCTTGTTTAAAGTGGTGCGGGACTTGCGGGAGAAGGGCATCGGCATCATTTACATCACCCACCGCCTGGCGGAGGTGTTCGATATTGCCACCCATGTGGCCATCATGCGGGACGGGGCCATCACCATCCAGGGCCCGGTGGCCGGCTTTACCCGCGAGGATCTGGTGAAGGGCCTGCTTCCCCCCGATGCCGAGGGGGGCGTACAGGCCCGGGCGGCGGTGGAGTCCTCGGTGGACTACGGGGCGGACCCAGTGCTGGAGCTGGAGAGCTTCAGCGGCTACGGCTTTTCCGATGTGAGCCTGAAGGTGTGGCCGGGCGAGATCCTGGGCGTGGCCGGCGTGGTGGGCGCGGGGCGCACGGAGATGGCCACCACCATCTTTGGCATGGATAAGGTCCTGGGGGGCAGGGTGCTGCTCAACGGGAAAGATATCACCGGGAAAAGGACCCGGCAGGTTATCGCCGCGGGGCTCAATTATGTGCCGGAGGACCGGCACCTCAACGGCCTGTTCAAGATCTGCGATGTGGCGGCCAACACCACCAGCGCCAGCCTCTTCGGCGGCGCGCTGGGCAAGGTGCTACTCAACCGCAGGGCGGAGTATGACATCACGGAGAAATATGTGAAAAACTTCCGCACCAAGGTCACCGGCCACGACCAGCTGACGGGCAGCCTGTCCGGCGGCAACCAGCAGAAGATCGTTATTGGGCGCTCACTGGCCACCAATCCGGGCATCGTCATCCTGGATGAGCCCACCCGCGGCATCGACGCCGCCGCCCGGGGCGATGTATATAACATCATCCACCAGCTGCGGGAGCAGGGTCTGTCTATCCTGCTCATCTCCAGCGACATGGAGGAGCTGGTGGAGCTGGCCGACCGGGTGGTGACCATGTACCAGGGCCGGATCAACGCGGAGTTCCAAAAAGCGGACATCAACCAGGACAATCTCACGTCGGCCGCCTTTGGCATCGTGGAACAGGAGGCGAAAGGGGCATGAACGCGGTAAAAAAAGTTCTGAAAGCCCGGGAGATGACCGCCCTTCTCTTCCTGGCGGCTCTCTTTGTGGTGGTGGGGATCATCAACCCCGCCTTCCTGGCCGACAGCAAGAACGTGGCCAACTGCTTTAACGATTCGGTGGTCTACATACTCATCGCCGTGGCCATGGCCTTCGCCATCTTTATCGGCGAGATCGATGTGTCGGTGGGCTCTAACCTGGGCCTGGTGGCCGCAGTGGTGGGCACCATGCTCCAGGACGGGAAAAACTGGTTTTTAGCGTTTTTCATCGGCATTCTCATGGGCACCGTGGTGGGGCTCATCAACGGCTGGGGCGTGGCGGTGATGAAAATTCCGTCCCTCATCTTCACCCTGGGCACTAATGGCATCCTCCGGGGGCTGATGTACCTCCAGGTGGGCACCAAGCAGGTCACCGACCTGCCTATCGGGTTCAAGGGAGCCTCCTCCTATGCCCTGTTCGGCCTGCCGCTGACGGTGTGCTTCTTCTGTGTGCTGCTGGCTGCGGCGGCCATCCACGGGGTGCTGACCCGCACCAAGCGGGGGCGCTATTTCATCGCCGTGGGCGACAACGCCGGCGGCGCGGAGCTGGTGGGCATCCCCGCCATCCGCACCAAGGTGCTGGCTTATGTGATCTGCGGCGTGCTGTGCGCCGTGGCGGGCATCCTCTTCGCCAGCCGGGCCGGCCAGGTCACTTCCCAGTCGGGCAACGGCTATGAGATGAAGGCGGTGGCAGCCTGTGTGCTGGGCGGCATCAGCCTGTCCGGCGGCGTGGGCAGCGTGGTGGGCGCGGGCATCGGCGCGGTCATCATGGCCTCCATCAGCGCCCTGCTGGTGTTCATGGGCTTCTCCTCCAACTTCGACAGCGCCATCACCGGCGTTATCCTCATCACCATTGTGGTGGTGGACGCCCTGGTGCAGCGCCGGGCCGCCGTGCGCAACCGGCACGCCCGTCTGGCTGCCCGGACCACCGCCCGCACCGGCGGAAAGGAGGCTGCGGAGCAATGAGCGGTATTTTCCCCAAACTGGATTCCCAAAACGGACTGCGCCGTTTGTGGGGCGGCCCCAATTTCCGCTGGAACCTGTTCCTGCTGGCGTTGCTGCTGGCGGAGTGCGTGGTGTTCGGCGCGGCCAATGCGAAATTCCTCTCCCTCAACCGCGTCTTTATCGCAGCGGTGGGCGACCTGCCCATCTGGTTCATCTCCATTTTTGTCACCTTCGTTATGATTACCGGCGGCATCGACATTCAGTCCTGCGCCATTGTGGGCTTTACCTCCATCGTCATCGGGGTGGGCTGGCAGGCGTTCGGCATGAACATCTGGACCGCCGCCGCGCTGGGCGTGGTGGTGGCCACCCTGTGCGGGGCGCTGTCCGGCTTCTTCGTGGCCTACTGCGGCGTGCAGGCCATGGTGGTTACCCTGGGCGGTTCGTTCCTCTACGGCGGGCTGGCGCTGCTGGTGTCCACCCTGTCGGGCACCGCCGCCTACAACGGCATCAGCGGCTTCCCGGATGGCTTCAAGGCCCTGGCCAAGACCACCCTGTTCGGCGTTGTGCCCCTGCCCATTGTCATCTTCCTGCTGCTGCTGCTGTGTGCCTACCTGCTGCTCCACAGGAGCAAGTATGGCCGCAAGGTGTTCCTGGTGGGGGTGAACCCCCAGGCGGCGGAGTACTCCGGCGTCAACGCCCGGGCGGTGGTGATGAGCACCTATGTGCTGTCCGGGCTAGCCGCCGGTATCACAGGCGTGGTGATGACCTCCCAGCTGGGCATCGCCAAGTCCGACCTGGGCGGCAATTTCACCATGATGATTATCACCGCCTGTGTGCTGGGCGGCACCCTGTCCACCGGCGGCAAGGGCTCCGTCATCGGCACTGCCCTGGCGGCTGTGGCCATCACGTTGCTGCGCTTTGGCATGCCGCTGTGCTTCGGCATCAATAAGCAGTATCTGGATATCCCCATCGGCGTGCTGCTGGTAGTGGTGGTGGTGGGCCGGGCCGTGGCCGGGAACCCGGCGGTGGCCGCATGGCTGGGCAGGCTGCGCCCGAAAAAAAAGAGCAAGGCGGGCGCGTGAAAAATTTATTCCAAGGCTTCGCTTTTGGAATAAGAGAACGGTATATTCCGGGGCTTCGCCCCTGAATATAAAATATCTATGGAGGTATGAAAACATGAAAGTGAAAAGACTCGTAGCGCTGCTTCTGTCCCTGTGCATGATCTTCGCCCTGGCCGCCTGCGGCGAAAAGACCGGCGAAGAGTCCAAGGCTCCCGAGAGCTCCGCCCCTGTGGAGGAGAGCAAGGCGCCCGGGAACGAGGGCAATAATGACCCCGCGCCTGCGGGCGGCTCCGTCGAGGGCAAGACCGTGGCCTTCATCCCCAAAGTCAGCGGCAACGCCTTCTTTGAGGTGGCCAACACCGGCGCCCAGGAGTTCGCCAAGGACTGGGGCATCACCGTGGACTACATCGGCTCCCCTAACGCCACTGTGGCCGACCAGGTGCAGTGCATCAACGACGCCATCTCCAAGGGCGTGGACGCCATCTGTATCTCTACTGTGGACGCCGCCGGCGTGGCCGATGCCCTCCAGGCCGCCAAGGCCGCGGGCATCGCCGTGTCTACCTGGGACTCCGATTCCAAGCCCGGCGACCGCGCTCTGATGGTCTCCCAGGGCACCCCCGAGGTTCTGGGCCAGATGCTGGTGGACCTGTCCGTCGAGGGCCTGAAGGCCCGCGGCGTGGACCCCGACAAGGACCCCGTGAAGTACTGCTGGCACTACTCCCAGGCCACCGTCACCGACCAGAACTCCTGGCAGGTGGAGGGCGAGAAGATCATCAAGGAGAAGTATCCCAACTGGGAGAACGTCCAGCCCGACAACTACTACTCCGAGCAGGACGCTGAGAAGTCCGTCACCATCGGCAAGGCCGTGCTGGCCGCCCATGCCGACATCGACCTGATCATCTGCAACGACTCCACCGCCCTTCCCGGCCAGCTGGAGGCCGCGCAGCAGGCCGGCCTGACCAAGGACGACGTGACCATCACCGGCTTCGCCACTCCCAACGCCATTAAGCCCTACTGCACCGCCAACATCCTGCACAACTGGGGTCTGTGGGACTGCAAGGTGCAGGGCGCCCTGGGCTGCTATGTGGCCGCTTACATCGCCGCCGGCAACGACGTGAAGGTGGGCGACACCATCGACGTGCCCGGCATCGGCTCCGTTGAGGTCATGCCCAACAACTGCCTGAATCCCGACGACACCACCGCCGACACCAACAACGGCGTGGTGCTGCTCCCCGAGCGCGCCATCTTCAACGCCGAGACCATGAACAACTACGACTTCTAAGAAGCCGTCCGCTGTTATGATCTGAAAACCACGGCGGAGCGGGGCCCGGCCCCGCTCCGCTCCCAAAGGGGCGCCGGTTTCGCGGCGCTCTTTTGGGAGCGGGAGCGGTTTTCCCGCCGTTGACAATTTACCAATACAAGGAGGATATATTTATGGCTGATTTGGAAGGTTTGAAGGTGTCCAAGGACTACCACGTGGACGTCCCCTTCGCCAATCAGAAGGGCTTCTTCCTCAAGGGCATCAACAGCCTGGACTGGGGCATGAAGAAGCACATGGCCAACATTTTCAACCCCGAGAGCGGCAACACCGTCATGTTCGCCTTTGACCACGGCTATTTCATGGGCTCCACCGCAGGGCTGGAGCGCCTTGACCTGCTGCTGCCCCAGCTGGCCCCCTATGTGGACTGCTTCATGGGCACCCGGGGCGCGCTGCGCACCTGCGTTCCCCCGGAGATCGTGAAGAGCGTGGCCCTGCGGGTCACCTCCGGCTCCTCCATGCTCCAGGACGACCTGAGCCACGAGGTGGTGGCGGTGGACATTGAGGACGCCATCCGCATGAACGCCGACTGCATGGCGGTGCAGACCTTCATCGGCGCGGACGGCCAGCTGTCCAGCCTGGACAACCTGAACCGAGTCATCAGCGCCGGTATGCGCTACTCCATTCCCACCATGGGCGTGTGCGCCGTGGGCAAGGACATGGCCCGCACCGACCGCTTCTTTAAGCTGGCCACCCGCATCATCGCCGAGATGGGCGTCCAGGTGGTCAAGACCTACGACTGCGAGAACTTTGAGGAGGTTGTGGCCGCCTGCCCGGTGCCCATCGTGGTGGCCGGGGGCAAGAAGCTGTCCGAGCCGGACGCCCTCAAGCTGGCCTACGGCGTGATCCAGAAGGGCGCCCACGGCGTGGATATGGGCCGGAACATCTTCCAGAGCACCCATCCCGTGGCCATGGCCCAGGCGGTGTCCATGATCGTCCACAAGGGGGCCACCGACAAGGAGGCCCTGGAGTTCTTCCAGGACGAGATCCACAAGTAAGAGGCTGCGCTGAGAATGGGGGAGGGGAAAGACAGATGCCTTTCCCCTCCCCTTTGTGGTTGGCGCGGAGCATCAATTGATTGAGAAATGAGGAATGTTTATGGCGTTGCAGGTGCTTCAAATGGTGCTGCCCATCGTGGCGCTGCTGGCGCTGGGCATGGTGTGCCGCCGGAAAAATATCTTCGACATGAAGGGCTTGGCGGGGCTCAAGGCGGTGGTGGGGGACATCTGCCTGCCGGTGGTGCTGTTCAACGCCTTTTTCACCGCCAAATACTCCCTGTCGGTGGCGCTGATTTTCGTGCTGGTGTACGCCGGATTTGCCCTGGCCCTGGGGCTGGGCTTCGCGCTGCGGAAGCTGGCCGCCCCCCATGGGAAGTTTTTCCCCTTTCTGCTGGCCAGTGCCGAGGGCGGCATGCTGGGCTACGCCCTGTACGGCGTGCTGATGGGGGAGCAGTCCGGCTTTGCCGCCGTGGATCTGGGGCAGACGGTGTTTGCCTACACGGCGTTTCTGGGCTTCCTCTCCCTCACCGACGGGCGCAGGCCCACGGTGGGTGGCCTGGTAAAGAACATGGTGATCAACAAGTGCTGCATCGGTATGGCCCTGGGCATCCTCCTGGGGGTGCTGGGTGTGGGGGAGTGGGTGCTGTCCGGCCCCGCCGCCGGGGTGGTGACGGGGACTATCTCCATGCTCACCGCGCCCACCAGCGCCCTGGTGCTGCTGGTGGTGGGCTATGAGCTGGACCTGGACAAATCCCTCCTGCGGCCTGTGGCGGTGACAGTGGCGTGCCGTCTGGCCGTTATGGGGGGGCTGCTGGCGCTGGTGAGCTTCATCCTGTTCCGCATCGTGCCCTATGACGAGGGGCTGCAGATCGCACTGATGATCCTCTATGCCCTGCCGGCCCCCTTTATCATCCCCCTGTTTGCCGATGTAGGGGAGGAGGGGAAGTACATTTCCACCGCCCTGTCGGTGCACACCATCTGCACCATCGCGCTCTTTGCGGCTATCGCGGCGTTCAGCCTGCGGTGAGACGAAAAGGGTCTCCGTATCAATTTGATACGGAGACCCCTTTTTTTCGGAAATTAAAACGCGCGGCCGATGTCGCGGCGGAAGTGCATCCCCTGGAAAGAGATGGGCGCGGCAGCGGCGTAGGCGCCGGCGATGGCCTGGCTCAGGGTGCCCCCCAGGGCGGTGACGCCCAGCACCCGGCCCCCGTTGGTGAGGTATTCGCCGTGTTCCCCCAGCTTGGTGCCCGCGTGGAACACCACGGCGGACTTTCCCGCCTCCTCCAGCCCGGAGATGGGATAGCCCTTCTGATAGTCCAGCGGATAACCGCCGGAGGCCAGCACCAGGCAGCAGGCGGCCTGATCCTTCCAACGGATGTCCGTTCGGTCCAGCGTGCCTTCCCGGCAGGCGGCGAAGATGTCCAAGAGGTCGCTGTCCAGCAGGGACAGCACCGCCTGGCACTCCGGGTCGCCGAAGCGGGCGTTGTACTCCACCACGCGAGGGCCTTCGGGAGTGAGCATCAGCCCGAAGTAAATGACCCCATGGAAGGGCCGGCCCTCTGCCTTCAGTGCCCGGATGGTGGGCAGGAAAATCTCGTCCATGCATCGCCGGGCGGTTTCCGGCGTGTACTGGGGCGGGGGGGAGATGGCCCCCATGCCGCCGGTGTTGGGGCCGCGGTTGCCGTCAAAGGCCCGCTTGTGATCCTGGCTGGCGGGCATGGTGCGCACATGCTCGCCGTCGGCAAAGGCCAGCACCGTCACCTCCGGCCCGGTCATGCACTCCTCAATGACCACGGTGGAGCCGGATTCGCCGAATTTCTTGTCCGCCATCATCGCCCGGGCGGCGGCCTTGGCCTCGTCTACGGTGGCGGCCACCACCACCCCCTTGCCCAGGGCCAGCCCGTCCGCCTTGACCACGATGGGCGCGCCCTGTTCCTCAATATAGGCCAGCGCCTTGTCCAGTTCGGTAAAGGTTTCATGCCGGGCGGTAGGGATGTGATATTTCTTCATCAATTCCTTGGAAAACGCCTTGCTGGCCTCGACGATGGCGGCGTTGGCCCGGGGGCCGAAGGCGGGTATGCCCGCCCCCTCCAGGGCGTCCACCATCCCCAGGGCCAGGGGGTCGTCCGGGGCCACCACCACAAAGTCCATGGCGTTGTCCTTCGCCCACTTCACCATGCCGTCCACGTCGGTGGCTTTCACATCCACGCACTTGGCGGTTTGGGCAATGCCCCCATTGCCCGGGGCGCAGAACAATTCGGTGACCTTGGGCGACTGCTTCAATTTCCAGCAGATGGCGTGTTCCCTGCCGCCCGACCCAACAACCAAAACTCTCATAGGTGATTCTCCTCGTTTTCCTGGGCTGCGTTGTCAATCAGCCCGTATTGCCGGTACATGGACAGCATGTATTGGCAGGTCATTTTGTTGCTCCAATACTGCCGGAAGGTGGCGGATTTCTCCTTCTTTTCCGCCTTGAGCCTGTCCATCCGGGCCACAAGCTCGGCATAATTTGTCTGCACGTCCGCCAGCATTTTTTCAAAGGAGGCCAGCCGCGCCTGGTCGTCCGTCCTCAATGGTGGAACAAACGGGTCCCGGTGAAGGCCATCACCATGCCGTGCTTGTCGGCGGTGGAGATCACATGGTCGTCCCGGATGGAGCCGCCGGGCTGGACGATGTACTTCACGCCGGATTTGAAGGCCCGCTCCACGTTGTCGCCAAAGGGGAAGAAGGCGTCGGAGCCCACGGTGACGCCGGACTGCTTGGCGATCCACTCCTTCTTTTCCGCCCTGGTGAGAACATCGGGGCGGGCCTTAAAGGTGTTCTGCCACACCCCCTCGGCCAGCACGTCATCGTGCTCGTCGGAGATGTAAATGTCGATGGCGTTGTCCCGGTCGGGGCGGCGGATGCCGTCCACAAAGGGGAGGCCCAGCACCTTGGGATGCTGGCGCAGCCACCAGGTGTCCGCCTTGTTGCCCGCCAGCCGGGTGCAGTGGATGCGGCTCTGCTGGCCCGCGCCCACGCCGAGGGTCTGTCCGTCCTTCACATAGCACACCGAGTTGGACTGGGTGTATTTCAGGGTGATAAGGGAGAGCAGCATGTCGTGCCTGGCCTGCTGGGGTAGGTTCTTGTTCTGGGTGACGATGTTCTCCAGCATGGCCTCGCTGATGCTCAGGTCGTTGTAGCCCTGCTCAAAGGTGATGCCAAAGATATTGCGGCGCTCAATGGGGGCGGGGGTGTAGTCCGGGTCGATTTTCACCACGTTGTAGCCGCCCTTGCGCTTGGCTTTCAAAATTTCCAGGGCCTCGGCGGTGTAATCCGGGGCGATCACGCCATCGGATACCTCCAGGGCCAGATACCGGGCGGTATCCCCGTCGCAGGGGTCGGACAGCGCCGCCCAGTCGCCGTAGGAGCACAGCCGATCGGCCCCACGGGCCCGGATATAGGCGCAGGCGATGGGGGAAAGCTCCCCCTCGGGAGCGAAGTAGATCTGTCGCTCCACGCCGGACAGGGGCAGGCCCAGGGCTGCCCCTGCGGGAGAGACGTGCTTGAAGGAGGCGGCGGCGGGCAGGCCGGTGGCGGCTTTCAGGGCCTTTACCAGCTGCCAGGAGTTCAGCGCGTCCATAAAATTGATGTACCCCGGCTTGCCGTTGAGGACGGTGAGGGGCAGCTCACCGCTTTCCATAAAAATGCGGGCGGGCTTCTGGTTGGGATTGCAGCCATATTTCAGTTCCAGTTCGGTCATGTTCAAGCCTCCCAATTTTATTTGTCAGATCTATTTCTCATGAGTTTGTTCAAATCGTTATCAAATGAGGGGGGACAAAGCCCGGAAAACATTGCGCCGCAACGGGTTTGAGACTTCTGAAACTCATTCCCACTCGTTGCTGGGCATCATGTTCTAACGGATTTTGCTTTAGAAATATGATGCCCTGTTCTTTTGTTTATTTGATATATCCATATTATCCAGCCTATACGATGGGCTGTTATCAAATTGTTATCAGTCATGATAACGGGAGGGAGTTGCTTACTATTTGCTCTGCTAGTTTACAACTTTGATGATAGCACAAAAGGCGGGGAAATGCAACTACATTCCCCACCTTTCACTGAGGTATCTGTACGAAAAATAATAACCTTTTTATTGCTTTTGTTTTGATGCAGTTCCTATACCCTTTTTTATCATACCAGCTATAATGAACCCAATTATAATTCCAAGGAAATTACAAATCAAGTCGTCAATATCTAAACTTCTGCCGACAAATAATTGGAGAGACTCTACAACAAGCGGAACTACTAAAGATATTATTAAAGCTTTTTTTCTATTTAGCTTTTCAACGACAAATGGGAGGAAAAATCCAAATGGAATAAACATTATAATATTGCCAACAATCATCTCTTTTACCCAACTTCCAAGCGAGTAATCGCCGCTTAGACACTTCACAATGGTAGGAATTAGGTTGATTTCACCAAACTTGAAAAATGTGCCTATGTACTCCCACCAGCCGAAGAAAATACCATCATAAACGTGTAGCCAAAAGTTTGCTGGCAGTATTACAAGACTGCATAATCCCGTCAAATAGCATACAAACAGCAGTCGCATAATCTCCGATAACCATACTATACGTCGGTTCTTTCGCTTCAAAAAAACTAATCTGAGAATCAAATATACAATTCCTACAACAATAGTAATCGGAACAGCTTGCAAAAAATAACCCAGAATTGAACTTGAGTTCATTTCCATTCTAAAAAAATTATAAATTTCAATAAACATATGTTTCCTCCATAAGGTTTGCCTTGTTATTTTTATTATAGCAGTGAAAACACCCGCTGACAAGTATAAATTAGGAGGGCACCCATTGGAGCGCCCTCCCGCTGTCCGTTACCTTGCCCCTCGACTAAACTTCCGCTTTGTCCTCTGTTGTTCTTTTGTTGCCGCCTCTCGACGCTTTGCGTCCTCCACGGCCCTTTCTACTTCCTCCGGGCCAAAAGCCCGCTTTACCCGCTCAAAATCGGCAACTGTCCCCCGCAGGGCTTTGTTCTCCAACTTTGCTTCCTGCAAGCGGTCAGACAACCGCTCGTTGCCCTCCCTGGCCCGTCCATAGTCCCCCTGCAACCGCTCATACTTCCCCTTCAACTCGACATAAGCCCAGTACAGGGAGCGCAGCACCTTGACGATCTGCGCCAACAGAGGCTTGGCCTTTTTCTCCCGGTAGGACTTGGCGCTCTCCAGCGGCCCCGACTCCGGCAATATCCGCTCCGGGTCATCGGAGAACTGCGCCGCCAACTGCTCCATG
>CAJUQD010000013.1 GCA_910588105.1 uncultured Oscillospiraceae bacterium | reverse complement strand
AAACTACATTTTTTCCTCGGCGTTTTCTTTCATTTTATCACTGGCGCTGACAGTGTAAAAGCAGACAAGCGGCAGTCAAGAAAACAGGAGCAAATCAAGAGCTAGCCCGTGCGGGGCAAAGCCTGGCATAACCGGGCTTACTTTTTCCCCAGCTCCACATAACCCAGCCCCATCTGTCTGTCGCTTCGGATATCCATCCAAGGATTCTGGGATATTTTGAAGCGGGCACGCTACTACGGCAAACGATTTACCAGCAAGATAGAGCTGGTGGATATGATTGAGAATTATATCCATTATTACAACAACCATCGTGTGCAGCACAATCATGGAGAAATATAACCTATATTTAGCGGCATGAAAAACCGCAGATTTCGATTGGCTGCTAAAGCAGCCGACCGAAATCTGCGGTTGCACCGCGCCGCAGTGCTGTGCACTTTCTTTAAACTATTTCGCTGTCTACTTGACGGGGAGCAGTTCACGGATCACCGGCGGCGGGCTTTTTCATCTCTCGATATAGAACTAACGTTTCACGTGAAACGTCCCCCGGGGCGGGCTCTACTTGCGCAGGAAGATGATCCCCAGGGTGTTGGGGCCGCAGTGGCAGGAGATGGTGCACCCCGCCACGGCGGTGACCACCTCCCGGAAGCCGAACTGCCGCACCATATCGCACACGCTTTCCGGGATGCTGGGGTCGCACCGGGTGGATACCACGAAAATCTGATCCAGATCCACATCCTTGCCGGACAGCTGGTCCAGCACGTAGTCGGGCAGCACCTTGTCGAAAGCGCCCCGGTACTTTTTGCCCACCGCCATCTTCCCGTCGGAGAGGACGATGCAGGGCTTCAGCTTCAACAGGTTGGCCCCCAGCGCCACCACCGAAGAGCACCGCCCCCCCTTGGCCAGATAGTCCAGTTTGTCCACCACGAAGGTGGTGTCCACCCGGCCAGTCATACCGTCCAGCATTTTCAGGATGTCCTCAATGCCGTCCCCCCGCTGGGCGGCCTGGGCCGCCTTGAGCGCCAGGATGCCTTGGCCCACCGTCAGGTTCCGGGAATCCACCACGTATACGTTGGGGTAGTCCTCCGCCGCAACCAGAGCGTTCTGGTAACAGCAGGAAAACTCGCTGCCGATGGTAATGTGGAGCACGCTGTCATACTGGGGGGAAAGCCGGGCAAACAGCTCCTGGTAGTCGGCGATGTTGACGGCGGAGGTGGAGGGCAGCTGCCCGCCACCCTCCACGTGGCGGAAGATATCCTCGGGGGCGGCGTCCACGCCGTCCCGGTAAGTGCCCCCTCCGAAGGACACATACAGGGGAACCATGGTGATCTGATAGCGCTCCAGCAGCTGCGCGGGCAGGTCGCAGGTGCTGGTGGCGGTGATTTTAATAGACATGTTAACCCCTCCATTTGCAGTCAGTTGCGCACAGCCCGAAGGGCGCGGGCAGACGGAATTTGCAACGATTATACCAGACCTCGCCGGGAATTGCAAGCGGAGAAGGCGGCTCCCTCACAGATAGCCGTACTTTTTCCTCTTTCCCGCCAGGAAGGCCAGCGTCACCGCCACCGCCATCACCTCCGCCGCCACGATGGACCACCAGATCCCGTCCAGCCCCCAGAGGAGCGGAAACACAAGGACGGCGGCGCACTGGAACACCATGGTGCGCAAAAAGGAGACCAGCGCCGAGGTCAGCCCATCGTTCAGGGCGGTGAAAAAGAGGAGCCGAAAATGGCCAGCCCGGAGAACAGGAAGGAGAGGGAGAAGATGGAAAAGGCGTGGGCCGTCATGTCCAGCAGCCCCTGGTCGTATCCCACAAAGAGGACGGCCAGCGGCCTGCCCAGCCCCTCCCCCGCCAGGCACATCACCACGGAAAACCCGCCGATCAGCACCGCGCTGCGCCGCAGCAGGCCCTTGAGCTCCTCCCGGTTGCCCGCGCCGTAGTGGTAGCCCACGATGGGGGCCGCCCCCACGGAATAGCCGATGAAAATGGCCTGGAAAATCAGGCTGACATACATCAGCACCCCATAGGCGGCCACGCCGTCCTCTCCCGCCTTGGCCATGAGCTGGGCGTTGTAGAGCATACTGACCACCGACATGGAGATATTGCTCATCAGCTCAGACGCGCCGTTGGCGCAGGCTTTCAGCAGAACCCCCCCGTCCGCGCGGCACCGGCCCAGCCGCAGCAGGCTGGCGTTGCACCGCCCGAAATAGGCCAGCGGGATTACGCCCCCCGCCAGCTGGCTGACGGCGGTGGCCACCGCCGCGCCCTCCAGCCCCCAGCGGAAAACGCCCACGAACAGCGCGTCCAGCGCCATATTCACCGACCCCGCCGCCACCGTGACCGCAAGCCCCAGCTTGGGCTTTTCCGCCGTGACAAACAGGCACTGGAACTCCGACTGGAGGATGTAAAAGGGCAGGGCCAGGACAATGATCCGCCCGTAGCGTACGCTGTCCTCCAACAGCTGCCCCTGCGCCCCCAGCCCGGCAGCGATGGCCGGCATAAGGGCAAAGCCCGCCGCCGCCAGCACCGCGCCGCACGCGGCGGCGGCATAGACCAGCAGGGAGAAGACCCCGTTGGCCTTCTCCTTCGCCCCCTCCCCCAGGGTTTTGGCGATGAGGGCGCTGCCGCCGGTGCCGAACATGAACCCGGCGCAGCCCAGAATCATCAGCACCGGGAAGATGAAGTTCACCGCGGCAAAGGGAGTCTTTCCGGCATAGTTGGACACAAAAAAACCATCTACCACCCCGTAGATGGAGGTGAATACCAGCATGACGATGGATGGAAAAGTGAAGCGCAGCAGGCGCTTATAGTTGAAATGGTCGGATAGCTGTATCATGGCGTTTCCCGCTCCTGAAAAAAATTTGAACCTGCCGGCGGCTCCCGGCACAGCCGGGGCCCGTCAGCGGTTCCCAAGGTGTTTTGCCTTCTCTCGGAAGGCTGTGAGGTACTGTTCCGCCAGGGAAAGGTATTTTTCCACATCCTCGGCCGGCCAGCTGCCCAGGATCGCGTCTTCCACCGCGATGAGCCGCGCCACGGTACCCTCCGCCAGCGCCTGGCCCGCATCGGTCAGGCATACGTCCTTGCCCTTGGTCCCTATGGGCTCCAGAAAGGCCAGCCCCTCCCCCTCCAGCTTGCGCAGGGCGGAGTTGACGGTCTGCTTGCTCAGCCCGCTGCACAGGCACACCTCCCGCAGGGAACAGCGGAAGCTGCCGCACCCGCACAGAACATAGAGGATCCGCATCGCGCTGTCGGACAGGCCTAGGTTCAGCGCCGCCTCGTGATAGGCCGCGTCGATCTCCCCCATCAGATAGTTGAACCGCCGTAGCTCCTTTGACATGCCGTCCATGCAGATCCCCCTTTATGGTACGAAATCATACGATATAAATAGTATAGTACGCTTTCATACCAATGTCAAGACTTTTTTGGGCATAGGCTGCGGGCGGCGGGGGAGGGCCCCCGCCGCCCGTTCTCTTGGCGCCGGCTCCTCTCACCCCACGCCCAGCAGCCGCGCCGCCGCCGTCACCACAAAGCACAGCCCCAGCCCCAGCGCCGTGGGCAGGGCGACGGCCAGCGCTGTCCACTTCACGCTGCCCGTCTCCTTGTAGACAGTGAGGCAGGTGGTGGAACAGGGCCAGTGGAACAGGGAAAACAGCATGGCGCACACCGCCGTCAGCCAGGTCCAGCCCTGCTGGGTCAGCAGCCGGCCTAGGGCGGCCAGGCTGTCAAACTCCACCAGGCTGCCCGCGGACAGGTAGGCCATGAGCATCACCGGCAGGACGATTTCGTTGGCGGGCCAGCCCAGGATAAAGGCCATGAGGATCACCCCGTCCAGTCCAAACCACCGGGCAAAGGGATCCAGGAACCCGGTGCACCAGGCCAGCAGGGAGGCGCCTCCCACGGTGACGTTGGCCAGCAGCCAGATCGCCGCCCCCGCCGGAGCGGCCACCGCCACCGCCCGCCCCAGCACAAACAAGGTGCGGTCCAGCACCGAGCGGACGATCACCTCCCCCACCCGGGGCCTGCGGAAGGGGGGCAGTTCCAGGGCAAAGGAGGAGGGCATCCCTTTTAGTACCGTGGCCGACAGCAGCCGGGAGCAGCCCAGCGTCCCCGCCACCCCCAGCACCAGGGTTGCCAGCAGCAGTGCCGCCCCCTCCAGCGAAGCCAGGGCCCCTGTCCGTCCGCCCACAAAAAAGATGGTGATGAGGGCGATCAGGGTGGGGAATTTGCCGTTGCAGGGCACCAGGGAGGCGGTAAGGATGGCGATAAGCCGCTCCCGGGGGCTGTCGATGATGCGGCAGCCAGTGACCCCACAGGCATTACAGCCCATCGACATGCACATGGTCAGGCACTGTTTCCCGCAGGCCCGGCACTTTTGGAAGGCGTGGTCCATCACGAAGGCCACCCGAGGCAGGTATCCCAGATCCTCCAGCAGGGTGAACAGGGGGAAAAATATGGCCATGGGGGGGAGCATCACCGCCACCACCCAGGCGGTGACCCGGTACACCCCGTCCAGCAGGATGCCGGACAGCCATACAGGGGCGGGCGCCAGCCAGCCCTCCAACACCTCCCCCAGCCGGGCAAACAGGGCGGTGAGCAAGGCCGACGGCCCGTTGGCCCCCGCCACCGTCAGCCATACCACCAGCCCGAAGAGCAGCAGCATCAGGGGGATGCCGGTGGATTTGGATGTAAGCAAGCGGTCCAGCCGCCGCTGGCGGCGCAGGCGGTCCGCCCGCTCCCCCCGCACCACCTGGGCGGCGTACCGCTCGGCCAAGGTGACCCGCTCCCGGGGCTCCCGCCGGGCGGCGGCGGGGGCGTCCCCCTCCACCAGCCGGGCGATAGCCCCTTTCAGTTCGTCCAGACCCTCCTGCCGCCCGGCGGCGGTGCCCACCACAGGCACTCCCAGCCGCTGGGACAGGGCGGGCAGATCCACCTGAATCCCCAGCCGCCGGGCCTCGTCCAGCAGGTTGACACACACCAGCACCTTTCCCGTCAGCTCCAGCACCTGGAGTACCAAAATCAGGTTGCGCTCCAGGCAGGTAGCGTCGCAAACCACCACCACCGCATCCGCCTGGCCGCTTTCGATGTAATCCCGGGCTACCGCCTCCTCCTGGGAGTGGGCGGCCAACGAGTAGGTGCCGGGCAGGTCCACGAGCTGGTATTCCCGCCCCTCGAATACATACTCCCCTCGGGCAGTGGCTACGGTTTTCCCCGCCCAGTTCCCCGTATGCTGCCGCAGTCCGGTCAAGGCGTTGAACAGGGTGGACTTGCCCACGTTGGGGTTGCCCGCCAGTGCCACCCGGTTCATATAGCCACCGCCCCGGCGGCCACCTCCTGGACCCGCCGCTCCAGGGCCACGCCATCGGCATCCGTCCGGCGCAGGGCGATGAGCGCCCCCCGGATGAGGTAGGCACAGGGATCCCCGGCGGGGCTGCGCAGCACGCAGGTCACCCGGGTGCCCCGCACCAGCCCCAGGTCGGCCAGCCGCCGGTCCATGGCGGGCCCCGCGCTCACTTCCGTCACATAGGCGCTCTCCCCCTCCCGGAGGGCGGACAAACGCAGCGCTTCATACATAATAGAACAGCTCCTTTCCCGCGCGGGCCGCCCCGCGGACGGTCCGCAAGCTATCCTATGGCGGGAAGGGGCGGATTGTGAAACATAGTATCCCCCGCTTGGCGGCGGAAAGGGCCTTGCCGCCCTAAGAACAGGAACCCCCGCCGGCGGCGGGGGTTCCCCTCAATCATTGTGGATATGGATGTGGTTGTTGATGTGGTTGGCGCAGTAACAGTAGTACCCGTCGCACTTGGAACAGTAGCGGAACTCCATGTTGGGGTCGTCCTGGTCGGTGAGGCCGCACACCGCGCACTTGTGGAGGTAGCCGCCGGTCTCCCTGGCCTTTTTCTGGGCCTGTCGCTGGGCCTTCTTGAAGTTGATGACCTGGGGGTCTGCCCGGCGGCGGGCAAAGCCCAGCTTCATGGACCAGAAGGGCCAGGTGAAAATGAAGTAGTTGATAAAGCTGGCCAGGGGGAACAGGGCAAACGCCCACCAGCCCATCTGAACGTATTGAATCACGTCCACCAGGATGAGAACTACGTCGATGAGGGCGGCCCACTTCATTTTAATGGGGATGATGAGCATGAGCAGCACCTGCATCTCGCCGTACAGGGTGGCGATGATGAGGAAAATGGACAGGTTGAGGTAGTAAGACAGGTTGACAGACATGCCGGGCAGGTCGAACTGGCTGATCAGATCCCACTGAAGGAAGCTGAACGCCATGCCCAGCACCGCCGAGAGCACGATGCCGCTGAGATAGTACAGGCTGAACTTGGCCGTGCCCCACTCCCGCTCCAGCATGGAGCCGACCCAGTAGTAGAAATAGCAGCCCAGCAGCAGGTAGAAGGGGTTGGAGCTGTTGGGCACTACGATAAAGGTGGCCAGCCGCCACACCTGCCCCCGGAGAATGTCCGGCGGCCAGAAGCCCAGCAGTCTGCTGAACATCCCGCGGGTGAACAGATCCAGAAAGAAGATGATTACCTGGGCGATGGCGATGTACAGCATCAGGTTGGGCACGCCGAACCTGGGATGCTTGGCGCAGAAGCGGTCGATGGGGCCATAGTGGTCGTTGCGGTACATCATGGACAAGTCTCCTTTTCGGGACTGCCAGCTTTGCCGGCAGCCCCTTTTTCACTCATTGACACCATTCTACCCCAACCGGGCTGGAAAATAATCAATAAACTGTGAATCATTTGCTGTAGAGCTCCACAATGTGTCGCAGCACCTCCACCACCGCGTCCATCTCCTCAACGCAGGCCAGCTCCAGCGGGCCGTGGAAATTGTAGCCGCCGGTGCCCAGATTGGGACAGGGCAGGCCCATATAGGACAGCCGCGCCCCGTCGGTGCCCCCCCGGATGGGCTCCACGGCCGGGGTGAGCCCCGCCAGCTCCGCCGCCCGCCTGGCATTGTCCACCAGATGCATACAGTCCGTGAGCTTCTCCTTCATGTTGTAGTAGCTGTCCTTCAAGGTCAGCTCCACCCTGGCCGTAGGATGGGCGGCCTGGACCTGGGCGGCGGAGCGCTCCAGCAGGGTCTTCTTCGCTTCAAACTTCTCCCGGTCGTGATCCCGGACGATATACTCCATGTGGGCAAACGCGGTGGTTCCCGTCAGGGCGTCCAGGTGGAAAAAGCCCTCGTATCCCTCCGTCCTGGCGGGGACGGCCTCGGGCGGCAGCAGGGAATTGAGCTCCTGGGCGATGAGGAGGGCGTTTTCCATCACGTCCTTGGCGGTTCCGGGGTGGACGGACACGCCGGTGATATCCACCTTGGCGGAGGCGGCGTTGAAGTTCTCGTACTCAATGGACCCCGCGGCGGAACCGTCCACGGTGTAGGCGTATTGGGCCCCGAAGGCGGCCACGTCGAAGTGGTCGGGCCCCTCGCCGATCTCCTCGTCGGGGGTGAAAGCGATACAAAGCCGCCCGTGGGGCAGGTTTTCGTCAATGACCCGCTGGCACAGGGTCATGATCTCCGCCACCCCCGCCTTATCGTCCGCCCCCAGCAGGGTGGAGCCGTCGGCGGTGATGAGGGTTTTCCCCTTCAGCCCCGCCAGGAAGGGGAAGTCCGCCGCCTTGATGACCCGGCCCCCCTGGGGCAGCGCGATGTCGCCGCCGTCATAGTGCTCGTGGAGGATGGGCTTGACGCCCTCCCCGGAAAAGGCGGGGGCGGTGTCCATGTGGGCCAGAAGGCCCAGGGCGGGGGCGCCCTCGCAGCCGGGGGAGGCGGGCAGCCATGCGGTGACGATGCAGTGCTCGTTCACACTGGGGTTCTCCAGCCCCAGCTCCTTGAGCTCGTCCACCAGTACCCGGGCCAGATCCCATTGGCCGGGGGTAGAGGGGGTGGCCCCCGTCTCCTCGGAGGAGGTTGTATGGATTTGGACATACTTCAGCAGTCTTTCGTAGGCTCTCATATTTGGATAACTTCCTTTCGTTTTGATCTCACAGCATCACCGGGTTGGTGGTCCACTCCACCCCGCACCGCCCCGGCTCCCGGCGGCACAGCTGGTAGAAGTCAGTGCACCCCGCCTCCAGCTCCAGCAGGGGCTCCCCCCTGCCGTGGGCGGGCTTGGTGAGGACGGGCAGGGCGGCCCTCCCCTTCATCTCCCGCAGCAGGACCCGTCCCGTCCCGTTGGCCCCCAGCACCCGGAGATAGGGCGGATGGGCGGGCCGGTGGACCCCCCGCAGCCCCAACGCCCCCCACAACAGGGCCCGGCGGATGCGGGCGTGGGCATAGCGCTTGGTTTTGGCCAGAGTGTATACCTCCTCCAGCGTCCTCCCCCAGCGCACCGCCCGGTACAGCCGGTGGAACAGTCCCTCCCCGCAATCGGGCAGGGCGGCGAACTCCCCCTCGTCCATGGAGCGCAGGCGGGCCAGCACGGCCCGCTCCCCATACACCAGCCCGGCTGGATTTTCCGCGGGGATCTCCCCCGCCAGGATTTTCCCCCGCAGATAGGAGGCAGAGGGGTAGTCCGGGTGCGCCCCCCCGTCGTGCCCCGCCCCCGCCCGGAGGACGGCGACGGGCCTGATGTCGCTCTTCAGGGCGTTCAGCGCCCTGATATACTCCACCCCCAGGTTATTGTTGGGCCGGGAGAGCAGCTCCGCCTCCGCCCCGCCCAGCAGTTCCGCCGCCGCCCCTTGGCGGCAGGCGGCGAAGGGAAGCCCCCGGTCCAAAAACCGCCGCAGGGCCGCCCGGTACGCGGGGCTGTCCAGGCACAGGGCCAGCCGCCCAAGCCCCTCCGCCGCCCCGCACTCGCTGCCGAAGGACAGGTGGGTCACCACCCCCGTGGACGCCAGCAGCTCCACCGCCCCCCGGGCAAAGGCCTCCGCCGAGGACGCCGCCCACACCGTGGGCAGCTCCAGCACCAGATCCGCTCCCCCCTCCAGGGCGGCCCGGGCCCGGGTCCACTTGTCAAAGACGGCGCACTCCCCCCGCTGCACAAAGTTCCCGCTCATCACGGCCACCACGGCGCACCCGCCCAGCGCCCGGCGGGTTTCCCGCAGGTGGAGGGCGTGCCCCGGATGGAAGGGATTGTACTCCGCCACCACCCCCGCAACGGTCATGGCCCCCCTCCTCCCACTATTTTTCGGCAAAATCGCGAAAACCGCTTGCGGTACGCCGTCTGCCGTAGTATAATATGTCCGTTATCCGGCCATGCCTTTCGTTATTATACGCCTAAAGGCGGGGCAAAGTAAATACCCAGTTATGTCCCATCCCCAACGCTGGAAATCGTGACTAAAGGAGTGCGGAACATGAAAGTTCTCGTCATCAACGCCGGCAGCTCGTCCCTGAAATACCAGCTGCTGGACACCGGCAGCCAAAACGTGCTGGCCAAGGGCCTTTGCGAGCGCATCGGCATCGACGGCAAATTCACCTATAAGGCCCCTGGGAAGACCACCGTAGACGCCCGCGACGTGGCCATGCCCACCCATTCCGAGGCCATCCAGGCCGTGCTGGACGCCCTGGTGGACCCGGAGAACGGCGTCATCGCCTCCATGAAGGAGATCGACGCAGTGGGTCACCGGGTGGTCCATGGCGGCGAGACCTTCGCCCACTCCGTGCGCATCGACAGCCAAGTGCTATCCGCCATGGAGGCGTGCATCCCCCTGGCTCCCCTGCACAACCCCGCCAACATCCTGGGCGTCAAGGCCTGCTCCGCCGTCATGGGGCCCGGCGTGCCCCAAGTGGCCGTGTTCGACACCGCCTTCCACCAGACCATGCCCCCCGTGGCCTACACCTACGCCCTGCCCTATGAATACTACCAGCAGGACAAGGTGCGCCGCTACGGCTTCCACGGCACCAGCCACAAGTACGTCACCCAGCGGGCCGCCGACATGCTGGGCAAGCCCATCGAGTCCCTCAAGCTCATCTCCTGCCATCTGGGCAACGGCTCCTCCGTGGCCGCCGTGGCGGGGGGGAAGAGCGTGGACACCTCCATGGGCTTCACCCCCCTGGCGGGCGTGCCCATGGGCACCCGCTCCGGCGACCTGGACGCGGGCATCCTGGAGTACCTGATGAACAGGCACGGCATGGACATCAAGGAGATGCTCAATGTGCTCAACAAAAAGTCGGGCGTCCAGGGCGTGTCCGGCGTGTCCTCCGACTTCCGGGACCTGTGCGCCGCCCGGGATCAGGGCAACGAGCGGGCGGCCCTGGCCCTGGACCTGTTCAACTACGGCGTGAAAAAGTATATCGGGGCCTATGCCGCCGCCATGGGCGGGGTGGACGCAGTGATTTTTACCGCCGGCGTGGGCGAGAACGACGCCCAGCAGCGCATGGCTATCGCCTCCGGCCTGGAGTTTATGGGCGTCAAGATGGACCCCGACGCCAACAACATCCGGGGCAAGGAGGCCATCATCTCCGCCATCGACTCCAAGGTGAAGGTGCTGCTCATCCCCACTAACGAGGAGCTGATGATCGCGCTGGAGACTGCGGCGTTGGTATAAGAAGCGCGGAGAAGCAGGCAGCGAGGGAGCTTGGAGCGGAGCGAGGGCGGTGCTTGCCGGTGGCAAGCGTCCACCGCCGACCGAGCCGAAGGCGAGACTTGAGCGCAGGGGCGCTGTACGCCCCGCAGACCAGGCCGGGACGAAGCGAAAGCGACCGAGCGTTACGGTTGCTTCGCAGCGTGCCAGCATCGTATCGTGCAAAACCCCCGGCGAAGTTCTGCCGGGGGTTTTGCTCACGAATTCCGCGCCTTGTATGCCAGATACCCCTCCAAAATGAGGGACGCCGCCACTGCGTCCACGTTCTGCTTGTGGGCCTTCATCCTCTTCCCCGAGGCGTGGAGAATCTGGTGGGCCTCGATGGTGGTGCGCCGCTCGTCCCACAGCCGCACCGGCATCCCGGTTTTCTCCTCCACCAGGGCGGCAAAGGCCCGGTACAGCTCCGCCCGTGGGCCCTCGGTGCCGTCCATGTTCCGGGGGAAGCCCATCACCAGCTCGTCCGCCTGCCGCTCCCTGGCAATCCGGGCGACCTCCTCCGCCGCACGCCCCGAGCTGCGGCTGTGGACCACCGTGGTATACCCGGCCAGCAGTCCTGAGGCATCGGACACTGCCACCCCTGTACGGACGTCGCCGTAATCAATGGCCATCACGCGCATGATTGATCCCCTCCAATCGCCGCGGGCTCCATGCCCGCATGTACACATTATAAATAAAAAAAGAAGGCTTGACAAGCCCCTCCCGGTGTGATATGCTATCAGCACCTGTGAGCAGGGCTTTCTTTTTGTGCGTATTTTTACGGGATAGGCGCAAAAACCCTGACCCCTCCCCGGAGGACCGCAGGGAGGCAATTAAGCCGGCCCCCCGTAGCTTCTAACAGGCGTATTACGCCCGTTTCAGGCGCTGGAGTCGGCAGAGAGGCCGGTCCGGCGCTTTTTTGCCGCCCGGTCAATTTAAAAGGAGGTGCCGAGAATGGCGAAAGCCGGAAACCGTGTGAAGGTCGTGCTGCGCTGCTCCGAGTGCAAGCAGCGCAACTACAACACCAAGAAGAACAAGCGCAATACCACCGAGCGCCTGGAGCTCAACAAGTACTGCCCCTTCTGCAGAAAGCACACGAAGCACACCGAAACCAAGTAATGGGCGCCGCTCAAAGGAAAGAAGGGTTAACGTAAATGTCTGAACAGGAAAAGCGGGACAACACCGCCACTCCGAAGGAGTCCGTAAGCTCCGACAAGAAGGCTAAGGCCCCCAAGAAGAAGGAAAAGAAGCCCAACCGCGTCCTGCGCTGGCTCAAGGACCTGAAGGGTGAGCTGAAAAAGGTCACCTGGCCCTCCCTCAAGGACACGGTAAAGAACGTGGGCGTCGTCATCGTGTGCGTCATCCTCGTGGGCATTTTCATCTGGGCGTTCGATTACCTTGCCCGCGCGGTCATCCAGGCCCTGTTTGCACTGTTTGAGTTTCTGGGCTAAGGTGTCACGGCATGGCTGACGAACTGAAGTGGTATGTGGCCCACACCTACTCCGGCTACGAGAACACCGTAGCCATGTCCATTGAGCAGGCCGTGGAAAACCGCAACATGCACGACCTCATCACCGAGGTGTCCATCCCTCTGGAAACCGTTACCGAAATTACCGACAGCGGCCCCAAAACCGTGGAACGCAAGGTGTTTCCTGGCTATGTCCTGGTAAAAATGGTCATGACCGACGAGACCTGGCACCTGGTTCGCAACATCCGGGGCGTCACCGGCTTTGTGGGCGCGGCCAACAAGGCCATCCCCCTCACCGACGAGGAGATCGCCGCCCTGGGTGTGGAAAAGCGCGAGGTGGTGGTGAGCTACGGCGTGGGCGACAGCGTGAAGATCACCGACGGCGCCCTGGCCTCCTTCATCGGCACGGTGGAGGAGCTGGACACCGAGCGCGGCAAGGTCCGGGTGGTGGTGTCCATGTTCGGCCGGGAAACCCCCGTCGAATTGGAGCTCGACCAGGTAGAAACCATTTAAGTGCCCTAAAAATCGCTTGCGAAGCAAGCGCCCCACGCAAAGCCAAACAAAATGGGTTTGCGTGGGAGAGGAAGGGCAAAGGAGCGGACACGGCTTTCGCCGCAGGCGGAAGCGCAGTTGAGCGGACTTTGCCCCGACGAGTCAGTGGGAGAAGCCCCGAAGCGGGCTTCGCGACCACCACATTTTTTGTAGGAGGTGCTGTTTCAAATGGCACAGAAAATTACTGGATATGTAAAGCTGCAGATCCCCGCCGGCCAGGCAACCCCGGCCCCCCCTGTGGGCCCCGCCCTTGGCCAGCATGGCGTGAACATCGCCGCCTTTACCAAGGAGTTCAACGAGCGCACCAAAAAGGACATGGGCCTGATCATCCCCGTGGTCATCACCGTGTACGCCGACCGCTCCTTCTCCTTTATCACCAAGACCCCCCCTGCCGCCGTGCTCATCAAGAAGGCGTGCAATATCGAGTCCGGCTCCGGTGTGCCCAACAAGACCAAGGTGGCCACCCTGTCCAAGGCCGACTGCCAGAAGATCGCCGAGACCAAAATGCCCGACCTGAATGCCGCCAGCCTGGAGGCCGCCATGAGCATGATCGCCGGCACCGCCCGTTCTATGGGCGTGCTGGTGGAAGAGTAAGGGAAAGGAGGAAGAAGTAATGGCTACGAAAGGCAAAAAATATGTGGACAGCGCCAAGCTCATCGACCGCGCCGCCCAGTATGACGTGACCGAGGCCATGGAGCTGGTCATCAAGACCGCTACCGCCAAGTTCGACGAGACTGTGGAGCTGCACGTGAAGCTGGGCGTTGACTCCCGCCACGCCGACCAGCAGGTCCGCGGTGCCATCGTCCTCCCCCACGGCACTGGCAAGACCGCCCGGGTACTGGTTTTCGCCAAGGGCGACAAGGCCGACGAGGCCCGCGCCGCCGGCGCCGATTTTGTGGGCGATATGGACATGGTGGAGAAGATCCAGAAGGAAAACTGGTTTGACTTCGACGTGGTGGTCGCCACCCCCGACATGATGGGCGTTGTGGGCCGCCTGGGTAAGGTCCTGGGCCCCAAGGGCCTGATGCCCTCCCCCAAGGCCGGCACCGTCACCCCCAACGTGACGCAGGCCGTCAACGAGATCAAGGCCGGTAAGGTGGAGTACCGTCTGGACAAGACCAATATCATCCACTGCCCCATCGGCAAGGTGTCCTTCGGCCCCGAGAAGCTGGGCGATAACCTGAACGCCCTCATGGGTGCCATCGTCAAGGCTAAGCCCGCCGCCGCCAAGGGCCAGTACGTGAAGAGCTGCGTCGCCGCCGCCACCATGGGCCCCGGCGTGAAGCTGAATACGGGTAAGTTCGCCTAACAGCGCTCGAGCCGTCCGTGAGCAGCGCGCCCAAACGCACATAGAAAAGCCGCCGGCGCTACCGGCGGCTTTTTCATATCCTCATAACTTCTTCTTTTTCAGCTTCAGCACGTCCCTATAAAACCCGTCCAGCTCCCGTTTGGTCTTAAAGGTGGCCACATACATTTGGTTGCCCATGGCGTTGGACAGCACATCCGGGATGCGAGCCACCATCTTCAGGTTCTCGCTGTACTTAGCCAGGACATCCACGTGGCTCAGGGCAAAGGGCTTGCCGTCCCTCCGCCCAGCATAGGCGCAGAAGGCGTGCTCCCCCGGCTCCAGAGTGGAATGGTCAAAGGCCACCATGTCCGCCCAGATCTTGTACACGTTGGTGGAGCTGGCGTAGTTCATCATGTCCGGGCTGAACCCGCCGCAGGGGCGCATGTTCACCTCCAGCGCCACCACGTCCCCCTTTTTGCCCATGCCCGCCTGGTCCTGGGTGAGGCGGAAAAACTCGAAGTGGACGAAGCGGCTCTTCACGTCAAAACTCTTCACTGTAGCCCTTCCCGCCCTGCGGGTGTCGGCGGCCAGATCCTTGACGATGTAATAGATGGAGTTGTCCTCCTGGTTCACGATGTCCATGATGGACATGGGGGTAACGTTGCCCGTCTCAAAGATAGGTTCGCCCCTGGAGTCTATGATGGCGTCGTAGGAATTGACCTCGGCGTGGATAAATTCCTCCATGATGTAGGGCACGCCTTCCATACGGCGGGCCAGGAATGCACCCAGCTCGGTCTCGCTGGACAGCTTGTGGGTGTCGGAGGCGCCCACGCCGTTGTCTGGCTTGACCACCACCGGCCAGCCCACCTCTTTGATGAACTTCAGGCATCCCTTTTCATCGTCCACCAGATGGTAGCGCGCGGTTGGAATGCCCGCCTTTTGGTAGAACTCCTTCATCCGGGACTTGTATTTGATCCGGGGGATATCCCCCTCCTGGAAACCGGAGGTGATGCGGAAGTCGGTACGCAGCCGGGCATCCCGCTCCAGCCAATACTCGTTGTTGGACTCCAGCCAGTCAATCCGTCCGTAGCGGAAGATGAAGTAGGCCACGGCCCGGTATACCTCGTCATAGTTTTCCAGGCTGTCCACCTTGTAATACTCGTTCAGGCTGTCCTTCAGCTCGCCGGTAAGCTCGTCGTAGGGCGCATCGCCCACGCCCAGCACGTTCAGGCCGTTATTTCTCAGCTCCCGGCAGAACTGCCAGTAGTTGGTGGGGAAGTTAGGGGAAATGAAGACCACGTTTTTCATAGGAATCCTTCTCTCTTTTTCACATGCTTTCCGCGTTCGGGGCGTGAAAGCTGCCGATATCAGTTCTGGTCCAGAAGATAGGGTACAAAGTAGGCCACCTGCTTATACCACCAGTCCCAGTCGTGGGCCACGTCCCAGCCCCACACGTCCACCCACAGGTGGATCTCCTTCTCCCGGAAGATGTCCGCCAGCCATAACGTCGTGCCCGGGATCTCCCAGGGCCCCCGGCCCACGCAGATGACCCCCTTCTTTTGGTTGTAGAGCTGGATGAATGGGTGGTCCTTGGGCATATTGGCCAAGTAGTGCACCGGGGAATTGCGGTAGACCACCTCGTCCATATAGCCGTCGAAGCCATACTCCGCGCCGTAGATGCCGCTCAGCGCCAGCACCCGGTCAAACAGGTCCGGGCGGCGGAAGAACAGGTTGGCGGCGTGGGTGGCCCCCAGGGAACACCCGAACACCATCACCCCCGCCTCCCCAGTCCAGCCGTTGCGCCCGTTTACCATGGCGCGCATGAAGGGCACCATCTCGTCGGTGATGTAGGCCAGCCACTGCTCATAGCGCCGGATGCGCCAGTAGGGGTCGTCCCACTTGTTGGACCAGCTCTCGGCGTCCATGGTATCGATGGAAAATACCATCACCTGTCCCGACTCAATCCAGGGCGCCCAGGCGTCGGTCATCCTGAAGTTCTCAAAGTCAAAGAACCGTCCATCCTGGCAGGGGATAAACAGCACCGGCCTCCCCCCGTGGCCGTATACCTTGCACTCCATATCCCGGCCCAGGGCCGGGCTGTAATCTTTAAAATACTGCGTCTCCATACAGGTTTCCCCCTCAGCGTCCCGCACGGGCGGAACCGCGCTTTATTGATCCTCCCTGCCGTAGAGCAGGGTACTCATGAAAAATGGAATCTGCCGCTCCCAGCTGGCCTCGCTGTGGTCGCCGCCGGGGACAATACGGAAGTCCAGCAATACACGCTTGTCTAGCAGCGCCGCCGCTGTCCGGCCCAGCATCTTGAAGGTCTGGGCATGGTTGGAAATCTCCCGGGAGCCGTAGTCCATGTACATCACCGTGCCCGGCGAGATGCGGGCGGTGCGGATGAGGGTGTCCACCTTCCCCGGCGCCACCCACAGGGACGGGGACAGCGCCGCCCCCCGGGAGAAACAGCGGTTATACTCCATAACGGCGTACAGGGCCATCAGCCCCCCCATGGAACTGCCGGCGATGAAGGTGTCGTTCCGCCCGGGGAGGGTGGGGAACTCCTCGTCAATGGCCGGCTTGAAGCTGCGGACCAGCCACTCCATGGTGGCCCTCCCCCGCCCCACCACCCGGCCGGTGTCGCTGTTGGAGAAGGTCCAGGGGGAGTATTCGCTCAGCCGCCCGTTGTCCGGGTGGTGGTTGCACTCCACCGCGGCCACGATGAGCTGGGTCTGGGCGGCGTCCAGGTACTCCCCCATCCCCCAGCTCTTGCCATAGGTGGCATCCTCATCGAAAAAGACGTTGTGCCCGTCGAACATATAGAGTACAGGGTAGCGTAAGGCCGGGTCCATCTCCCAGGAGTCGGGGAGGTAGATGTACGCCCGGCGGGGCTCGTCCCCGGTAAGTTCAGGAATGGTGATGTTCCAGCTGTCAATCATGGCCCAAGGTCCTTTCCCGCTGTACAGCGATTTATAATAGAATAGTTTAGCACAGTGCTGTGCAAGATGCAACCCACGGATGTTCCGATCTTCACCGCCCCTGCCCAGCCAAACTAGCTTATTTTTCACAGATTCCGCCCAGATGCTGGAAACCGCCGGCCTACTGGCCGGCGGTTTCCTTTGGTATCCGATTCTGTTCCTGAGTCTGGGCCCACAGCTGCATCCCGGTGACCAGCACGAAGGTGGCCACCGCAGGGGATACCAGGGCATGGCCCGCGATGGTGGAGATGCCGAAGCCCATCACCACGGCGTACAGCGCGGTGCAGTAGTCCAAACTGGCCATGCGTTGGGCGGGGCGGCGGAAAAACTGGACGACAGCCCAGCCCAAAAAGCCCAGGTAGGGCGCGTAGTACAGTGCAAAGCCCACAATACCGTGGCGCAGCAGCAGGGCCAGCGGGTCCATCTCCACCATGAAGTGGACCTCCCGGCCGTAGGCGGCCACGTTGGCATAGCCGATGCCCAGCAGCTTGGACGCAAGGCCCCCCTCGGTGTACACCTGCACGGAGGGACAGGAGCCCAGCAGGCGGCGGCTGAGGATCTGGTCGATCCGCTCCAGGGTCTCGTTGTTGTTGAGCAGCTCCTTGAGCCATGTGCCCTTGGCGGCGGCCTGGATCTCCTCGTCCCAGGTCAGCAGGGTCTGCTCCGGATCGTTATCCAGCAGCTTGAGATACACATAGTCCAGATATTCCTTCAGGGGGGAATTGAAGAAGAAAATCACGATCATCACCAACACCCCGGCCATGGCGGCGGTCTGGATGAGCCGCGCCCGGGTGCGCTCCCGGACCAGATAGACCGCCTGCCATACGAAAGCCGCCACGCTGTAGAGCGCGATGGCGCCGAAGATGATCTTGGTGCCCAGGAAGTTGGCGCTCACCGCCACGGCAAACAGGGTCCACACCGCCAGCGCGCCCTTCCACCAGGCCTTTTTGGTGACCTTAGAGAGCACCTGGGCGCAGTACTGTATGGTAAACGGGGCGGTGATGGCCATAATGCAGCCCACCTCGTTGGCGGCGTAGAACCAGCCCCGGAAGCCCATGCCCGCGTTGCCGTAGGACACAAAGCTGGTGCCTGTGGCCACGGCGATGGGGATGACGCTGACGTAAATACCCCCGGCCAGGGCGATGGAGCGGGTGGTGACCACATAGCCGTACTGCTTGTACACAGACCAGAGGAAGAGGAACACGAAGGGGAAGAAGAAGGTCTTGATGACGTCCTTCATATTGCTCACGCACAGGGAAAAGCCGCCCAGGGTGAACATGTACCCCATAAACAACGCCAGATAGGCCAGCAGCGCCCCGGTGTAGACCATCACCCGCTTTTTCCCCGGGAAATCGCTGATGAACACCGCATACAGGAAGGCCGCCGCCATAGCCAGCGCGCGCACCACAATGCCCACTGTAACGGGGTGCTCAAATTCGGCTCCCAGTCCGGTAAGCGCGTCCAGCAGCGGCTGGCACAGGATGTAAACGGCCAGGATTACCGGCAGCCGGGCCTTTGCCCCCGTCTGAAGCTTTGTTCGCAAGTTTTCCATATATACCTCCACGCGCGGCGGCGCCCATCTTCAAAACACAGCTTACTTAGTATAGTATAGCTTGGCGGATAATGCAATAAAAAATCGCTCAAAAGAATGTTAACATTTTGCAAAGACAGGAAAAAGCCCTCCGCGCCTGTGGCACGGAGGGCCCGATGCAACGGGGCAGCGCTTTACAGCGCGGCTTTGATTGCGTCAACCATATCCGTCTTTTCCCAGGGCAGCTCCAGCTCCGGGCGGCCGAAGTGGCCGTAAGCGGCGGTCTGGCGGTAGATGGGGCGGCGCAGGTCCAGCCGGTTGATAATGGCGGTGGGCCGCAGATCGAACACCTTGTCCACAGCCGCCTCCAGCGCCTCGTCGCCCACAGAGCCGGTGCCGAAGGTGTCAACGCGCACGGACACGGGCCTGGCCACCCCGATGGCGTAGGCCAGCTGCACCTGGCACTTATCGGCCAGCCCCGCGGCCACGATGTTCTTGGCCACCCAGCGGGCGGCGTAGGCGGCGGAGCGGTCCACCTTGGTGGGGTCTTTGCCGGAGAACGCGCCGCCGCCGTGGGGGGCGGATCCGCCGTAGGTATCCACGATAATCTTCCGCCCGGTGAGCCCGGAGTCCCCCTGGGGCCCGCCCACCACAAAGCGGCCGGTGGGATTGACCAGAATACGGGTGTTTTCGTCCAGCAGGGCGGCGGGGATGGTGGGCTTTACCACCAGCTCGATCATGTCGGCCCTGATCTGCTCCAGGGTGGCCTCCGGGGCGTGCTGGGTGGACAGCACCACCGTATCCACCCGGACAGGCCTGCCGTCCGCGCCGTACTCCACGGTCACCTGGCTCTTGCCGTCGGGCCGGAGGTAGTCCACCAGCTTCTCCTTGCGCACCTGGGTGAGCCGCTGGGCCAGCTTGTGGGACAGGGCGATGGCCAGGGGCATCAGCTCCTCCGTCTCGGTGCAGGCGTAGCCGAACATCATGCCCTGGTCGCCCGCGCCGTTGTCCAGGCCGTCGTCCAGCTGGCCCTCTTTGGCCTCCAGGGCCTTGTCCACTCCCAGGGCGATGTCGGGGGACTGCTCGTCGATGTTGGTGATGACGGCGCAGCTGTCGCCGTCGAAGCCATACTTGGCCCGGTCATATCCGATATCCCGGATAACCTGGCGGGCAATCTTGGGGATGTCCACATAGCAGGAGGTGGTGATCTCCCCCATAATGTGGACCAGGCCGGTGGACACCGCGGTCTCGCAGGCTACCCGGGCATTGGGATCCTGCTCGATGATGGCGTCCAGAATGGCGTCGGAGATCTGGTCGCAGATCTTGTCGGGGTGGCCCTCGGTCACCGATTCAGATGTAAACAGTCTTTTTGCCATGGTTTGTTTCTCCTTTCTTTTGGGGACGAGACTGAAAAAAACCCCGCCGGGACACGGCGGGGGCTGATGGTTCAGTTCTCTCCTCATCTCGCGTTTCCGCCGGACTTGGCACCTTGCTTCGCAGGTTGCCGTGGCTTCATTGGGCCGGTCCCTCCGCCACTCTTGATAAGGGTTATTCACTTGTACGGTTTTATTATAACACGGCTTTTCCCGCTGTCAATGGGCATTTAAGGAAAAACGTAAAGTTTTGGCTCAGCCCTCCGCCCCGGCCCGCAGGGGCAGGATGTCCCGCCGGTACACCCGGCGCATAAAGATGACGCACAGCGTACAGGAAAACAGCTCCGCAATGGGAAAGGCCAGCCACACCTGCTCCAATTCAAACAGCCGGGACAGGAGGAAGGCCACCGGAAGCAAGACGATAAGCTGGCGCACCAGCGAGGTGGTGAGGCTGAGCACGCCGTGGTCCAGCGCCTGGAACACCGAGCCGGATACAATGCCGAAGCCCGCCAGCAGCCAGCTGTAGGAGATGATGCGCAGGGCGGGCATGCCGATGGCCAACAGATCCCCCGCCGCCCCATCCTCCGCCTGGAAGATGGACAGCAGCGGGCCGGGGACCAGCTGGAACACCGCGAAGCCAATTGCCATAAGGGCGGTGGCGTAGACGGCGCTGAGCTTGATGGTCTTGAGGATGCGCTCCGGCTTGCGGGCGCCATAGTTGTAGGCCACGATGGGCACCATCCCGTTGCAAAGGCCGAACACCGGCATAAAGAAGAAGGACTGGAGCTTGAAATACACCCCGAACACCGCCGTGGCCGTCTTGGTAAAGCCCAGAAGGATCTGGTTCATGCCGAACACCATCACCGAGCCGATGGACTGCATGACGATGCCGGGCAGGCCCACGCTGTAAATGGCCCTGATGGTGGGGCCGTCCGGGCGGAACCCCCGGAAGGACAAATTCACATCCGGGTTTTGGGCCACGTTAAAAAAGATGGACACGCCGCAGCCCACGCACTGGCCGATGACGGTGGCAAGCGCGGCCCCCGCCACCTCCATCCGAGGAAAGGGGCCCAGGCCGAAGATGAGGATGGGGTCCAAAATGATGTTGGTCACCGCCCCCACCGCCTGGGAGATCATGGACTGGACGGTGCGCCCGGTGGCCTGGAGGATGCGCTCCAGCGTCACCGCGCCGAACAGCCCCATGCTCACCCCACAGCAGATGGACAGGTAATCCGCACCATAGTTGATAATGCCCTCCACGTCAGTCTGAACCGTGTAGAACAGCCGGGAGCAGGTCAGGCCCAGCGCCACGAACGCCAGACAGCTCACCGCCGCCAGGAAAACGCCGTTCACCGCCGCCAGATCGGCCTTGTCCCGCCGCTGCTCTCCCAAGCTGCGGGACAGCAGGGCGTTGATACCCACGCCGGTGCCCACGCCGACGGCAATCATCAGGTTCTGCACCGGGAAGGCCAGCGATACCGCATTGAGCGCGTCCTCGTTGAGTTGGGATACGAAATAACTGTCCACCACGTTGTAAAACGCCTGGACCAGCATAGAGATCATGATTGGGATAGACATGTTCAGCAAAAGCCGGTTCACCGGCATGACGCCCATCTTGTTTTCGCCTTCGGGCCGTACCACAGGGGATTCCTCCTTTTTCTCTGCGGGGCGCCGCCCCGCCCGCGTCAAATCACAGTAATATATGATTATAGTGGAATCTGATTTTATTGTCAATGGGTGTCGTACGGCGGCAAAAAGAAAAGCGTCCGGCGGTTTCCGCCGGACGCTTCTGGTCAGCTTTTCGGTTTTGGCTTGAACAGGAAGGCCACCGCCACGCCCAGGAAGATGGCCGCGGCCACGCCCCCCGCAGTGGCGGTGACTCCGCCGGTGAGGGCGCCCAGCAGCCCCTTCTCCGCCACCGCCTCCTTGACTCCCTTGGCCAGGGCGTAGCCGAAGCCGGTGAGAGGCACCGTGGCTCCCGCCCCGGCCCAGTCCGCCAGGGGCTTATATATCCCAACGGCCCCCAGCACCACCCCGGACACCACGTAGGCCACCAGGATGCGGGCGGGGGTGAGCTTGGTCTTGTCGATGAGCAGCTGCCCGATGACGCAGAACAATCCGCCCACCAGAAATGCTTTCAGATAGTCCATCATTTGCCTCCTTCCAGCGCGATGGCGTGGCACACGCCGGGGATGGACTCCCCCTGCATGGTGGCGGTGGGGGAGTGGAGCGCCCCGGTGGGGCAGAACAGGATGCGCTTCCACCGCCCTGCCAGCAGCCCCGGCAGCAGGTAGCCGCACAGCACCGATGCCGAGCACCCGCACCCGGATGCCCCGGCGTGCACGTCCTGCTGCTCCCGGTCAAACAGGAGCAGGCCGCAGTCGTTGTAATTGGCCAGCTCCACCCCGTCCCGGGCAAAGAAATCGCACACGATCTCGTGGCCCAGGCTACCCAGATCGCCGGTGACGATGAGGTCATAGTAGTCCGGCGACAGGGCGGTGTCCTCAAAGTGGGCCTTCAGGGTGGAATAGGCGGCGGGGGCCATGGCCGCCCCCATGTTGTTGGCATCCTTGATGCCCTTGTCCACCACCTTGCCCACCGTCACCCGGGCCACCCGGGGGCCGGGGCGCACCTCATTGGTGACAATTACCGCTCCGGCGGCAGTGGCCGTCCACTGGGCGGTGGGGGTGCGCTGTGAACCGTACTCCAGGGGGGTCCGATACTGCCGCTCCGCCGAGCAGAAGTGGGACGAGGTGACGGCAGCGGCATATTTTCCATATCCGCCGCTGAGCAGCAGCGCGGCCAGGGCCAGGCTCTCCCCCATGGTGGAACACGCCCCGTACAGCCCAAAGAAGGGTACCGCCGCCGCCCGCGCGGCGTAACCCGAGCCGATGCACTGGTTCAAAAGATCGCCTGCCAGCAGCAGATCCAGATCCGGCGAGTGGAGCCCCGCCCGCTTCAGTGCCGTATCCAAGGCCAACTGCTGCATGGCGGACTCGGACTTCTCCCAGGTATCCTCCCCAAAGGCGTCGTCCTGGCAGGTGTGGTCGAAGTGCCGCCCCAGAGGGCCCTCAGCCTCCTTTTTGCCCGCGGCCGAGCCGTGGCCGATGATGACGGGCGGCGACCCGGGCTGGAAGGTCTGCCGCCCCAGCTTGCGATTTTCCATGGAAGTGACTTCCTTTCGTTCGCACAGGATTTGCCGTTAGTTTGCGCTGTGAAAGGAAATTCATACATTGAGAAAAATCTGACAACAAAAACGGCCTTGTCTCTGGAAACGCGGGGAAGATAGTGATATAATGCCCTTGTAATGTTTGGGGAGGAACAAGCCGATGCCAGAGGAGAAGCGTACCATAGGATACATCTGCCCAGTGTGCGGCCAGGCGGTCATCGCATCCCGCACCGCCTTTCAGCTCGCCGCCGGGGACAGCACACTTCCCTGCCCCTGCGGCAAGTCGGAGCTGGCCTTCCGCCAGCTGGGGGACCGCTGCGAGGTCACCGTGCCCTGCCTGTTCTGCGCCAGGGACCACCGGGCGGCGTGCGCCAACGACGCCCTGCTGCGCCAAAAGCTGCTCGCCCTGTCCTGTCCCGCATCGGGGCTTGGGTGCTGCTATATCGGCGAGGAAGGCCCGGTGTTCCAGGCCATGGAAAAGCTGGAGACGGCGGTGGACAAGCTGCGGCTGGACGACCAGATGGAAAACCGGGGCGTTTTCCTCAACGAGGCGGTCATGGGCGAGGTGCTGGGCGAGCTGAAGGACATCGCCGCCCGGGGCGGCGTGAAATGCGCCTGCGGATCGGCTGACTACGGGATCAAAGTGGGCTACTCCTCGGTGGATCTGGTATGTGCCCAATGCGGCGCGGCCCTGCGCCTGGGCGCCGCCACCCCCGACGACCTGGACGCCCTGTGCGCCCGGGACACCCTCACCATTCCTGGAAAGAAGGAATAACCCTTGAGCACCTTTTATGAAACGGACTTCCGGGTGGACTCCCGGGACGTGGATCTGTTCAACCAGTGCCGCCCGTCGGCCGTGTTGGGCTACCTCCAGGAGGCCGCCACCCAGGCGGCGCTGGAGCTGGGGGTGGCCGGCCCCCAGATCAAGGAAAAGTATAACTGCCTGTGGATGGTCACCCGCAACTGGGTGGAGCTGGACGCCCCTTTGCGCTGGAACCAGCTCATCACCGTGAAAACCTGGCACCGGGGGGCGTCCGGGGCCTCCTCCTACCGGGATTTTGATTTGTTCCGGGACGGGAAGCCCATCGGGCAGGGCACCTCGGTGTGGGTGATGGTGGACGCGGACGAGCATAAGCTGTTCCGCATGAAAAACCTGGCGGAGTTCCAGGGCACAGACGGCGGCGGGCTGTGTAAGTCCGTCAAGCTGCGCCGCCCGGCCATGCCCGGGCAGTTTGACGCCCGCGTCCGGCGGGAGCTGGGCTACTCCGACACCGACATCAACGGCCACGTGAACAACGCCCACTACGCCGACTTCGCCTGCGACAGCCTCCACCTGGAGCGGCTGGGCCGGGGGAAGTTTGTGCGCTCTTTCCAGATCGGCTATGTCAGCGAGTGCCAGGCGGGCGAAACCCTGTGGGTGGACACCGCCGTCCAGGACGGCCAGCTTTTCGCCCGGGGCGAGGGCGGGGACGGAACGGAACGCTTTGATTTTTGCCTGGCATTGGACGAGCTTCCAAAAAGCAACAAATAATCCCCTCTCTCCGGGAAGATTTAATGCTTTTGTAACAAATGAGCGCGAACTTTTGTAACGACTGCCCGGTATTCTAATACTTGCAAGAGACGCTTTTCTTTTTCATTCTATCCTCCATCCTTTTTTGAGCCGGAGCGGCAGCGCTCCGGCTCACCTCCTTTTCTGCGCAAGACCCCCGGGCCGCGGCCCGGGGGTCTCTCCTGTTCACGGGAAGATAAAAATATCCTCAATGGGGGCCTCCACCGCCCGGGATATGTCCACCGCCAGCTTGAGGGAGGGGTTATACTGGGCCTTCTCCAGCCGCATGATGGTCTCCCTCCGCACCCCCACCTGCTGGGCCAGCTGTTCCTGGGTCAGCTCCTTGAGCTGGCGGTACTTTTTCAGCCTGCACTCGAAGTCCGGCATAGTTATCCCTCCCCGCCTTCGTCCAGCTGGTCCGCCCGGTCGTAGCGGTAGAGCAGGTATTCGCTGAGGAACAGGTCCAGCGCCACCGTCAGCGAGAGCACAATCAGCACGGCAATCAGCGTATACTCCAGGTTCCCCAATATGGCCCCCCGGGCCACCACCAGCAAGGTCACGAACAGGGCGGCCACGGTGACCCGGTGGGCGGCCAGCTCGGCCCGGGTCTTGTTTTCCACATACCGTTCGTCCATCAGGATGCCGGACATCCTGCCCTCATAGAAGAAGCCGAAAAAACCGAAGAACACGAAGAAGATAAAGGGGTACACCTGATGGAAGGCGCTGTAGGTCCAAAAGCCCACGAACCCGAAGAATCCAAAAACGCCCAGCAGGCCCAGCCTGGGATCCATCTTCCGGGTGGTCTTGGTCTTTGCCAGCCGCCGCTTGCTGGCGACGATGGCCCAGACCAGCAGCCCCCCCAGATAGATCACATACAGGTTGAACAGGAGCAGCGCCCCCAGCATGGGCAGATCCTTGGACAAAAATTCGTAGGCCTCAAAGTCCATGCGGGCCACCAGCCGCCAGTCGTTGAACATAATGGAATACCAACTGGCCCCCGCCAACAGCAGCACCACGATCACGCCCAGGATAACGGTAAATTTTACGCTTGGTTTTTTCATGATACGTTCCTCCCGACAGATGAGATATATTTATCTCGAGATATATTTCTCTCTTGATAGGATAAATATATCACTTCCCATTTTCTTTGTCAAGAGGAAAGTCACAAATAAATCACATTTTAAGGGCCTAAACCTTAGACTATTTTAACCTGCGCTTTAAGGAGCCTTGGTATCCGTGGGGTACAATCCAATCATCGGACGGGGGAAGCCCCTCCGCAATCACACGATTGGAGGACATACCCATGAAAAAAACATGGCTGATCTGGCTGGGAGCCGCCGCGGTAGTTATCGCGGTCATCATCTTGTGCTACACCACGTTTTTCACCGGCTCCGGCGATATCGCCTATTACACGCAGATCGACAACAGCAAATTGAGCCGGGCAGGGGGGCAGGGTGCCATCGACTTGTCCGGCAACGGAGGGATGGACTGGTCCTACACCCTGCCCTCCTACGATAAGGACGGCGGCGAAAAAGACATCACTTTCGGCGTGTCTCGGGAGCTTCGGGAGGGGGCGTTCCTGCGGCTGACGGTGCGGCCCGGCCGGGGGGTAATGACCTGGGCCGAGGTGCAGTATGACGAGCTTCCCCCGGCGGTACAGGGGCATTACGGAGAGCCATCAGATGATTGACAGAAAAAATCCCCGCAGTCTGTGGACTGCGGGGATTTTCACATTCAGCTTGGAATCAATACATGCCCATGTCGGGGGCGGGGGCGGCAGCGGGAGCCGGGGGCTCGGGCTTGTCGGCCACCAGGGACTCGGTGGTCAGCAGCACGGCGGCCACGGAGGCGGCGTTCTCCAGGGCGGAACGGGTCACCTTGGTGGGATCCACGATGCCGGAGGAGATCATGTCGCAGTACTCCTCCTTGTAGGCGTCGAAGCCGTAGCCGGTCTTGCCGGCGGACTTGACGCGCTCCAGCACCACGGAGCCGTCGATACCGGCGTTGGCGGCGATCTGCTTCATGGGCTCGGCCAGGGCCTTGGCCACGATGTTGGCGCCGGTCTTTTCGTCGCCCTCCAGGGTGTCCACCAGCTTCTCCACGGCGGGGATGGCGTCCACATAGGCGGCGCCGCCGCCGGCCACGATGCCCTCTTCCACAGCGGCGCGGGTGGCGTTCAGCGCGTCCTCAATGCGCAGCTTCTTCTCCTTCATCTCGGCCTCGGTGGCAGCGCCCACCCGGATGATGGCCACGCCTCCGGCCAGCTTGGCCAGCCGCTCCTGGAGCTTCTCCTTGTCGTAGTCGGAGGTGGTGGTCTCAATGGCCTTGCGGATCTGGCCCACCCGGGCGGAGATGGCGTCGGAAGAACCCTCGCCGTCCACAATGATGGTGTTCTCCTTCTGGACCTTCACCTGGCGGGCGCGGCCCAGCATATCCATGGTGGCCTCCTTGACCTCCATACCCAGGTCGGAGGAGATGACGGTACCGCCGGTGAGGATGGCGATATCCTCCAGCATCTCCTTGCGGCGGTCGCCGAAGCCGGGGGCCTTGATGCAGCACACGTTCAGGGTACCGCGCAGCTTGTTGACCAGCAGGGTGGACAGCGCGTCGCCCTCCACGTCCTCGGCCACGATGAGCAGGCGGCGGCCGGACTGGGCCACCTGCTCCAGGATGGGCAGCAGGTCCTGGATGGAGGAGATCTTCTTATCAGTGAGCAGGATGAGGGCGTCATCCAGCACGGCCTCCATCTTCTCGGTGTCGGTGACCATATAGGGGGTGATATAGCCCCGGTCCAGCTGCATGCCCTCCACTACCTCGCTGTAGGTCTCGGCGGTCTTGGACTCCTCCACGGTAATCACGCCGTCGTGGGAAACCTTCTCCATGGCCTCGGCAATGAGGGAACCGATGGCCTCGTCAGAGGAGGAGATCGCGCCCACCCGGGCGATATCGGAGGTGCCGGACACCGGCTTGGAGTGGCCCTTGATGGCCTCAATGGCGGCGTCGGTGGCCTTGGAGATGCCCTTCTTCATGACCATGGGGTTGGCCCCGGCGGCCAGATTCTTCAGGCCCTCCCGGATAATGGCCTGGGCCAGCAGGGTGGCGGTGGTGGTGCCGTCGCCGGCCACGTCGTTGGTCTTGGTGGAGACCTCCTTGACGATCTGGGCGCCCATGTTCTCAAACGGGTCGGCCAGCTCGATCTCCTTGGCGATGGTCACGCCGTCGTTGGTGATGAGGGGGGTGCCGAACTTCTTGTCCAGCACCACATTGCGGCCCTTGGGGCCCATGGTGATTTTGACGGTGTCGGCCAGCTGGTTGACGCCCCGCTCCAGGGCGTGGCGGGCCTCCTCGCCGTAGCAGATGATTTTAGACATATCGCATTACCTCCAAATATTTGAGATGTGTTAACTTTGTTGTCACGCCCCGCCTGTTCGCAATGCGCGGCTTCGTTCCCTCCGCGCTGCTCACCACGGCTCGGACGCTTCTTGCTCACTCCACAATGGCCAGGATGTCGTTCTGCCGGACAATGGTGTACTCCTCGCCGTCCACCTTGACCTCGGTGCCGGAATACTTGCTGGTGAGCACCTTGTCGCCCACCTTCACGGTCATGACGACCTCCTTGCCGTCCACCATGCCGCCGGGGCCCACGGCCACTACCTCGGCCATCTCGGGCTTTTCCTTGGCATTGGCGGTGAGGATAATACCGCCCTTGGTCTTTTCCTCGGCCTCCAGGGCCTTGAGGATCACGCGGTCAGACAGGGGTTTGAGATTCATTGTTGGTTCCTCCTTAAATTAAAGTGCGGGGCCGTCGTAGCAACGGGCTAAGACCGAAGCGGGGCAAAAACAGGGAGGCCCCGGCGGGACCGGACAGCTTTTGCGAAGCCAGCGGGCTTAAAACCGCGCCGCGAACAGGCGCAGCATGTGTACCGTTGTTTTAGCACTCATAATATCTGAGTGCTAACCACGAGTATGATAATACCCTCTTTGCCCGAAAAAATCAACCCCTAATTTCAAAAATTTTAGGCTGAACGGTAAAAATTCACTCTCCGTTCACATTCGTCCCGCCCTGCTGTTTTCACCGCCACGCCCCGACTGCTAAAATTCGCCGCAAAAAGCCCCCGGCACGCACACACCGGGGGCTTAAATTATTTCTCTTCCAGCAGCTTGGTCAGCTCCGCCATGAAGGTGTTGATGTCCTTGAACTGCCGGTAGACGGAGGCGAAGCGCACATAGGACACCTCGTCCACGTCCTTGAGCTTTTCCATCACCAGCTCTCCGATCTCGGTGCTGGGCACTTCCCGCTCCATCTCGTTTTGCAGGGACTGCTCGATCTCCCCCGTCAGCCGCTCCAGGGTGGACGTGGGCACCGAGCGCTTTTCACAGGATTTCAGCATGCTGTTCAGCAGCTTGTTTTTGTCAAAGGCCTGGCGGTTGCCGTCCCGCTTGATGACCATCAAAGGCAGGCTCTCCACAATCTCGTAAGTAGTAAACCGCTTCCGGCAGGCCAGGCATTCCCGCCTTCGGCGGATGCTGCTGCCCTCCTCGGCGGGGCGGGAATCCACAACTTTGCTCTCCAAATGGGCACAGTACGGGCATTTCATAACAGCATCCGTCCTTTCCAGGCTGAAATCACACATCGTAGTCATTATAACATAGAGTATCATAAATGGGTACTATTTTTGAAAAATTTTTTCCTGCGCATAATCTGTGAAAATGAGTGGCATACTGTTCTGCGTGAGGTGATAATTATGGACAACCGCAATTTCAACAATCCCGAAAACAAGAACCAGCAGGGCGGCCAAAACAAGAACCAGCAGGGCGGCCAGAACAAAAAAGACCAGTGCCCCGAGAACAAAAAGAACTCCAACTCCCCCGAAAACAAGAACCATAACCGGGGCTACTGAGCCGGCGGGGCGGAGGGCGTGCGCGTCCTCCGCCTTTTTATTTTGAAGGAGGAAGCGCCATGAAACGCGAAAAACCAGACGAACGGGAGCTGGCCGCCCGGGATCCCCGGTACCGCAAGCCCCCCTATGAGGATTTGTCCAGCCTGGTGGCCGGACGGATGCAGGCCGGTCCGCAGTCCACGCCCCCCAGGGCGGGGTTCGAGCTGGACGACTGGCAGGATCCGGAACTGTTCCACTCCCCCGAGCTGTGAGCAAAGGACCCCCGTTATGGGGGCCCTTTGCCATCCCTTTTTCTCCCGCGTTCCCTTGCCAAACCATGCCTGCTGTGGTATGCTGGTCTCACCTGACCGCAGGGCCGCTCCGCCCTGCCACAACAAAGATGAGGTGAGCGCCATGTCTACCTGTACCCAACTGATACATACCCTGAAAAACGGAGGCTATGACCCGGCCCTGGCCGCCCTTTACGCCCTGGACGGCAGCGCGCAAAAGCTGGACGGGGCCCGTGGGCGGTGCGTACGCATAGCGGAGGCTTTCGCCGCCCGCTATGGGGCGCAGGCCCAGGGCGCTACCCTGTTCAGCGGCCCCGGCCGCACCGAGATCGGCGGCAACCACACCGACCACCAGCATGGCCGGGTGCTGTGCGGCAGCGTGGATCTGGACATGTTGGCCTGCGCCGCCCCCAACGGGCTGGACGTAGTGCGCATCCAGTCCGATGGCTACCCCCCGCTGAAAATCAGCCTCAATGACCTCGCCCCCAAAAAGGAGGAGGAAAACACCTCCGCCGCCCTGGTCCGGGGAGTGGCGGCAAAAATCAAGGAGCTGGGCTTTGAGCTGTCCGGCTTTGACGCCTGTGCCAACTCCACTGTGCTGTCCGGCTCCGGCCTGTCCTCCTCCGCCGCCTATGAGACCTTGGTGGGCAACATCTTCAACCACTTCTGCTGCGGGGACAAGCTGGATCCCGTCACCATCGCCAAAATCGGCCAGTACGCCGAAAACGTCTACTTCGGCAAGCCCTGCGGCCTGATGGACCAGATGGGCTCATCGGTGGGCGGCGCAGTGGCCATCGACTTCAAAGACCCCGTTAACCCGGTGGTAGAACGGGTGGACTACGATTTCAGCAAATCCGGCCATGCCCTGTGCATTGTGGACACCGGCTCCAGCCACGGTGACCTGACGGACGACTATGCCGCCGTCACCCGGGAGATGGGGGCGGTGGCCGCCCACTTCGGCAAGGCGGTGCTGCGGGAGGTGCCCTTGGAGGATTTCCAGGCCGCCCTGCCCGCCCTGCGCTCGGAGTGCGGCGACCGGGCGGTACTGCGGGCCATGCACTTCTATTCCGACGACCGCCGGGCCGCCCAGGAGGCGGACGCCCTGAAAACCGGGAACTTCGAGGCCTTCCTGAACCTGGTGAACGCCTCCGGCCTGTCCTCCTCCCTGTGCCTGCAAAACACCTGGTCGATCCACGACCCAAGCCAGCAGGCCATCCCCTTGGCCCTGACGGCGGCGGAATACCTGCTGGACGGCATGGGGGCCTGCCGGGTACACGGCGGCGGCTTCGCGGGCACTATCCAGGCCTGGGTGCCCGAGGATTATCTCACCGTGTTCAAAAACGGCATGGAGGCCCTGTTCGGGGCGGGCAAATGCCACGTGCTCCACATCCGGCCCCAGGGCGGCTGCGTCGTCGCCGCAAGCTCCGCATTCCCCGTTTCCGGCTGATGCCGAAAGCTCGCTCGTTTTGCTGCGGCTCCTCTCCCCACAAAGCCAAAGGGCGGCTTTGCGGGGCCCCAATATTATCCCGAAAGAACGGAAGTGTTACCATGATTGATTCTGCCATTTCCAAGCTGATCTCCTATGCCCTGGAAACGGGCCTCATCCAGCCCTGCGAGAAGGACTGGGCGGTGAACGCCATCCTGGACGCGCTGAAAATCGACAGCTACGCCAATCCCGGCACGGACTGGGGCGCGGTGGAGCTGGCCCCGGTGCTGGCCGAGCTTCTGGATGACGCCCATAAGCAGGGCGTGCTGTCCGAAAACTCCGTGGTCTACCGGGACCTGTTCGATACCGAATTGATGGGCCGTCTTACCCCCCGGCCCGGCCAAGTCATCGACCGCTTCAAGGCCCTGTATCAAGAGGATCCCCAAAAGGCCACCGATTGGTACTACAAATTCAGCCAGGACACCAACTACATCCGCCGGGACCGCATCGCCCGCGACATCCAGTGGAAGGCCCCCACCCAGTACGGCGAGCTGGACGTGACCATCAACCTGTCCAAGCCGGAGAAGGACCCCAAGGCCATCGCCGCGGCGAAAAACCTGCCCGCCTCCGCCTATCCCCGGTGCCAGCTGTGCGCCGAGAACGAGGGCTACGCGGGCCGGGTGAACCACCCCGCCCGGCAGAACCATAGAATCATCCCCATTAAAATCAATGGCTCCCCCTGGTTCTTGCAGTACAGCCCCTATGTCTATTATAACGAACACTGCATCTGTCTGAACAGCATCCATACCCCCATGAGGATCGACCGGGCCTGCTTCTCCAAGCTGCTGGACTTCGTGGGCCAGTTTCCCCACTACTTCGTGGGCTCCAACGCCGACCTGCCCATCGTGGGCGGCTCCATCCTGGCCCACGACCACTTCCAGGGCGGGCGGTACGAGTTCGCCATGGCCAAGGCCCCGGTGGAGACCCCCTTCACCTTCCCCGGCTTCGAGGACGTGGAGGCGGGCATTGTGAAATGGCCCATGTCGGTGGTGCGCCTCGCCTCTGAAAACCCGGGGCGGCTGGTAGAGCTGGCGGATCGGATTTTGACCGTCTGGCGGGGGTACACCGACGAGGAGGCGTTTATCTTTGCCGAGACGGACGGAGAGCCCCACAATACCATCACCCCCATCGCCCGGAAGCGGGGGGAGAAATTCGAGCTGGACCTGGTGCTTCGCAACAACATCACCACCGAGGAGCACCCCCTGGGCCTCTACCACCCCCACGCGGAGCTCCACCACATCAAAAAGGAGAACATCGGCCTCATCGAGGTGATGGGGCTGGCGGTGCTTCCGGCCCGGCTCAAGGAGGAGCTGGCCGCGGTGGCGGAGGGTCTGGCCAAGGGGGCCGACCTGCGCGCCGATGCGCTGACTGCAAAGCACGCGGACTGGGCGGAGAATTTCGCCAAGAGCTATGAGATCACCCCGGACAACGCCCTGGATATCGTAAAGGCGGAGACGGGCAAGGTGTTCGCCCTGGTGCTGGAGCACTGCGGAGTCTATGCCCGCTCCCCCAAGGGGCAGGGGCAGTTCCTGAAATTCCTGGCGTCCATTTGATTTTGGCGCAAAAAAGAGCGGGCCGGAAATCCGGCCCGCTCTTTCCTGTCCTGTTCAGCCCCAAAGATTGTCCGGGTAACGCCCCTCCGCCGTCATCCGGGCGATGGCGGCGGACACCGCGGGCTTGTCCTCCTGGTAGGTAACGCCGTACCACTTGTCCCCGGAGGACAGGGCGCGCACGGTGGCCTTCCCCTCCCCGATCAGCTGGCCCACCAGGGTGGGGAGCAGGTACTCCCCCTTCATGGGGTTTTCTGCCAGCGCCCAGTCCAGGAACCCGGGAAAGCGCTCCTCCGCCCGGTCAAGCAGGGACGGGTTGAACCCCCAGAAGTTCATGGACACCATGGTGTCCCCGGGCAGTTCCGTCCATGTCTCCCCGCCGTCCTCGGTAAACCGAGGGGGCGGGCCTTTTTCAATGCGGGTGCGCTCCACAATGCCGGTGAGCAGGCCGTCCGCCCCCACCTGGCACACCCCCCGGGCCACGTGTCCATAGTCGGTGACGGTGTTCTCCAGGCGGTAGGCCACCATGGCGTACTCCTCCCCGTCCGGGTGGGCCAGCAGGTAATCGTAAATCACCCGGAAGGCTGCGGGGCCGTAGTAATCGTCGGCGTTGATAATGGCGAAGGGCCCGTCCAGGAAGGGCCGGGCCGCCAGCGCCGCCTGGGCGGTGCCCCAGGGCTTGGCGCGGCCCTCCGGGATGGAATAGCCCTCCGGCAGCGCGTCCATGCGCTGGAAGGCGTAATGTACGTCCATGTGGCGCTCAATACGGCAGCCGATGCGGGCCTTGAAATCCGCCTCGATCTCGTCCTTGATGACGAACACCACCGTCTCGAACCCGGCCCGCCGGGCATCGTAGATGGAGTAATCCAAAATCACCTGCCCGTGGCCGCCCACAGGATCCATCTGCTTCAACCCTCCGTAGCGGCTGCCCATGCCCGCGGCCATAATGACCAATACCGGCTTTTTCATGGTGGTAAAACCTCCTTTTGGCAAAAACCCGTCAAATGGTGAACTGGATAACACAAAACGCGCCGTAAACCAGCAGCAGCGCCGCCCCCTGGAACCGGCTGAGCTTCCCCCGCTTGAGGGCGGGGAGGGTGAGGAACGCCATAACGGCCAGCATCACCGGGATATCCAGCACCAGCGAGGCGTTGTGCCCCGCGATGGTGGAGCTGCGCGGGATGGAGAAGGGGGCCAAGGTCACCGACACGCCGGACACCAGCACCAGGTTAAACAGGTTGGCCCCGATCACATTGCCCAGCGACAGCGCCCCGTGGCCCTTAATCAGGGATGTGACGGCGGTGACCAGCTCGGGCAGCGACGTGCCCAGGGCCACAAAGGTGAGGGCAATCACCGACTCGGGCACACCCAGGGCCTTGGCGATGAGGGTGCCGTTGTCCACCAACAGGTCCGCCCCCACGGCGATGAGGGCCGCCCCGGCAACCAGCAGCACCACATCCTTGGGCATGGAGTTCCCCTCCCCCTCTGGCTGAGGCGCGGCGGAGCGGGCGGCGGAGTGGGACTTCATCTGCCACACGGTTGCAGCCATGTAGGCACAGAACATGCCCAGCATGATGAAGCCGGTGGTCCGGCTGAAATAGCCGGTGGTATAGGCCACTCCCGCGTAAATGGCTGCGGCGGTGAAAAAGAAGGCCACCGGCAGGCGCAGGGATTTAGGGTCTACCTTGCCGGGGCGGACGGCCACCGTAATGGCGGCAATGAGGGCAGTGTTGCAGATGACGGAGCCGATGGCGTTGCCATAGGCGATTTCGCCGTGGCCGCTGAGGGCGGAGGTGGTGGACACCATCACCTCGGGCAGGGTGGTGCCGATGGACACCACCGTGGCCCCGATGAGCAGCTCGGGCAGGCCGAACCGGCGGGCGATGCCGGTGGCCCCGTCCACAAACCAGTCCCCCCCTTTGATGAGGAAGACCAGCCCCACGGCGAACAGAAGAACCGGGACAAGCATGAAATAACCTCCCAAAGCCCCGGCTTTTTCTGGCCGGGGTCAGGCTCAGATGTGAATGGGCCCTTAAAACTCCGCGTTGCCCACCGTCCTCGGGTGCAGCTCCTCCCCAGCGAATGTGCCATTCGCCGGGGGCCCCTTGGATGATCCTCCTCGGGCGAATTAAATTCGCCCTGCGGCAAGGGTTTTGGCCCTGCCAAAACCCTTGTACGCGCTGACGCGCGCCCCATCTTCGATGGGGCCCCGGCGTGGAGCTGTCCGCCGGTATGCGCCGGTGGGTTCGTTCCCAGCCCTTAGAACTCCGCGTTGTCCACCGTCCTCGGGTGCAGCTCCACGTCGCGGATGTTGGAGATGCCTGTGAGGTACATCACCATCCGCTCGAAGCCCAGGCCGAAGCCCGCGTGGCGGCAGGAGCCGTAACGCCGCAGGTCCAGATACCACCAGTAGTCCTCGGGGTTCAGCCCCAGCTGGGCCATGCGCGCCTCCAGCACGTCGATGCGCTCCTCGCGCTGGGACCCGCCGATGATCTCCCCGATGCCGGGCACCAGGCAGTCGGCGGCGGCCACGGTCCTGCCGTCGTCGTTCAGGCGCATATAGAACGCCTTAATATCCTTGGGATAGTCGGTGACAAACACCGGCTTTTTGAACACCTGCTCGGTGAGGTAGCGCTCGTGCTCCGTCTGGAGGTCGCACCCCCACTCCACCTTGTAGTCAAACTTTTCGTTGTTCTGTTTCAGCAGCTCAACGGCCTCAGTGTAGCTCACCCGGGCAAAGTCGGAGGAGGCCACGTGCCGGAGCCGCTCCACCAGCCCCTTGTCCACAAAGGAGTTGAAGAAGGCCATCTCGTCGGGGCACTTGTCCATCACGGTGTTGACGATGTGCTTAATCATGGCCTCGGCCACGTCCATGTCGTCACTAAGGTCGGCGAACGCCATCTCGGGCTCAATCATCCAGAACTCGGCGGCGTGGCGCTGGGTATTGGAGTTCTCCGCCCGGAATGTGGGCCCAAAGGTATATACGCTTCCGAAAGCCATGGCGAAATTCTCCGCGTTGAGCTGGCCGGACACGGTGAGGTTGGCATGCTTGCCGAAGAAATCCTGGGAGAAGTCAACGGAGCCGTCCTCTTTTTTCGGCGGGTTGCGGAGATCCAAGGTGGTCACCTGGAACATCTCGCCGGCCCCTTCGCAATCGCTGGCGGTAATGATGGGGGTGTGAACGTAGACGAAGCCCCTGTCCTGGAAGAAGCAGTGGATGGCGTGGGCAGCCACGCTGCGCACCCGGAAGGCGGCGGAGAACAGGTTGGTGCGGGGACGCAGGTGCTGGATGGTGCGCAGGTACTCCACGCTGTGGCGCTTCTTTTGCAAGGGGTAGTCCGGGGAGGAGGGGCCCTCCACCGCGATGGAGGCAGCCTTCACCTCCAGGGGCTGCTTGGCCCCCGGCGTGAGCGCCACCGTGCCGGTGACCACGAGAGCCGCGCCCACATTCTGTCCGGCGATCTCTTTATAGTTGTCCAACGCACCGGCGTCCATGACGATCTGGAGGTTTTTGAAACAGGAGCCGTCGTTGAGCTCAATGAAGCCGAAGGTTTTCAAATCCCGGATGGTGCGGGCCCAGCCCATGACAGTGACCGTCCGACCGTCCAGGCGTTCGCCATCGGCAAAGACGGAGGCGATGGTGATGCGTTCCATATTCGTTCCCTCAATTCCTGATAGTCTGGGGCATCCCTGACCCCGGGGGCGTGCTTACCAGTGTCCCCTCCCCGCCCCCGGCGGGGAGGGGACACCCAATCAGGGATTCCCCGGCCCCGCCAGGGGCGGGGTTAAAGCGTGCCATTAGTATATCATTTTTTCCGGGATTTGCAAGAGCGCACACAAAAAAGAGGGGCGAATGCCCCTCTTTTTACAGGTGGGTGGGAACCAGGAACAGCCACGGCGCGGTAACGAGGGCCATGGTCAGGGCGATGACGTGCCTCTCCCTTTTGGTGAGCAGCTCACAGGAGCGCATGGCCCGCTTGTCGAAGAAGTAGATGCACACCCCTGCGGCGGCCACTCCCGCCAGCGACCAGGCGAAGGTCAGCGGGTGGGTCCAGGGGTTGAGCATGTGGGCGGACAGCATGGCGTCCTCCCAGAAAGCCCCGAAGGGGGTGTCCATCTGCCCTGTCAGGAAGGGCACATACCATCCCAGCAGCATCCATCCCACCCCCACGGCGTCGGCGGCGAAGCCCAGCAGCCAGAACTTCCACCACAGCTTCTTCACCACCGCCTTTTTCTGGGGATGCTTCAGCGCCAGCAGGGTGAGGGCAAGCACCACGCAGTCGATGGCGAGGTTGCCGGGGATGATGAACGCCAGGATCTGGGGAAACAGGAACAACAGCCAGATGGGCAGGAGGATATTATAGATCCGGGTCTGTTTTTTCATGGCTTTCCCTCCGCTTTTGGAATTTGTACAAAGCCCACCCCAGCCCCCAGCCCAGCAGAAGCGCCCCCGCCGCCCCCAGCCCAAGGACGGAGCCCGTCAGGCCGGCGCACCACAGCAGCAGCGCGGGAACCGTCAGCGGCGCCCACCGCAGCAGCCGCAGGCGGCGCTGCGTCAGGCTCAGGATGATGAGCTGCACCACAAGGGCGGCCAGGACAGCCACGCCCATCCAAAAAAGCACCGTGGCCGAAAGCACGAGCATAATCATGGTCCAGGACATTTGCCGTTCCTCCGGCTCTGTATTTTGTAGCGAAGCCATCCCAGCCCCCAACCCGCTAGAACCAGGGCGGCAAAAGCAGGCCGGATCACGGCGTGTCCGCCCCCCTTTTCTGCTTCATCCGATACCGGGCCGCCCCGGCCAGATTGCCCGCCAGGGCTGCGCACAATACGATAGCACAGTGGAACAGGGCGCTGGAGTTCATCAGCAAAAACACCGCGGGCAGGTAGAACAGGGCGCAGGCCAGGGGGTACAGGGGACAAAACCCCTGCCGCCGCCCCAGGGAAAACCCGGACGCGAAGCCCCCCGCCGGCAGCAGCAGGTAGGGCAGCAGCAGGCCCACCAGCACCGGCACATCGGGGGCGTCGAACATCCGCAGGACAAAGGGCAGCAGGCCGCAGAGCAGGAGGGCAAAGCCCAGATAGGGCAGGGTCTCCCTCCAGTGGAACAGGGACGGGCCGGCGGCCAGCCCCAGCTTTTCCCGGATGGCGGCCACCTCGGCGTACCACCCCACCCAGCGGCCCAGCCACACCAGGACGTATATCAGCGTCAGGGGGACGAGGAAAGAAGGCAGCGTCCCGCGCCACCCAAAATTCAGCGCCGCCCACACCGACACCGTGGCGGCGGTGGCGGCGTAGTGAACCAGGGAGCGGACCACCAGCTCACCCCCGCTGTCGGCAAAGGGCAGGGTGGCGGCCCCCACCTCCGCCCCCATCAGGAAGCACAGGCACACATTGGCCCACGGGAACGGCAGGAAGTCCGCGTCCTGAAACCAGTCCTTCCAGACCTGGAACGGGTTTCCAAAATTCCAGACATGCCCCGTCCACGGCATGGCGTCCCAGACATACTCAAAGGCCAGCAGCAGGGCCACCCCGGCAATCCCGCCTGCCAGCGCCCGGGGGAGCCATTGCTTTTCTGTGTCGGTCATGGGTTGTCCCTCCTTGTCGTCACGCCGCGAAGCGGCCAGGACGCTTGGCCGCTTCGCGGCGCTTCTCACAATTCCAGCGCCTGCTTGATCTTCTTCACGTACCGCCGGGAAACCCAGCACACCGTTCCGCCCTCCAGCGTCATTTTGATGGTTCCGGCCAACGTCAGGTCCAGCCCCGTCACCCGGTCCAGGTTGACGATCTCCGAGTTGGACACCCGGACGAATTTTGTCCCCGTCAGCGCCTCCTCCAGCTCGTACAGCCGCTGGCGGACGGCAAAGACCCCTTTGCCCGTCTGACAGAAAACGCCCTTATCCTCGGCGAAGAAGCGCAGCACCTTGGAGCGGCTCACCCGCACCGCCTCCCGCCCGTCATAGACGGTGAAGGGCTGGGGCGGGGCCTCCCCCCGCAGCCGGGCGGCCAGCTGCTCCGCCTCCTCGGTGGGAGCGGGGACGCGCAGAACAAGGACGGGCTCCTCCAGCTCCGGGTCGATCTGAATTTCCACCTTCACGGCGTTCCCCCCTTGTCCGCTTCCAGTATACCCGCTTCGCCCCCTCTTGTCCAGCAAAGGGGGACGGATGGCGCAGCCCTGCGGACAGGCGGCCGGGCCGCAGGACGTGAAAAAACTCCGATTGCCCATTGGCAAGCGGCCTGCGCTGTGGTATACTACCATATGGTAAAAATCCGTCCCCGGCGCCGGGCGCGTAGGAATTCAGACCATACAAAGGAGAGCTGCCAAGATGAACGACAAAGTACACGTGGTAAACCATCCCCTCCTGTCCCACAAGCTGACCATCCTCCGGGATAAGGAGACCTCCACCAAGGACTTCCGGGAGATCGTGTCCGAGATCGGCATGCTGCTGACCTACGAGGCCACCCGGGACCTCCCCCTCACCACCAAGGAGATCGAAACACCCATCTGCAGGATGGAGGCCCCCACCCTGAAGGGCAAAAAGTTCGCCGTGGTGCCCATACTCCGGGCGGGCCTTGGCCTTGTGGACGGCGTTTTACGCATGGTGCCCTCCGCCCGGGTGGGCCATCTGGGCATGTACCGCAACGAGGAGACCATGGAGCCGGTGCAGTATTTCTGCAAAATGCCCCGGGACGTGGCGGAGCGGGACGTGCTCATCGTGGACCCCATGCTGGCCACCGGCGGCAGCGCCGACGCGGCCATCCAGATCATGAAGGGCTACGGCTGCAAAAACATCAAGCTGATGGTGCTGGTGGCCGCTCCCAAGGGCATTGAGGTGGTCACCTCCAGACACCCCGACGTGGACGTCTACTGCGGCGCGGTGGACCAGGGGCTCAACGAGAACAGCTATATCGTCCCCGGCCTGGGGGACGCCGGCGACCGCATTTTCGGCACGAAATAAATAGAGAACGGCCCGCCCAAGGGAAATTGGGCGGGCCGTTCATGCTTTTCGGCACCGGGCCGTCACGGAGTCCTGTCCAGGCGGCAAACGGTCTCCACGTGGGTCGTCCTCGGAAACAGGTCCACCGCCTCTGCCCGGGCCGGGGCATAGCTCAGGGCCGCCAACCGCTTCACGTCCCTGGCCAGGGTGGCCGGGTCGCAGGAGACATACACCACCCGCGCCGGGGCCATGCGGGCGATGGTTTCCGCCACGCCGGGGGCCAGCCCCTTCCGAGGCGGGTCCACCACCACCACGTCCGGGCGCACGCCCTCCCGTTCCAATCGCGAGGCCAGCACAGCGGCGTCGCCGCACTCAAACCGGGCCTTGTCCTCCAGACCGCCGCGCCGGGCGTTCTCCCTGGCGTCCGCCACCGCCAGGGGTACCACCTCCACCCCGATGACCCGCCCGGCCCTCTCGGCCAGGGTGAGGCTGATTGTCCCGATTCCGCAGTACAGCTCCACCACCGTTTCCCCGCCGGTGAGGGCGGCAAAATCCAGCGCCCGGCGGTAGAGCACCTGTGTCTGCTCCCGGTTCACCTGGAAAAAGGAGGGCACCGACAGCCGGAATACGTGGCCGCACAGCTCCTCCTCCAGCCAGTCCCGGCCCCAGAGTGTGTGGTACTCCTCCCCTAAAATCACGTTGGTCTTCCGGGTGTTCACCGACAGCACCACCCCCGCCAGCCCGGGCGCGGCGGCGCGCAGCGCCTCTGCCAGCTCACCCTCGTGGGGCAGCTTTTTGCCATTGGCCACCACGCAGCACAGCGCCTCCCCCGCGGCGTTGGTGCGCAAAAACAGGTGCCTCACCAGCCCCTTGCCCGTCCGCTCGTCATAGGCGGGGATGCGGAAACGCTCCATCCACCCCTTGAACGCCGCACGGTATAAGGTATCCGCCCCCGGCTGGAGCAGGCAGTCGGCGATGTCCACCACCCGGTGGGTCCCCCCCTGGTAGTAGCCCACCGCCCCCTGCGCCACGGGGAACTGCACCTTATTGCGGTAGCGCAGGGTGTGCTCCGCCCCGTGGATCACAGATACCGGGAGGTCTGCGCCGCCGATGCGCCGCAGGGCGTCCTCTACCCGCCGGCGCTTGGCCTCCAACTCCTCGGCGTAGGCCATGTGGCGCAGCTGGCAGCCGCCGCACCGGCCAAAATAGGGGCAGTCCGGCTCCACCCGGGCGGGGGAGGGCAGCCGCAGCCGTTCCACGCGCCCCCAGGCAGCGCTATGGCCGATGTGCTCAATGAACACGTCGGCCCGCTCCCCCCGAAGGGCGCCCCTGACGAACACCGCTATCCCCTCAATCCGGGCCACTCCCTCGCCGCCGCTGGCGTAGCCCTCGATAACGGCGGGGTAGATCCCGCCCTCCTTCAGCATGGGGGTTTCCCCCCTCCCGACCCCTTGCGCAGCTTATGGAGCTCCTTCTTCCGGCGGTTGGAAAACCGCTCCTCCTCGCTGTACACACACCCGCAGTATTTCTGCATGTACAGCCCCAGCGCCCGTGCCTCCTCCTGCCCCTCCTTGAACCGGGGACGGAAGTCATAGGGAACGAACTCCACCCCGTACTTCTCCCCCATCCGGGCCCCTGTGGCGCAGATTAGCTCTCGGTTCTGATAGGGGGATACCAGCAGCGTGGTGGAAAAGCGCCCAAACCCGTTTTCGGCGGCGTATTGGGCGGTGCGCTCCAGGCGGCAGGCATAGCAGTACCCGCAGCGATGTCCGCAGTCCTGGGCTACGGCGGCGGTAAAGGGCCGCAGACCGTAGAAGTCCTCCTCCCGCACCTCAAGGCCGATATCTTGGGCGTACTGCCGCAGGGTGTCCCGCCGGGCCTTATACTCCAAAAATGGGTGGATATTGGGGTTATACCAGAACCCGGCGGGCTCCGTCCCCTCCTCCCGCAGCATATTGACGCAGGCCACCGAACAGGGGGCGCAGCAGATGTGGAGCAGCAGGCGCATGGGCCCGCCTCCTTTCTCTTTTGTAGTGCAAGGAAGCCAAGACCTGCCCGGTCTTGGCTTCCGGCACGCCCGGGGGCTTATCAGGGCAGAATGCCCAGCCCCCACAGCACCTCGTACATCCCGGCGGCGGCCTCCTCCCGGAGGATGGGGGCGGAGGGGGTCATCTCCTCCAGCGGGGCAAAGAGCATGTCCCCCGCCCGCTCGCCCAGGGCGTACTCCCGCCCCCAGGCCAGCACGGCCACGCCGGATCTGGCCCAGTCGGAAAAGGGCTCCAGCTCCAGCCATTTGGACATCGGCAGGGACACGTCCTCCTCCTCAAACACCGCGCCGAAATTGTCCACGGCAAAGTTGAGATACCGGGCCATCCGTCCCATAATGGTCAAAAACTGCTCCTGGGTCAGGGGGCTGCCGGGCTCAAAGCGACGGCCGCCCATGCCCTCCACCAGCCCAAGCTCCGCCATAGCGTTCACCGCCCCGGAATACCACGCGTCCCCGGCCACGTCGTCAAACCGGCTGGGGCCGTTCCAGGTCACGTTGAGCACCCGGGAGAGCATAACGCACAGCTGGGCCCTGGTGAGCTGCCCCTTGGGGCTGAACCTGCCAGGGGCGGTTCCCTCCAGCAGCCGGTAGGTGCCCATAGCATTGATGGATCTGGCATAGCGGCTGTCCGCCACATCGTCAAACCAGCGGCTGTCGTAGTCCAGCCCCAGCTTGGCCGCCGCCTCGGCGGCGGAGCACTCCTGGAAGGCCCCGCCCCTGTAATACACCCTCACCTGGGGGGGGATGGCCTCCATCAGGGCGGCCAACACCTCGCTGTCCGCCTCCGGGTCCACATAAAAGGGATGGGCCTCGGGCATGATGCACAGGTTGGAGGTCTCTTTGCCGCCCCCGGTGAGAGCCGCCACCACCGCCTCAACATCGGCGTCGTCCACCAGCAGGGTGGGAATCACGCCGATCCTGTCGGTGGTGGTCCCCCCCGCAGTGTAAAACCGGGCTGTGGTCACCTTCAGTCCGTCGCCGTCAAAATACTCCGGGTCGGTGGTCTCGTCCAGCATATTCTGGCCCACGCCCTTGCCGAAGGTGCGGCTGCCGATCACAACCCCCCGCCCGGTATCCCGGACGCCGGCGGCCACGGCCTCGGAGGCGCTGGCGCTCTCGCCGTTCACCAGCACGATCAGCGGCTTTTTGCTGACCGCTCCCCCCGTGCGCTCAAAGGCGCCCACCCCGCCGTCCTTCACCTGGTAGTAGAAGTAGCGGCCGGGGCCGCTCACACCCTCCAGCATTTCCATGGCGGAGTCGGTGTAGCCGCCGGCGTTGTTGCGCAGGTCCAGTACCCAGGCGTCCACCTTGCCGTCGTTTTCCTCCAGCGCCCGGAGGAAGGCCTTGCCGGTATCAGTGCCAAAGCTGTTGCAGTCGATATAGCCCACGCCGCCCTCCAGCAGCTTGAACTCCGTGTTGGGTATGTGCAGCGCCCGGCGGGTGAGGGTATATTCCTTGGTCTCCCCATTTCGGAGCACGGATACCTCCACCGTGGCGCCCTCCTCCCCCACCAGCAGCTCCCGGTGACCCTGCTGGGCGGGGACGCAGGACACACCGTCCACCGCCACAATCAGGTCGCCGGTCTGGAGGCCCGATTCCTGGGCGCTGCCGCCGGACACCACACTGTCCACCAGCAGCCCCTCCTGGGTAAGGCGGATCACCGCGCCGATGCCCACCAGATTCACCTCGCCCTCCACATCGGCCAGGAACGCCTCGTACTCCTCCCGGCTCATGTAGTAGGTATAGGGGTCGCCCAGCTGCTGAAACAGCTCGTCCAGGCTGCCCGCCTCATAGGCGCTCTCGGGTATGTCGAAATAGTATCTCTCCTCCAGCAGCTCCAGCGCCTCGGGCACCGTGAGGGCGGAGGCGGGGGCGGCCAGCAGCGCCAGCGCCAGCACGGCGCAGGCAAAACGGGCAAAACATTTTTTCATAGCGGTTCTCCTTTGTGCGTCCCCGCCATTTTGTAAATTGACAAATGGCCCGGGACATATTAAACTGATTATATCATAAAACTGCAAAGTTGGGGTGAACAAAATATGACGAAGTTTACAGAATTTACATTTCCCTCCAAGGACGGCGTCCACAGCTGCCACGCAAGCCTGTGGGAGCCGGACGGCGCGCCCCGGGCGGTGGTGCAGATCGTCCACGGCGTGGCGGAGTACGCCGGGCGGTACGACCACTTCGCCCGGTATCTGGCGGAACACGGCTTCGTGGTGTGCGGCGAGGACCACCTGGGCCACGGCAAAACGGTGGACGACGGCAAATACGGCTACTTTGGCAAAAAGGACGGCTGGACGCTGGTTACCGCCGACGTGCGGCAGCTGCGCACCCTCATGGGAGAGAGGTTCCCCGGCCTGCCCTACTTCCTGCTGGGCCACTCCATGGGCTCCTTCCTGGCCCGGACCTACCTGTGCGCCTACCCCGGCACGGTGGACGGCTGCATCCTGTCCGGCACCGGCCAGGAAAAGCCCGCCCTGGTGGCGGCGGGCAGGGCGGTAGCCTCCGCCGTGTGCGCCCTGCGGGGGCCGGAGGCGGTGAGCGCCCTGGTGGATAAGCTCTCCCTGGGGGCATATAACAAGCAGTTCGCCCCCAACCGCACCACGGCGGACTGGATCTGCCGGGACGAGGCGGTGGTGGATGCCTACCTGAAGGACCCCTTCTGCACCTTCAAGCCCACCGCCGGCATGTTCCGGGACATGATGGGCGGCCTGCAATACATTGCCAGCCCCGACGCCCTGTCCCGGATGGACCCGTCCACCCCCGTCTACCTCTTCTCCGGCGACCAGGATCCGGTGGGCTCCAACGGGGAAGGGGTTCGCACGGTGTACGGCTTCTTCAAGGACCACGGTACCGCCGACCTGTCCATGAAGCTCTACCCCGGCGGGCGGCATGAGATGCTCAACGAGATCAACAAGGGCGAGGTGTATGCCGACGTGCTGGCCTGGCTGGACAGGCACATCTGAGAGCCTGTTTAAAATCCTTCCCAACGCCATTTATCGGATCTTTTCTCGTCATGCTTCGTTGGGATTTCTTGAAATAAACACGGTTATTCCTGCGAAATCCCGCCTCGCCCGGCGGAAAACCCCCTCGTCAACCGGCGTACTTTGCGACATGAAACAGGCTCTGATCGGAAAGTGCCGGGGAGACCCGGCGCTTTTCACGTTTTGCCGGACCGGCGCAGAAACCTGAACTGGGTCTCGGAGCACACCATCGCCAAAAAAATCACGCAGAAGCCCAGGTACATCAGCGGCGTGGGCTCTTCCGCCCCGAAGAGCACCGAAAACATCACGCCGAAGGGGGCCTCCAGCGAGAGCAGCAGGGCGGCGGAGGCAGGGTCGGTGTACTTCTGTCCCACGTTCTGGAACAACAGGGCTACGGCGGTGGAGCCAATAGCCAGATAGAGCAGCACCCACCAGACGGAGGCGGGCAGGCCGTTTGTGGGCACGCCCCGGGTAAAGGCCGTTCCCACCCAGCACATCAGGGCGATTATGGCAAATTGGAGGATGGTCAGCAGGAAAATGTCCCTCCCCTCTGAGAACTTGGTCACAGCGATGATGTGGCAGGCCAGGAAAAAGCCGGCCGCCAGGGTAAGCACGTCCCCCAGGGCCAGGGCCAGCCCTCCCCCGTCCCAGGAGACAAGGCCGATCCCCGTCACCGACATCAGGGCGGCCAGCACATTCCAGCGGGTGGGCCGCTTCCGATCTACCGCCCAGTAGAGGAAGGGGACGATCACACAGTATACGGCGGTAAAAAAGGCGTTTTTCCCCGGCGTGGTCCCCATCAGGCCAAAGGTCTGGAGGATGTAAGCCGCCCCCATCAGCAGCCCCAAAACCGAGCCCTGCCACAGATAGGCCAGATCCATATCCTTCCACCGCCGCCAGAACACCGCCGCCAGCAGCAGCGCCGCCAGGGAAAAGCGGAAGGCCAGCATGAACATCCCGTCTATATCGTCCAGCGCGTCCTTAATCATAAAAAAGGTGGAGCCCCAGATGAGCGGGGCGCACACCAGCATGGGCTTGGCCAGCTTTTTCAAAAGGGTCTCATTCATAAAAGATTCAGCTCCTGCTTTTCAAATAGGGGGAAACGCGGTATAATGGCAGAAGAAACACGGAAAGGGGCAAGGCCATGCTGGCTCAGAGCTTTTTCGGGGGGGACACTGTGGAGGCCGCCCGCTCGCTGGTGGGGAAATACCTGGTGCGGCGGTACGGCGGGCTCACCCTCGCCGCCCGCATCACCGAGACGGAGGCCTACGTGGGCCGCACGGACAAGGCGTGCCACGCCTACGGCTGGCGCAAAACGGAGCGGACAAAGACCCTCTACGCCCCGCCGGGGACGGCCTATGTATATCTCATCTACGGCATGCACTGCTGCCTCAACTTCGTCACCGAGCCCGAGGGGGAGCCGGCGGCGGTGCTCATCCGGGGCCTCTCCCCCCGGCACAACCAGGATATCATAGCAGAAAACCGCTTCCATTGCAAGTGCGGGGCCATGACCGCCTATCAGAAGAAAAACTTCCTCAACGGCCCCGGCAAGGTGTGCGCCGGGCTGAACATCGACCGGCGGCTCAACGGCCTGCCCTACGGCTCGCCGGAGCTTTTCATCTGCGGGCGCCTGGAGGAACTGGGGCTGCCCACCCCCCGCGCAGACCTGGAGCCCCCGGCGGTCAAAACGGGCAAACGCATCGGCATCGACTACGCCCAGGAGGCCGTGGACTTCCCCTGGCGTTTCTACCTGTGACCCCCCTCCCTTGACGGTCGGGTCCTTTTTTGGTACTATAATCAGGCACTGTCAATCATCCCCAGGAAAAAGCCCATAGCTTTTGGAGGTCATGCCATGCGCGGCAACACCCTTTACATCGTCGTCCCCTGCTACAACGAGGAGGAGGTTCTCCCAGAGACCGCCCGGCGGCTGGGGGACAAGCTGAAGGCCCTGATGAACGGCGGCAAAATCAGCCCTCAAAGCCGGGTGCTCTTTGTCAACGACGGCTCAAAGGACCATACCTGGGAGGTCATCTCCAAACTTCACGGGGGAAACCCCTTGCTGTGCGGGATAGACCTGTCCCGCAACCGGGGCCACCAGAACGCCCTGCTGGCCGGGCTGACGGCCGCAAAAGACAGCGCCGATATGGTCATCTCCATGGACGCCGACCTTCAGGACGACGTGGACGCGGCAGATGCCATGGTGGACAAATACCTGGCCGGGGCAGACATCGTGTACGGCGTGCGCTCCTCCCGGAAAACCGACACCTTTTTCAAGCGCACCACCGCCGAGGCGTTCTACCGGCTGATGGACCTTCTGGGCGCGGAAACGGTGTTCAACCACGCCGATTACCGCCTCATGTCCCGCCGGGCGCTGGAGGGGCTGGCCCAGTTCAAGGAGGTCAACCTGTTTCTCCGGGGCATCGTGCCCATGATTGGCTACCCCACCGACACGGTGGAGTACGAGCGGGGGGAGCGGTTTGCCGGCCAGAGCAAGTACCCCCTGGGCAAAATGCTGTCCTTCGCCCTGGAGGGGGTCACCTCCCTGTCGGTGCGCCCCCTGCGGATAATCACGGGGCTGGGTTTCCTGGTGTTCTTCATCTCCCTTGTCATGATCGCCTACAACGTGGGGCGCTGGGCCACGGGGAACACCGTGGCGGGGTGGGCCAGCCTGGCCTGCTCGGTGTGGTTCATCGGGGGGCTCATCCTGCTGTCCTTGGGTGTCATCGGGGAATACCTGGGCAAGCTGTACCTGGAGAGCAAGGGCCGTCCCCGCTTCCTCATCCAGGAGGAGCTGGGGCTGGAGAAGGAAAATACGAATTGATTTTTGACAGATTGTTAAACCTTTCTAAATATTGGGCAAAGTCCCTTGCAATTTTCCACCGTCCGTCATACAATAGGGCCAGTGGATCGGAAAGGCGGACAAGGCCCTTCCATAGAGGCGGCGAACACCGCGCCGCTGGGCGGCGGCCCACACAAATTTCATCAGGAGGTAATTCCCATGAGTATTGATTTTGAGAGCCTGAAGGACAAAGCGGTGGTCGCGGCCCAGACCGGCGTGACCAAAGCCAAGGAGATCACCGAGACTGGCATCGCCAAGGCTCGTGAGCTGGCCGACACCGGCGTGGCCAGGGCCAAGGAACTGACCGAGATCGGCAAACTGAAGGTGAACAACTCCGCCGAGCAGGAGGCCATCCGCAAGGCCTACTCCGAGCTGGGCAAGCTGTACTATGCCGAGCGGGCCTCCGCGCCCGAGCCCGCCTACGCCGACATCTGCCAGCGGATCACCGACGCCATGGCCCGCATCTCCTACAATAACGAGCGCATTGCCGACATCAAAGCCGCCGGCCAGATCACCGACGAAGAGGCGGACACTGTGGAGGCTGAGGCCGTCTGCGGTGAGGACGCCCCCTCCTGCTGCGGCACCCAGAGCGATGCGCCCTGTTGCTGTCAGGACAAGGACGAACCGTCCTGCTGCTGCCAGGACGAGGATAAGCCCCAGGAGTAACCAAAATAGAGGAAGGGCCCGGCGCTGCGCGCCGGACCTTCTTTTTTAACACTGCACCCACCGCTGGGGCGCAGCGGCTTACTTTATGCCCGTGGAGCCAAACCCGCCGCTTCCCCGCTCCGTGCCGTCCAGCCCGTCCGCCTGGACAAACCGGGCGGCGAGGTAGGGGACGACCATCAGCTGGGCCACCCGGTCCCCCGGCTCCACCACCTGGGGCTCGCCGCTGTGGTTGTGGAGGAACACCATCACCTCGCCCCGGTAATCGGCATCCACCACCCCCACCTTGTTGGCGGGGGCCAGCCCCCGCTTGCAGGCCATGCCCGACCGGGCGCACACCAGCCCCACATATCCCTGGGGGATGGCCAGAGCCAGCCCGGTGCGCAACTTTGCCGTCTGTCCGGGGTCAATGGTCACCGGGCCGTCGGCCACCACATACAAGTCGGCCCCGGCTGCGTCCGGGGAGCCGTAGGCAGGCAGCTTGGCCCGGGGGTCCAGCAGCTGGACGGAAACGGGAGCGGTCATGGCTCATCCTCCTTACACAGTAATAGGCTGTATGGTCGTCTCCCCGCCCCAGGGGACGGGGGCGCGGGCGGATATGCTGGCGGGGACGTTCAAAATCCGCTGGTTGCCCGACCCCCGGAAGCGCAGGTTCAGATCCTTCTCCGCCTCCACGAAGGGGCCGTCCACCAGCACGTCGATGAGGGAAAGCATCTCATCGGTGCATTCGCACCGGGCACAGCTTTCCCTCCACAGCTCCCCGTCCAGGGTGTAGCCGGAGTAGCACCAGACCTCCTTGTCCGGAAAGCGCCCCTTCACCCGCCGCAGGAAGGGCAGCAGGGCGCGCTGGTTGTCCGGCTCGAAGGGCTCGCCCCCCAGCAGGGACAGCCCCTTGATGTGGGCGGGGGCCAGGGCGGCGAGGATTTTGTCCTCCTCCACCTGGGTGAAGGGCTGGCCATAGGTGAAATCCCAGGCCTCCCGGTTGAAGCAGCCGGGGCAGCGGTGGGTGCAGCCGGACACGAACAGGGACACCCGCACTCCGGGGCCGTTGGCCACGTCCGCCCATTTGATTGTCGCGTAATTCATAGCGGTCTCCTTTGGAAAAAACGGGACGGTCGGCTGACCGCCCCGTTTGCGTTTGTCTTTAGAGGTGCAGAACTCGGGACGCAATCTCCCTGGTCTTGCCCTCGTTCCAGAAGTTCTCCCCCAGGTAGCCGCAGGTCCGCCTCGTCACGTTCATCTTGGCGTGGTCCTTGTTGTGGCACATGGGGCACTCCCACTCGTTGTCCTCGTTGACGATGATCTCCCCGTCAAAACCACACACCTGGCAGTAGTCGCTCTTGGTGTTGAACTCGGCATACTGGATATTGTCGTAGATGAACCGCACCACGTCCCGCAGGGCCTCCAGGTTGTGGCGCATGTTGGGGATCTCCACATAGGAGATGCAGCCGCCGCTGGAGATCTTCTGGAACTGGCTCTCAAAGGTGAACTTGGCAAAGGCGTCGATGTCCTCCCGCACGTCCACGTGATAGCTGTTTGTATAATATCCCTTATCGGTTACGTCGGGTATTGTCCCGAACCGCTCCTTGTCGATGCGGGCAAAGCGGTAGCACAGGCTCTCCGCCGGGGTGCCGTACAGGGCGAAGCCGATGTTGGTTTCGCGGCGCCAGCGGTCGGTGGTCTCCCGCAGGTGGTTCATCAGGCGCAGGGCGAAATCCTCCCCTTCCGGCTCGGTCTGGGAGCAGCCCTTCACCAGCTTGGTTACCTCATACAGCCCGATGTAGCCCAGGGAGATGGAGGAGTAGCCGCCGAACAGCAGCTTGTCGATGGTCTCCCCCTTGTCCAGCCGCGCCACCGCGCCGTACTGCCAGTGGATAGGGGACACGTCGGAGCGGATGCCCTTCAGGGCGTTGTGCCGGCACATCAGGGCCTCGAAGCACAGCGCCAGCCGCTCCTCCAGCAGGGGCCAGAACTTGTCCTCATCCTGGCCGGAGAGGATGCCGATCTGGGGCAGGTTGATGGACACCACGCCCTGGTTGAACCGGCCCTCGAACTTATAGTTCCCGTTCTCATCCTTCCAGGGGGACAGGAAGGACCGGCAGCCCATGGGGGAGAACACATTCCCCTCGTAATGCTCCCGCATTTTTTTGGCCGAGATATAGTCGGGGTACATCCGCTTGGCGGAACACTTGACAGCAAGCTCGGTAAGGTAATCGTACTCCCCGCCGGTAAGGTTATTGCACTCGTCCAGCACATACACCAGCTTGGGAAAAGCAGGGGTGATATACACACCCTTTTCGTTCTTGATGCCCTCCAGCCGCTGGGACAGGATCTCCTGGATGATGGCGGCGTTCTCCTTGATATAGGGGTCGCCCTCCCGCAGCACCAGGAACAGGGTGACAAAGGGGGACTGGCCGTTGGTGGTCATCAGGGTGTTGATCTGGTACTGGATGGTCTGTACGCCGCTTCTCAGCTCGTCCCGGGTGCGGGCGGCGGCAATCTTTTCCACCGTGGCGTCGGGAAGCTCCGGCGCGGCCTCCCGGGTACGGCGCAGATACTTCTCATAGGACACCCGCAGGTATTTGCCCAGATGGCTCATCTCCACAGACTGTCCGCCGTACTGGTTGGAGGCCACGCAGGAGATGATCTGGGTGACCACAGTACACGCCACCTGGAAGCTCTTGGGAGATTCGATGAGCTTGCCGTTGATCATGGTGCCGTTGTCCAGCATGTCCCCGATGTTGACTAGGCAGCAGTTAAAGATATGCTGCACAAAGTAATCCGCGTCGTGGAAGTGGAGCACGCCCTCGTCGTGGGCCTTGGAGATATGCTCGGGGAGCAGGATGCGCCTGGTCAGGTCCCGGCTCACCTCGCCGGCGATGTAGTCCCGCTGGGTGGAGGCGATGGCGGTGTTCTTGTTGGCGTTCTCCTCCGCCAGCTCCTTGTTGTCGTTGCGGATGAGGGACAGGATGGACTCGTCGGTGGTGTTGGCCTTGCGCACCAGCGCCCGGGTGTAGCGGTAGATAATATAGGCCTTGGCCAGCTCGTACTTTCCGGCAGCCATCAGCTTGGTCTCCACCATGTCCTGGATGTCCTCCACCAGCAGGCGATTGCGGCCGCGGGTTTCGGCCACGGCATCGGCGATGGCCTCAATGGATCCCTCGTCGATGCGGCAGGGCTCGTCCACCGCAGCATTGGCCTTTTGGATGGCGGCGACGATTTTTGCTCGGTCAAACTCCACAACGGAGTCGTCTCTTTTGATGACTTTCATGGGGCGGGCTCCCTTCTCATGATGGTTCTTTTGTGCGCCGGGCCAGTTGAAGCGGTCCGCTCCGCCCTGGAAGTATCTGGGGCAAACTGAGGGCGCTCACTTATGATACTATATCTTGTGGTCAGTGTCAACTAGCATTCTATATAAATGGTGGCCCATTTTTTTGGCGGTGTTTTTTGTGGGATAGGGCTTGACAGGGCAGGTGGCCGCATACCTGCCCTGGGCATAGACTGGATTGCACCCAGGCGGGCATTGCGCCCTGTCCCCGCGCCTGACCCCGGCCCCGGCGGGGGTGGTGGGCCCCCTGGGACGGGCCGGTGAAAGGAGCGTACTCACATGAGTCAATTCTATTGGAGCGAACCCCACAAGGGCTATGCCATGTCTGCGGAGGAGTTCGCCGCCGGGGCCTTCCAGCGCCCCGCCCCCCAGCCCTGCCCGCCGCCCAGTGCCGGCTGTGACTGCGGCACGGCCCCCATGCCCCCGGTCTCCCCCGGCTGTTCGGACAACGGCTGCGGCCAGGGCCCGGACTACTGCCAGCCCATGATCTGCTGCTGCCGACCCGCCCCCGGTCCCAACCCCCAGCCTCCCCAGGTGGAGGAGGGCTGCTGCTGCAAGCAGAGCTTCCGGGCGGCCCTGGGCCTTTTGTGCGATGAGCGGATCTCCAGCCTGCTGGACTTCGACACGGCGGCATTTATCACCGACACCTATACGGCGGGAACCAAACTGGCTGGCGGCAAGCCCTACGCCGGGACGCCCGGGACCCAGGCGGAGGGGGATGCCGGGGATACCGCCGGGGCCAAGGGCAAGCCCACCCCGCCCTGCCCCTGCGAAACGTCCGACAATCTGGGAAACCTTTACGGCAGCTTCCGCCGGTTCTCCCCGTGCAGCTGCGACCTGATCGACATCGAAGCCGAGGTATATACCCCATCTGGGAAAAGCTGCGCCCTCACCGCCCAGCAGGTGAACCTGTGCCAGCTGGACGCGGTGGTGATCCAGGGCGCGGCGGCCTGCGCGGAGGGCGACCTCACCGCCGGCGAGGCCGCTGACCGCAACTTTCGGTGCGTCCGTTCCATGCTTGCCCAGCGGCTGAACCCGGTGGGCTCCCCCTGCGGGCAGACCGCCTGCTCCTGCGCCTGTGACGGGCGGGACTGCTGCTGCGCCGCCGGGCTGCTGTCCACCCTGGCCCAGAACAACCTGAGCCGCCGGGTGTCCCTGGCCGCGGGCCTGCTGGTACTCCAGGACGTGGCCCTGCTGGGCACTGTGGGCAATGTCCTGGTGCTGTCCAACGACTGCGACAACCGGCTGTACTTCGTGTGCGTCAACAGCGTGCAGTTTATCGGCTGAACAGCCCCGCGCCCCCTCCACGCTATGCGGAGGGGGCGCAAAATTTACGCGTTGACCCCTACTCTGCCGCCTCTCCCTTTTGAGTATACCACACCAACCAGAAAATTCAAGCCGTTTCACTTGAAACGGTTGTTTGACAAATCGGAACGTGTGATGTATACTATCCTCAAGGAGGGATCCGCCATGGACCGGGTCATCTATCACTGTGACTGCAACAGCTTTTATTGCTCCGTGGAGCTGCTCTCCCGCCCGGAGCTGCAAAACGTCCCCACGGCGGTGTGCGGCAACCCCAAGAGCCGCCACGGCATCATCCTGGCCAAAAACGAGCCCGCCAAGCGCTTTGGCGTGCGCACGGCGGAGACCATCTGGCAGGCCCGTCAGAAGTGCCCGGACCTGGTGCTCCTCCCCGCCACCCACGGGCTGTACCAGGAGTACTCCAAACGGGTGAACGCCATCTATGACCGCTTCACCGACCTCATTGAGCCCTTCGGCATCGACGAGAGTTGGCTGGATGTCACTGGCTCCCTCCACCTGTTTGGCGGCGACCCCAGGGCCCTGGCTGACCGCATTCGGAATACCGTCCGGGAGGAGCTGGGGCTGACCATCTCGGTGGGGGTGTCCTTCAACAAAGTGTTCGCCAAGCTGGGCAGCGATTACAAAAAGCCGGACGCCACCACCGTCATCTCCCGGGAGAACTTCCGGCGCATCGTCTGGCCCCTGCCCGTCACCGACCTGCTCTTTGTGGGCCGGGCGTCGGCCAAGGTGCTGGGGCAGTACGGGGTGTCCACCATCGGGGATTTGGCCGCTTTTGACAAAAATGCGCTCACAGAGCTTTTGGGCAAGCAGGGGGGACAGCTGTGGGAGTACGCCAACGGCCTTGAGCACAGCCCCGTGGCCCCGGCAGGGACATACACGCCCCCCAAATCGGTGGGCAATGGGGAGACCTTCCCCCGCAACCTCATCCGCCGGGACGAGGTGAGCCGGGGGGTGGCTATGCTGGCCGACCAGGTGGCGGTGCGGCTGCGCAGGCACGGCATGAAGGCGTTCACCCTCCAGGTAACCATCCGGGATCCCAAATTCAAGGACATCTGCCGCCAGCGCCCCCTGCCCGCCCCCACCAACACCGCCCGGGAGCTGTACCACGCCGCCATGGGCATCATCGAGCGCAGCTGGAAGTCAGGCGCGCCCATCCGGGCCATCACCCTCACCGCCCACAGCCTGATCCCGGAGGGGGAGGCCGCGGTGCAGCTGGACCTGTTCCAGTCCGCCGCCCCCCAAAGGCGGGAGCGGGTGGAGAGGCTGGAGCGCACCATGGACGCCATCCGTTCCAAGTATGGCCGGGGGTCGGTCACCGTGGCCGCCCTGGCCCCCCGGGATGGGCCGGAGGACAGCCCCGAGGCGGAGCGCTCCCTCCCCTTCTGACCAAAGCCGCAAAAGAGCAGGGCCGCCCGGAGGCTTCCGGGCGGCCCTGCTTTATTGATCCAGGTCGAAGGGCGGGGTGTCCCTGTCCTTGGGGGAGGCGCCCCCCTCAAAGGGAAGCTCATCGGGCACGGCGGCCACCATGTTCTGCTTATACTGCATCTCTGCCCACTGCTCCTTGGTGATAAGCAGCTGCCGGGGCTTGGAGCCCTCGAAGGGGCCGACGACCCCCTTCTCCTCCATCTGGTCCACCAGCCGGGCGGCCCGGCCATAGCCCAGCTTCAGCCTGCGCTGGAGCATGGACACCGATGCCTGCCCCACCTCGAGCACCACGTCGATGGCGGCGGGGAGCAACTCGTCGTAGTCGTCTCCGCCCCCCGCGCCGGGGTCGGACCCGCCCACGCCCTTTTCCGCTTTGTTTTTGTCCTCGGCGTTCTTCTCAATCTCGTGCATCACCTGCTCATCGTACTGGGCGGACGCCCCCTCCTTGATGAAGTCCACCACATTGGCCACCTCCTCCTCGGTGATGAAGCAGCCCTGGACGCGGAGCTTGTCCTGCCCCAAGGGGGCGTACAGCATGTCCCCCTTGCCCACCAGCTTTTCCGCGCCGATGGTGTCCAGAATGATGCGGGACTCCAGGCTGGAGGCCACCGCGAAGGCGATGCGGCTGGGGATGTTGGCCTTCATCAGGCCGGTGATCACGTCGGCCCGGGGGCTCTGGGTGGCGATGACCAGGTGTATGCCCGAGGCACGGCCCATCTGGGCCACCCGGCAGATGGACTCCTCCACCTCCTTGGCCGCCACCAGCATCAGGTCGGCCAGCTCGTCAATAACCACCACGATCTGGGGCATGGGCTCCAGATCCTCCCCCTGGGCGGCGTGGTTGTTGTAGGACGCCAAGTCCTTTGCCCCCACCTCGGAGAACTTCTGGTAGCGCTTCATCATCTCGCTCACCGCCCACTGCAATGCCCCTGCGGCCTTTTTCGGGTCGGTGACCACCGGGATGAGCAGGTGGGGAATGCCGTTGTAGACGCTCAGCTCCACCATCTTGGGGTCCACCATGATGAGGCGGACCTCCTCGGGCGTGGCCTTATAGAGCAGGGAGATGATGAGGGAGTTGGTGCACACCGACTTGCCCGAGCCGGTGGTGCCCGCGATGAGCATGTGGGGCAGGCGGGCGATATTGCCCACGATGGGCTGGCCGCTGATGTCCTTGCCCACGGCAAAGGACACCTTGGAGGGGCTGTCGGTAAAGATCCTGGAGCCCAGCACATCCCGGATGCACACCGGGCTGACCTGCCGGTTGGGCACCTCGATGCCCACGGTGGAGATCTTGTCGGGTATGGGGGCCACGCGGACGGCAGACGCCCCCAGGGCCAGAGCAATGTCGCCGGACAGGTTGGTGATCTTGTTCAGCTTCACCCCCTGATCCAGCTCCAGCTCATACCGGGTGACGGCGGGGCCCCGGATGACGTTTACGATGCGGGCGCTGACGCCGAAGGACTGGAGGGCGTCCTGGAGGCGCTGCTGGTTGGCGTGGAGTTCCCCGTCTGCGGCGGCGGCATTCCCCCCTCCCCCCTCGTTGAGCAGGGTCACGGGGGGGTAGCGGTAGGCGGGGGGATCCTGCTCCATGCCCGCCTCGATCTCCCGGGCCATCTCCTCCCGCACCTGGGCCTGCTCCTCCTCCTTGGACAGCTTCTGGGGAGCGGGTTCCCGGATGACGGGGGGCGGCACCGGCTCCTCCCGGGCCGCCGGGGGCGCCGCGGGCTCCGTGCGCAGGGGGATGGGCGCTGCCGGGGGGATCAGGTCGTCCATAGCCGGGGGCGGGGCCACCGGGGAGGGCTTGGGGGTACGGGGAGGCTCCTTCATGGGGCGCAGCTCGGCCACGTTCTCGTACTCCGGGGGCTCCCCCTCCACAGCCGGGGGCCTGTCCCCCTGGCCGGGCAGCGCCACCCCGGCCACCTTGTCAAAGAAGGACTTCTTGCGCACGGTGGTCACCGGGGTGGTGGGCTTTTTTGCCAGCAAGGGGCCGTCGTCCACGGGTATGTCGATGGCCGCGCTCCTCCGCCGGGCCGGGGCGGGCTTCGGCTCCTTGCGGGCGGGCCTGCGGGGTCGCTCCTCCGGCTCAGGGTAGTCGTCCGGGTCGTACTCCGGGCGCTGCTCCCGCCGGTCTTGCAGATAGTCCAGAATATCCGCCGGGGTGAGGCGCAGCGCACACAGCGCCGCCGCCGCAGTGAGCACCAGCAGCACCACAACGGCCCCTACGGTGGTGAAGGCGAAGCGGAAGGCCATGGCCAGCGTGCCGCTCACCACGCCGCCGCAGGCCACCGTCCGGCCATCCGTCCAAAGCCGGCCAAAGAGCTCCCAGCCCCACTGGTACTCCCCCTTGCCCAGCAGCAGGTGGAGCAGCGCGCCCACAAACACCGGCAGGCACACCGCCCCCGCCACCCGCAGCCGGACAGGGCGGCCCCGGTGGAGGATCAGGATCACGGCGGCGGCCAGCAGCATGGGCGGGGCCAGATAGAAGCCGTAGCCGCACAGCCCCTTGAGCAGGTCGCAGAACAGGGCGATCACCGCCCCCTCCTCCGTCTTGAAATAGCCGATGGCCCCGAACAGGGCCAGCAGAAGGCACACCGCCCCCCCCACCTCCCGGCGGTAGGGCTTTTTCTGGGGGGCGGACCGGCGGGAACGGCCCTTGGACTGGGCCCCTGGCCTGGACGCGGCTTGCTTGCCGCCGCTTTTGGACGTATTGGACGCGGAGCGGCCCTTGGAACCGCCGCCGTTCACCGCTGAATTTCTCTTTTGTGTGGAAGCCATGGGGTAAACCTCCCTGTGTGTATTACGCCGCGGGGGCAAGGATGGGGAGAAGGAGGCTGCCTGCCAGGGCGGCGGCCCCGGCGATCCAGCAGTAGTAGGCAAACATGCCGAATTTACCCTTGCTGGCCAGCAGCTTCACCAGGGAGATGGAGAAATAGCCCACCACCCCGGCCACCGCCATGCCCGCAAGGTACATGGGCAGCAGGTTCATGTCGATCTCCCCCGCACCCGCCACCTTGACTACCTTCAGCAGGGTGGCCCCCAGCACAGCGGGCAGGGAGAGCAGGAAGGAGAAGCGGACGGCGAAGTTGCGCTCAAAGCCCAGGGCCATCCCGGCGGAGATGGTGGTGCCGGAGCGGGACAGGCCGGGGATGGTGGCCGCCCCCTGGGCCAGCCCCACCAGCAGCACATCCTTCACCGTGGCGGTGCAGCCGTTCTTCCGCCCGCCGCCGTAGTGGTCGGATAGGTACAAAATACAGCCGGTGACCAGCAGCATAACGGAGACGAACACCGGATTTGCCCCCAGCTCCTCCACAAAGTCCTCAATGGGCAGCACCAGAAACAGGGGCAGGGTGCCCAGAATCAGCAGCAGCACCAGCCGCCGGGCCTCGGGGGGGTTGCCCCGCTCCCGCGCCCCGGCCCCGCCGAACAGCGCGGCGATTCCCCGGAAGAACTCCACAACCATATCCGCGATGTCCCCCCGGTACACCACGCACACCGCCAGCAGCGTGGCAAAGTGGAGCAGGATATTATACAAAGCGTCGGGCTCCTCCATGCCGAAAAAGCTTTGCAGCAGGGACAGGTGCCCCGAGCTGGAGATGGGCAGGAATTCCGCCACCCCCTGCACCAGTCCCAGCACAATTGCCATCCAAAATTCCAATGTAGTCACCTCATTCTCATACTGCCGCGGGCGCGGCATATGCTTGGCTTATTATATTACCACACTTCACCGCAAAATTCCAGTGCCAATCGAAAAACGCCGCCCCGGCCCCGCTCTTCCCCCGTCTTGCGCTCCCCTCCGGCCTGTGGTATACTGTTGAAAAAAGGAGGCGCGCCATGGATAAAAAACCTCTCCCCCGCTGGCTGATCGCCGCGGCGGCCCTGCCGCTGTGCGCGGCGGTGATCTTTTTGCTGCTCTGGCTCAATCCCCACAAGATCTATGCCTACAGGGCCCAGACCGCCTCCGCCGACGAGGCCGTCAAAACCTGTCCCTTCGCCCTCATCACCCAGGAGGAATTTGAGCTGGCCGAAGTGCTGCGGGCCAGCAAAGACGTGGCCTCTTTTTTCCCCAACCCGGGCGAGGTGGACCCACCCCCCCGCGAACTGCCTGTCAGCCTGGCAAACGCCGGAACGCTCCAAATCGGCGGCCAGGACGCGCAGGTGACCAGCCTGTCCGTTCAAGGTTTGCAGATCATCTTGGACTATGCCACCCCCGCGCCGGATGTCCAAAGCCCCCGCAGCCGCTGTACCCTATCCATCGCCTACGACGGCACAGTGGTCAAAACCTCCGCCCAATACGAAAACGGGGTGGCGCTCTACATCGTTGACAACACGGATAACGCCGCTTTCATCGTGGGCCGGAACGTCCGCGACCTGCTGTACTTCCTCCACGATAATTGACCAGACCCGCCGGGGAATTTTATTGTGCATTTTGATGCCGGTAAAATTTCCCGGTTTTCTTGCTTTTTGTGTGATAATTTGCTACACTAAAGCAAATCACCCCACGGGAGGAACTGCATATGATTACCGTTCAAACCACCCCTGTCCGCTGGCAAAAC
>CAJUQD010000012.1 GCA_910588105.1 uncultured Oscillospiraceae bacterium | reverse complement strand
CGGAGCGGCTGCGGCAGGTGTTCTGCAACCTGCTGGACAACGCGGACAAGCACGGTGGTTCGGGGGGCAGGGTGGAGGTGTCTGTGGGCCGGGAGGAGGACCGGGTGGTCATCCGCATCCGGGACCATGGCCCTGGCGTCCCCCCGGAGGAGCTGCCCTTCATCAAATACAAGTTTTACAAGGGTTCGTCCAAGGCCCGGGGTTCGGGCATCGGTCTTGCGGTGTGCGATGAGATCATCAACAGCCACAACGGAACTTTGGATATCGCCAACGCCCCCGGAGGGGGCTGCGCGGTTACCATCCGTCTGCCCATTGGAGTGGAGACCGCGTAGTGGCGCAAAAACCGAACAAAAGTTTTAAAACTCTTGCGTTTTTCCGCCGCCTCTGGTATACTGTGGAAAACACGGGGAAAAGGAGATTAATATGGCAAAACAAGAAGGAAACTGCACCCCGTTCAAAACAACCTGCGGGGGCCAGGCCCTGCTGGAGGGCATCCTCATGCAGGGGCCCGGCAAGCGGGCGATGGTGGTGCGCAAGGCGGACGGTGAGCTGGTGGTTGAGGAGGAGATGGTCAAGCCCAAGAAAGGGCCGGCCAGGCTGCCCTTTATCCGGGGGCTGTTTGTCTTTGGCGGCTCCATGGTGCACGGGATGAAGGCGCTGATGCGTTCGGCGGAGCTGTCCGACGATGGCTCTCTGGAAGAAGGGGTGGAGCTCACCGGCCTCGACAAGTGGATCAGCGAGCATTTCGAGGGAGAAAAAGCCGTCAGTATCATCATTACGCTGGCGGCTGTGCTGGGCATCGCCATGTCGGTGGGGCTGTTTATCCTGCTGCCCACCGCCCTGACGGGTCTGGTCGGGTTGGTGTGGACCACCATGCCGCTGTGGGTGCGCTCGGTGATGGAAGGCGTGCTCAAGGTGGCCATTTTCATGGGTTATCTGTTCCTGTGTTCACGGATGAAGGAAATCCACCGGGTTTTTGAGTACCACGGCGCGGAGCACAAGACCATCTACTGTTATGAAAACGGCCTGGAGCTGACGGTGGAGAATGTGCGCAGGCAGCCCCGGCACCATCCCCGGTGCGGCACCAGCTTTTTGTTTGTGGTCATCGCCGTGTCCATCTTTCTGTCCATTGTGATTTTCACCCCGCTGAAGATTGAAAATACGTTTCTGCGCATGGCGCTGCATCTGCTGATGCTGCCTGTCATCGTGGGGGTGACCTACGAGTTCAACCGCTATGTGGGCGGCCATGACGGGCCGGTCTGCCGGGCCCTGCGGGCGCCAGGCATGTGGATGCAGAACTTCACCACCTTTGAGCCGGACGATTCCATGATTGAGGTGGGCATTGAGGCGCTCAAGCGCGTACTGCCGGAGGAGAAGGGATCGGATGCCTGGTAAAAAAGAAGCGCGGAGAAGTGGACAGCGAGGGAGCTTGGACCGCGTGAGGCCGAACGCAGGGCGGCAAAGCCGCCCCAGACCAGGCCGAGGCGGAGGGAGAGCGACCGAGCGCCCTGGCCGCTTCGCAGCGTGACAACGAAGCACAGAGAGAGGGTGAATCCATGCCCGCAACCTACAACGACCTATACCTGGACGCACGGAAGGCGCTGAAAGCCGCCGGGGTGGAGCAGGCCCAGCTGGAGGCCCGTGAGCTTTTGTGCTTTGCCTCCGGCAAAAGCCGGGAGGAATTTATCCGGGATCTGCCGCTGTATGCCTCCGATGGGGCGGGAAAACGGTTCCGGGGGCTGTTGGAGCGCCGTCTGAAGGGCGAGCCGGTGGCCTACCTCATCGGGGAGTGGGAGTTTTACGGTCTGACGCTGGATGTGTGCCGGGATGTGCTCATCCCCCGGCCGGACACCGAAACGCTGGTGGAACGGGGCATCCTGTTTGTCCGCGACCTGCCAGACGGCACCCGTGTGCTGGACTTGTGCGCGGGAAGCGGGTGCGTGGGCCTTGCCGTGGCGGACAACTGCCCCAACACCAGGGTGTTTCTGGCGGAGTGGTCGGAGGACGCTCTGCGGGTGTGCAGGCAGAATATCCGGCGGTGTGGCCTGACGGATCAGGTGAACCCCGTCCAGGCGGACGCGCTGGAGCCTCCCCCCCGCATCCTGCGGGATTTCGACCTGATTTTATGTAATCCGCCCTACATCCCCACTCTGGAGATCGGGCGGCTGGACCCCTCTGTCCGGGATTACGAGCCGCGCATGGCGCTGGACGGCGGGGAGGACGGGCTGAAGTTCTACCGCGTAATTGCCAGGAAATGGAAGCGGGCGCTGAAGGGCGGCGGCAAGCTGGCCTTTGAGGTGGGCTATGACCAGGCCCCGGCGGTGGAGTACATATTGGCGGAGAACGGGTATACGGATATCCAGACTACCATGGATCCGGGGATGCACTGGCGGGTGGTAGAGGGAAGCGCGGAGGATAGCCGCGCAGGGGAGCTTGGAGCGGAGTGAGGGGAAAGCCCGGCCGCCGCAAGGCGGGGGCGGGTTTTCCCCGAATCGGAGTGAAAGCGACCCGGCCGCGCGGACAATCCGCAGCGTGACACCAGGGAAGCGCGGAGGATAGCCGCGCAGGGGAGCTTGGAGCAGAGTGAGGGGAAAGCCCGGCCGCCGCAAGGCGGGGGTGGGTTTTGCCCGAATCGGAGCGAAAGCGACCCGGCCGCGCGGACAATCCGTAGCGTGACACCAGGGGAGCACGGAACAAGCGAAGGAGGATTCCCCGTGAAAAAGAAGCTCGCTTTGATCGTGACAGGCGTTCTGCTGCTGGCCTGTCTGTTCCCCATGCCGAATCACCTGAAGGACGGCGGGACGGTGGAGTACCGGGCGCTTTTGTACACGGTGTCCAGGGTTCGCCGCCTGAACGGTTTGGAGACAGAGAAGCCCCTTCAGGAGGGGCTTATAGTCAAGTTGTTGGGCATTGAGGTGTACAATGATGTGGAATAGCGGAGGTGCGGAATGGGTGTGGTAATTGAGACGGGCCGGCTTAAAATTGTGCCGTTTGAGATGGGCCACTTGGAGGAATATGTCTCGGCATTTGACGGGGAAATTACAAAATATCAGTATCCGGATCCCTTTGCCTCTGTGGCGGCGGCCCAGGAGACGTTGCAGGGGTTTATGGATCTGATGCACCAAAACGAGATGCTGTTCCTGTCCATTCTGACCCAGGACGGTGGTTTTTTGGGTGGCGTTGAGGTACATGGCATCCAGGAGGAATGTCCCGAGCTGGGGATTTGGATCAAAAAAGGGGAGCAGCAAAAGGGCTATGCCTGGGAAGCCCTGGCAGGTGTGCTGAAATTTACAGACGGCAGCTACCGCAAGGAGTGGTACGTATTTGAGGCGGACATCCGAAACGTTGGAAGCATGAGGCTGGTGGAAAAGTTCGATTACCGAAAAGAGGGGCTAAACGAGTTTGAGACAGAGACGGGAAAGCGTCTGCGCTTGCAGCGCTTCCTGATCAGAAGAAGCAGATAGGGGGATTTGGAAGAAACACCCCGCGGGAGTGCGATTAAGGCCCGGTTTATGGGACATTAAAAAGAGTAGCATATGGGCAGGAAGAGACCGGCGGCTTTCAAAATCATGCCGGTAGGAAAGGATGATCGTACATGGCTGAGAAGAAGAAACAAATTGAGCCCGCTGCCCCGGCGGCGGATAAGAAGAAGGCGCTGTCTACCGCCATCGCGCAGATTGAGAAGGAGTACGGTAAGGGATCCATCATGCGCCTGGGCGAAAATTCCCATATCGTGGTGGAGGCTATCCCCACCGGGTCGCTGTCGCTGGACATCGCCCTGGGCATCGGCGGCGTACCCAAGGGGCGTATCATTGAAATCTATGGCCCCGAGTCCTCCGGCAAAACCACCCTGGCCCTGCACATCGTGGCCGAGGCCCAGAAGCGGGGGGGCGAGGTGGCCTACATCGACGCGGAGCACGCCCTGGATCCCACCTACGCCCGCGCCCTGGGGGTGGACATTGACTCCATGCTCATCTCCCAGCCGGACACCGGAGAGCAGGGGCTGGAGATCTGCGAGGCCCTGGTGCGCTCCGGCGCCATCGACGTGGTGGTGGTGGACTCGGTGGCGGCCCTCACCCCCCGGGCGGAGATCGAGGGCGACATGGGTGACAGCCATGTGGGCCTACTGGCCCGGCTGATGAGCCAGGCCCTGCGCAAGCTGGCGGGGTCCATCTCCAAGACCAACTGCATTGTCATTTTCATCAACCAGCTGCGGGAGAAGGTGGGCGTGGTGTACGGCAACCCCGAGGTGACCACCGGCGGCCGGGCGCTGAAGTTTTACGCCTCGGTGCGTATGGAGGTGCGCCGGATTGAGGCCATCAAGAACGGCACCGAGATCATCGGCAACCGCACCCGGGCCAAGATTGTGAAAAACAAGGTGGCGCCCCCCTTCCGGGAGGCGGAGTTCGAGATTATGTACGGCGAGGGTATTTCCAAAATGGGCGAGCTGGTGGACCTGGCTGTCAAGCTGGACATCGTGCAGAAGTCGGGCTCCTGGTTCTCCATGGGGGACACCCGGCTGGGCCAGGGCAAGGACGCGGTGAAGAAATACTTCAACGACAACCCAGAGATTGCCGCCCAGGTGGAAGCGGACGTGCGCGCCAATGCCTACAAGCTGATGAGCCGCCAGTCCCAGGCGGCGGCCAAGGCGGCGGGCCGGGCGGTGGACGTGGATGCCGAGGACTTTGAAGGTTAAACGATGAAAATCGAGAAGTTAGAGCCCTTCCGGCACAAGCAGGGCCGGTGGCTGGCGTGGCTGGACGACGCCTCCATCGTCCGGGTGGGCGAGGGGGACGTGGTATCCCTGGGCCTTTACCCGGGGAAAGAGCTTACCGGGGCCGAGGACGAGGCGCTGTGTGCTGCCGGGGAGCGGTTCCGGCTGATGGAACGGGCGGTGGCGCTGCTGGCCCAGCGGCCCATGTCCCGGAAGGAACTGCTGGACAAGCTGTGCGCCCCGCCCCGGCAGAAACGGGAAAAATACCCCTATGACAAGCTGGACGACGGCCCCGACCCGGCGCTTTTGGAGGCCCGGCGGAAAGCCCTGCGGGAGCGGGCCGAAGAGGTGGCCGACCGGCTCACCGAGCTGGGCCTGCTCAACGATGAAGAGTACGCCCGCATGGTGGTCCGCCACTACGCCGCCAAGGGGTGCGGCCCCCGGAAGCTCCGGGACGAGCTGTACCGCCGGGGGGTGCCCCGGGAGTTTTGGGAGGACGCCCTGGAGGAGCGGGCGCCGGACGGGGACCAGGTGCTGGAGCTGGCCCGCCGGAAGCTCCGGGAGAAAGGGCCCACCCGGGAGAATTTGAAAAAGGTGTCCGACTACCTGGCCCGGCGGGGGTACGGGTGGGAGGAGATTTCTGCGGCGCTGGAGCGCATCCGGGCAGAGTGGGAGGATTAGGCGCCGCTTGAAAATTGGCAATATGCCCAGCGGCGCGGCGGAAAAAAGCCCACCGATTGGACGTGTCGGCAATTTTCAAACAAGCCCTGGCTCATTGGGAATACGGATGGTGAGGGTGATAAAATGGAGCAATGGAAAGCGTCAATTCCAAACAGCATTACGCAAAAGCATGAGTTTTATAATTTTAACAGCGCTTTTCCGACTGGAAGGATGAAAAATCATGTTAGAAGAAGTCGCAGATGAGCGGGCACTCCAGAAAGCCCAATGAGGCGATCAAGCTGATTGAGGCAAGCAGTCCGGGACTGTATCTGGAGCTGTTTGCAAGGGGAGAGCGGGAAGGCTGGACGCTCTGGGGAAATCAAGCGAATGGGCAGTACAGCCCTGACTGGCCAACCTATCATGAAGCGAAGGCCGCAAGCCTATAAATGATAAAAATGGAAATCAGGTGACACAATGCCATATAAGATAGCCTTTATCTCCCTGGGCTGCGCCAAAAACCTGGTGAACACCGAGCAGATGATGGCCCTGTGCCGGGCGGCGGGCCACACCGTCACCGGCGACCCGGACGGGGCGGACGCGGCGGTGCTCAACACCTGCGGCTTCATCGAGTCAGCCAAGAGCGAGGCCATCGACAGCATTCTGGAGCTGGCGGCGCTGAAAAACCAGGGGCGGCTGAAAAAGCTGCTGGTGGCGGGCTGCCTCAGCCAGCGCTATCCCGGCGACATCCGTGCCGAGCTGCCCGAAGTGGACGGCCTGCTGGGCACCGGGAGCTACACCGATATCGTGTCCGCCGTGGAACGGGTGATGGCGGGGGAGCGGCCAGAGTTCTTTGGCGACATCCACCACACCTTTGAGGACGGGGAGCGCTGGGTAACCACGCCGCCCTGGACGGCCTATCTGAAAATCGCCGAGGGCTGCTCCAACGGCTGCGCTTTCTGCGTCATCCCCAAGCTGCGGGGGCGCTACCGCAGCCGTTCCATGGAGGCCCTTTTGAAAGAGTCGGAGGGGCTGGCGGACAGCGGGGTGAAGGAGCTCATCGTCATCGCCCAGGACATCACCCGCTACGGGCTGGATTTGAAGGATGGGACGACGCTGGCCAAGCTGCTGACGGAACTGTGCAAACTGGACTTTCACTGGATCCGGCTGCATTACCTCTACCCGGAGGCGGTGACGGATGAGCTGATCGAGGTGATCGCCCGGGAGAAGAAGATCGTCCATTACTTGGATATTCCTATCCAGCACGCCAACGACGGCATATTGAAGGCTATGCGCCGGAGGAGCACCAAGGCGGAGATTGGGGCGCTGTTTGCCAGGCTGCGGGCCGCCATGCCCGACGTGGTGATCCGCACCTCCCTCATCTGCGGCCTGCCTGGTGAGGGGGAGGCAGAGTTTGAGGAGATGTGCCAGTTCCTGCGGGAGCAGAAGCTCCAGAGGGCGGGGGTATTCCAGTTTTCCCCGGAGGAGGGCACCCTGGCAGCCGCCATGGAAAACCAGGTGGATCAGGAGGCTGCCGGGCGCCGGGTGGAACTGGTGGTGGACCTCCAGTCCCGCATCATGGACGAATACAACGAGGCGCGGCTGGGCACGTGTATGGAGGTGCTGTGCGAGGGCTTTGATGGGGAGGCGGGCTGCTATGCGGGACGCACCTACGCCGACTCGGTGGACATCGACGGACGGGTGCTGTTCACGGCGGCGGGGCTTGTCCCGGCGGGGACGTTCGTGTGGGTGCGCATCACCGGCGTGGCCGATGGGGAGCTGACGGGGGAGGTTGAGGGATGACGCTCTACCACTGCTCGCCCACGCCGGGGCTGAAGGTGCTCAGGCCCAGCGTGACCCAGTACTTCGGCAAGCCCAGGCAGGTGTGCCTGACGGCCAGCCTGCCCATGGCGCTGCTGTATGGGATCAAGCACTTTGAATACGCCTACGGCTACACCAGGGACGGGAGGATCTACTACGAGGAGTACTTCCCCAACGCCCTGGAGGAGCTGTACCGGGGCCGTTCCGCCTCCCTCTACCTGTGCGCGGGGCGGGGGGATATGGAGCCCACCGCCATCCCAAACGAGTATGTGACGGGCGTGGAGGTGTCGGTGGCGGAGGAGCGGCCCATCCCGGACGTGCTGGCCGCCCTGCTGGAACAGGAGCGGATGGGGGCGCTGAAAATTGTCCGCTGGGAGGAAATGGGCGAAAAGAGGCGGCGGTGGATCGTCCGGGCCGAGGCGGATACCATCCGGGAAAAGAAGCTGCTGGCCCGGCCCGGGGATCCCTTTGCCCGCTATCTGCGGGGAAAATATCCGGAGAGCTGGGCGCTGGCCGTCCGGGAGGCAATGGAAGAACAGGCGGAACATGAAGGAGGAACACCATGAACTTACCCAACAAACTGACCCTGCTGCGCGTTATCCTCATACCCGTGTACCTGGTGCTGTGGCACCTGGACTTTCCCGGCAACAATTACGCCGCCCTGGCGGTGTTCGTGGTGGCCAGCCTTACCGATTTTTTGGACGGCTACATCGCCCGGAAGCACAATCTGGTGACCGACTTCGGCAAGTTCATGGACCCGCTGGCGGACAAGATGCTGGTGCTCACCGCCATGACCTGCTTCTGCGCCATGGGCCGCTTCCCCGACTGGGCGCTGGTCATCGTCATGGCCCGGGAGTTCGCCGTGTCCGGCCTGCGGCTGGTGGCGGTGGACAACGGCCGGGTCATCGCAGCGGGCATGTCCGGCAAGGTCAAGACCTTTGCCACCATGGTGTGCCTGTGCCTGATGCACCTCACCGTCCTGCCCATACCCAGGTGGGCGCTGGACTGGACGTGCGTCATTGTGATTGCCGCTACCACCCTGTACTCCGGCGTGGAGTATTTCGTGAAAAACCGGGATGTGCTCAATTGGAACAAATGAATTAGGCAGCCCCGGCCCGCGCACCGCGCGGGCCGGGGCTGTTTTTATCCCATCATAAGCCGGGTGAGGGCAAAGGCCACCCCCCCGCACACCGGGAAGGTGAGGGCCCACGCCCCCGCCATCTGGCCCATCACCCGCCGGTCCGCCCCCCGGCCCGCGCCGCAGATGGCGGACACCTTGGCATGGGTGGTGGAGACAGGCAGGCCCAGCGCGGAGCAGACCAGCAGCACCACCCCCGCCCCAAGATCCGCCGACAGGCCCTCGGCGGGGGTGAGGTTGGCGAGCTCGGTGCCCATCTTCTCCACAATGGGTTTTCCTCCCAGGGCGGTGCCCAGGGCCATCACCGCGGCAGTGAGCAGGGCCAGGGACAGCCGGGAGGCGGGCTGTTCCCCACCAAGTCCGCCGGTGAGCAGCAGCAGGGCCATGAATTTCTGCCCGTCCTGTACCCCGTGGAGCAGGGCGGTGAGGGCGGCCCCCGCCCGCTGCCACGCCGCCGGGCGGCGCACCCGGCCCGCCAGCAGCCGCCGGAACAGCCGCCCCGCCGCCATCCCGGCGGGCAGGGACAGGGCCAGCCCCGAAAGCGCCCGCAGCCACGCCCCGGCGCTGGGCTGGGCCGCCCCCACGCCCAGGGCCAGCGCCCCGCCGGACAGGCCGGCCAGCAGCGCGTGGCTCTCGCTGGTGGGCAGGCCGAACCGCCACGCCGCCACCGCCCACAGCACGATGGACAGCAGCGCGGCGTTGAGGGCGGTGACGGCGGCGCGGGGGCTGGAAAAGGCCACCAGTTCCCCGATGGTATCCGCCACGGCGGGAAAACACAAGCAGGCCGCCGCCGCGCCGATGAAATTACAGGCCGCCGCCATCCATACGCTCTTACGAAAGGACATGGCCCCGGACCCCACGGCGGTGGCGATGGCGCCCGGCGCGTCGGTCCAGCCGTTGACAAAGATTACCGCCAGCACCAGCAGGCGGGCCAGATGGACGCTCATGGTCATGGCAATCCCTCCCCGGAGGGAGACTATGGGGCGGAGAAGAAAAATATGCAAAAAATCTTCAAAAATAAAAAGGGTTTTCCCAACGGATGGGGTATAAGTAATAGACAGCAATTTGGCCTTTGACAGAAAAACGGGAGGGAGACGGTATGGAGCAAACCATCCGGGAACGCACCGAGAAGCTGGAACGCCAGACCCTGTCGCCCCGGGCCTGCCTGTCCGCCAATTCCAGGGGGAGGCAGCGGGAGATCCCGCCCTGCCCCATGCGCACCTGCTTCCAGCGGGATGTGGACCGGGTGGTCCACTGCAAGTCCTTCCGGCGGCTGAAGCACAAGACCCAGGTGTTTTTACAGCCCGAGGGGGATCACTACCGCACCCGGATGACCCATACGCTGGAGGTGTCCCGCATCGCCCGGACCATGGCCCGGGGGCTGGGACTCAACGAGGACCTCACCGAGGCCGCCGCCCTGGCCCACGACCTGGGACACACCCCCTTCGGCCACGCCGGGGAGCGGGCGCTGTCCAGGATGGTGGAGGGGGGATTCCGGCATTATGAGCAGTCCCTGCGGGTGGTGGACCGGCTGGAGAACGACGGTTGGGGGCTGAATTTATGCCATGAGGTGCGCTCCGGCATCCTGTGCCACACCAGGGGGCCGGCGGCGGACACCCTGGAGGGCCAGCTGGTGCGCTTTGCCGACAAAATCGCCTACATCAACCACGACATTGACGACGCCATGCGGGGGGGCATCATCTACCCCACCGACATCCCCGTCCATATCTCCCAGACCCTGGGCTTTACCCACGGGGAGCGCATTGAGACGCTGACCATGGATATCATCCGGGAGAGCGCCCAGGGGGACGTGATCCGCCAGTCCGGGCCGGTGGCCCAGGCCATGCAGGAATTGAAGGAATTCATGTTCCAGTCCGTCTACTTTAACCCCGAGGCCAAGGGGGAGGAGGGCAAGGCGGAGGACATGATCTGCCTGATGTACGAATACTATCTGAAGCATGAGGACAAGCTGCCCCCGGAATACCAGGAGATCCTGGTGCGGGAGGGGAAGGAGCGGGCGGCGCTGGATTACATTGCGGGCATGACGGACACCTACGCGGCGGAGCAGTTTGGCGATCTGTTTATCCCGAAGGGATGGGTAAAAAAGTAGAGGCGCGGGGCCTTCGACGCCGCGTGACAACATGTGGGGAATCAGCATGACAGAATATCGGGTGCCATCGCGTCCCTCCGAGACGGAGTTCACGGAAAAACGCTCCACCTTCATCGGCCACGTCTTCCCGGTGGAGACGGAGGAGGAGGCCAGGGGACGCATCGGCGAGATGAAAAAGAAATACCATGACGCCCGGCACAACTGCTGGTGCTACCTCATCAAGGACGGTGCGGTGCGCTACTCCGACGACGGAGAGCCCCAGGGCACCGCCGGACAGCCCATGCTGGGGGTGTTCCAGAAGGAGGGGGTGGTCAACGTGTGCTGCGTGGTGACCCGCTACTTCGGCGGCATCCTGCTGGGGGCGGGGGGGCTGGCGCGGGCCTATACCAGAAGCGCCAAGGACGCGCTGGACGCCGCGGGTGTGTCCGCCGTCCGCCGGTGGGTGGTTATGGAGGCGCCGTGCCCCTATGCCCGGTTTGAGGAGGTCCGGCGGGAGGTGGCCCGGTTCGGCGGGGTGGAGGAGCGGGTGGACTACGGCGCGGACGTACTGCTGCGCGTCCTGCTCCCGGAGGAGCGTTCGGCCCAGTTCGCCGCCCACCTTTTTGACCTCTCCGCCGGAACCATAGAAGCGCTGGAGGCGGGGGAGGCGTTCCGCGCGGCCCCAATTGACCTATAAATTCCCAAAATAGTGATAAAACAGGGCAAAATTGGCTATGATGCGGAGGTGAGACCATGGCCATACCCGAATCGTTCCTGGATGAGCTGAACAGCCGGGTGAATATTGTGGACGTGGTCTCCTCCTACCTGCCTTTGAACAAAAAGGGGGCCAACTACTGGGGGCTGTGTCCGTTCCACCACGAAAAGACCCCCTCCTTTTCCGTCAACGAGTCCAAGCAGATCTTCCACTGCTTCGGTTGCGGCAAGGGGGGCGGCCCCATCCGTTTTGTGATGGAAATGGACAGCCTGCCCTTCCCGGAGGCGGTGCGCAAGCTGGCCCAGCAGGAGGGGATGGAGGTGCCCGACGACAGCCCCGGCGACGGGGCCTGGCGGGAAAAGCGCAGGCGCATCCTGGAGCTCAACCGCGAGGCCGCCCGGTTCTACCGCTCCATGCTGTCCGACCCCAGGGGGGGGGCGGTGGCGGCCTACATCCGGGACAAGCGGCGCATCAGCCCGAAATTTTCCGCCCGGTTCGGCCTGGGGGCCGCGCCCGAGGGCTGGGACAGCCTCATTACCGCCATGAAGGACAAGGGGTACGACAAGTCCGACCTCATCGACGCGGGGCTGGCGGTGGCGGGGAAGAACGGCGGGGTGTACGACAAGTACCGCAATCGGCTGATGCTGCCGGTGATCGACGTGCGGGGGGACGTGATCGGCTTTACCAGCCGGGTGATGGACGACTCCACCCCCAAATACCTGAACACCCCGGAGACCGCCATCTTTAAAAAGCGGTCCATCCTGTACGGCCTCAACTACGCCAAAAACACCAGGCGGCCCAACTTCATTCTGGTGGAGGGCAATATCGACGTCATCACCCTCCACCAGGCGGGGTTTGACAACACGGTGGCCACTATGGGCACCGCCCTCACCGAGGAGCATGTGCGGATGCTGGCGCGGTACACCAAGGAGCTGGTGCTGTGCTACGACAACGACGCCGCCGGGGAGGACGCCACCCAGCGCGCCATCGCCCTGCTGAAAAATTCGGAGGTGGCCGTCAAGGTGCTGCGCCTGCCCAAAAAGCAGCTGGCCGACGGGACGCTGGGCAAGCAGGACGCGGACGACTACATCAAAAACTTCGGCCCCGGGGCCTTTGAGAGTTTGATGGATCGGAGCGCCAACTCGGCGGAGTACCGCTTGAACGTGGTGCGGGGGCAGTTCGACCTGGGCCGTGACGACCAGCGGGCGGCCTACCTCCAGGCGGCGGCGGAGGTCATTGCCGGCCTGCCCAGCCCGGTGGAGCGGGACATCTACGCCGGGCGGTGCGCGGAGCTGGCGAAGGTGTCCAAGGAGGCGGTGGTGCAGGAGGTGGACGGCCTGCGGAAAAAACGGGTCCGCCAGGCCCGCAAGCAGGAGGAACGCCAAAACCTGGTCCCCGCCCGGCAGCTCCAGCCCAAAAGCCGGGAGCTGCGCTACGCCAACGTCCGCTCCGCCCGGGCGGAGGAAGGGGTGCTGCGGGTGGTGCTATTGGACCCGGAGCTGTTCCGGGAGCTGGACGGGCTGGAGCCGGAGCAGTTTTCCGCCCCCCATCTGGGTAAGGCCTACGGCCTGCTGCGCCGGCGGTGGCGGGAGGGGAAGGGCGTCACCCTGGCGGCGCTGGAGGGGCAGCTGGCCCCGGAGGAGCTGGACGGGCTGACCGCCGCGGCCCAGCAGCCCCAGGCCCGGAATACCGCCCGGGAGGCGTTGGAGGATTGTAAGCAGACCATCCTTGCGGAGAGCCGCAGGGGGAATATACATAGCGCGGAGGACCTGAACGGGTTACAACAGGCGCTGAAACAGAAAAAAGCCTATGGAGGATGAGCGACCAATGAGTGAAAAGAAAAAGACCGTGAAAAAGGCGGACGCCGTGCCCCACACCCAGGCCAGCCCGGAGAAGCTGGAGGCGGCCAAGGCGGAGCTGGCCAAGATGATCGAGGGGGTTCAGAACGGCGAGAAGCTGCTGGAGCTCATCGACACCGGCTATAAAAAGGGCAAGCTGTCCTCCGGCGAAATGATGGAGACGCTGGACTCCATCAGCCTGGAGAGCGACCAGATGGACAAGGTATACGACGTGCTGGAGAACCTGGGCATCGACACCGCCGGGGACGATTTCCCCCCCGAGCTGGAGGATGACATCCTCCCCCCGGTGGCGGAGCTGGAGGAGATTCCCGAGGAGGAGATTGTCGACCCCAACACCCTGGTGGACTCCTTCGCCATCGACGACCCGGTGCGGATGTACCTCAAGGAGATCGGCAAGGTGGATCTGCTCACCCCCGAGCGGGAGGTGGAGCTGGCCCAGGCCATGGGGGCGGGGGCGGCGGCCAAGGAGCAGCTGGCCGAGCTGGAAAAGTCCGGCGGGGAGATTCCCGAGGAGACGCTGAAGGAGCTGAAAAAGGCCATCAAGGGGGGCGAGCGGGCCAAGCAGCAGCTGGCGGAGGCCAACCTGCGGCTGGTGGTGTCCATCGCCAAGCGGTACGTGGGCCGGGGGATGCTGTTCCTCGACCTGATCCAGGAGGGAAACCTGGGCCTTATTAAGGCGGTAGAGAAGTTCGACTATGTGAAGGGCTTCAAGTTTTCCACCTACGCCACCTGGTGGATCCGCCAGGCCATCACCCGTGCCATCGCCGACCAGGCCAGGACCATCCGCATTCCGGTGCATATGGTGGAGACCATCAACAAGGTGATCCGGGTGAACCGGCAGCTTTTGCAGGAGCTGGGCCACGACCCCACCCCGGAGGAGACCGCCGAGGAGATGGGCATGCCGGTGGAGAAGGTGCGGGAGATTCTCAAAATTGCCCAGGAACCTGTCTCGCTGGAGACCCCCATCGGCGAGGAGGAGGACAGCCATCTGGGCGATTTTATCCCCGACGAAGATGCCTCCGAGCCCTCCGAGGCAGCGTCCTTCACATTGCTGAAGGAGCAGCTGGTGGACGTGCTGTCCACCCTAACCCCCCGGGAGGAGAAGGTGCTTCGCTTGCGCTTCGGCATTGAGGATGGACGCACCCGCACCCTGGAGGAGGTGGGCAAGGAGTTCAACGTCACCCGTGAGCGCATCCGGCAGATTGAGGCCAAGGCGCTGCGGAAGCTGCGCCATCCCAGCCGCTCCAAGAAATTGAAGGACTTTTTAAGCTGACCCTTGAAGGAATGAAGGACCGCCCCCGGCCACTGACCGGGGGCGGTCCCTACCGCTTATACCCCTAAAACTGTAAACGCGATTCCGGCATCAGGGAGGGGGCCCAGCCAGCCCTCCAGCTCTTGAATGAGAAATTCAAGCTCTCCGCCGGTTTCCGCTGCTTTTTCGCGGACGGCTTTCCACTGCTCCACGGTGAACTCGGTGGGGCCGAATGGGTCGTAGGCGGGAGCCACGGAGTCCAACAGGCCCGATAGGTTCAGGCCGTTCAGGATATCGTCGTCCAGGATGAGGGAATCATCGCTCCAATATGTTTCCCCATCCCATTTCCCTTGGACGAACTCATGGTTACAGCCGCCCTTGACCTCAAATCCGCTGTCAAAGTATTTCATGCCCATCGCCTCACCGAAACACCCGGTTGAAGTCCCTGGGCATCTTGGCCTTGAATGTGACCGCCTCTCTGGTGGCGGGGTGGATGAAGGACAGCTCACTGGCGTGGAGGCACAGCCGCCCAATGGGGTTGGTACGGGCCCCATACTGCTTGTCCCCGGCCACTGGATGGCCCAGCTCCTTCATGTGGACGCGGATCTGGTTCTTCCGCCCGGTCTCGATGTTGATGTCCAGCAGGGCGTAGCCGCCCCCGGCCTTTTTTACTTCGTAGCTGGTGACGGCCTCCTTTGCCCCCCTGCCCGGCGCGCCGGAAAAGCTCAGGTGGGTGTCCGTCTCCACCAAAAAGGAGCGGATGGTGTCCCGGTCCGGCCTGGGCGTCCCCTCCACCACAGCCAGGTAGCCCCGGCGGGTGACCATCTCGTTCCAATGGGACTGGAACAGCTCCTTGGTCTCGGGATCCCGGGCGAACATCAGCACCCCAGACGTGTCCCGGTCCAGCCGGTGGAGGACGAAAATGCGCTCCCCCACCCGCCGGGCTTTCACGTAGTCGGTGACCATATGGTAGGCGGTGCGCACCTTTTCCTTATCATTGGCCACGCTGAGCAGCTTGGCGGGTTTATTCACCACGATGAGGTGCTCGTCCTCGTAGAGGAGGGGGAAGGGCAGGGCGTCCGCCCGGGGGGCGGAGGAGGGGAGTATGGCCACCTGCTGGCCGGGGGACAGGGGGGTATCGAACCGGGAGGCAGGCACGCCGTCCACTGCCACCAGCCGGTGGGATAGCAAGGATTTTATGTTGTTGCGGCTCTTACCCTTCACGCTGGAGAGCAGGAAGGGGAGCAGGGTGGCGGACTCGTTCACCGTGTAGACGGGGGCTTCCACCTCCCTGCGTCTGTTTTGATGTTCCATTTTGTCACCTGATTTCCTGTTTTCGGACATTGTATCACAGGATGGGGGAAAAGTCCACGAAATTCCGATGGACAGGCAAGTCGGGGCGCTTATTTTCATAGGCTTGCCAGAGGTGATGCATCGTGGGAGAAAAAGAGGGCATTCTGCTCCGGGCGTCCAGGCTGTTTGACCTGCCCGCCGACGCGCTGGCGGGCGCGCCACGGGTGGAGATCATCGGGGACGGGGAGCTGCGCATGGGCCCCCACTGCGGGATTCTGGCCTACGGCTCGGAAGAAATCCATATTTCCGGCGGCAGCTTGGTGGTGGTGGTGCGGGGCGGTGGGCTGGAGCTGAAAGCCATGACCCCGGAAGAGCTGCTGGTCACGGGGACCATCACCGCCGTGGAGTTTATGAGGTGAGGGAATGAAATGGCTCATTAACCTGTTGCGGGGCTATGTGGAGGTCCAGGTTACCGGGGCTTTTCCCGAGCGGCTTTTGAACCTGTGCGCCCAGAACCGGCTCCAATTCTGGAAGCTGTGCTGGCTGGACGAGACCAGCTTCACCTTCCGCGTGGCCCTTCAGAACCGAAAACGGTTGGACGGGCTGGCCCAGCGGGCCATGTGCGAGCTGCGGGAGAAGGGCCGCCGGGGGGCGGCGGTGGTGGCGGAGCGGATGGCAGAGCGCCGTTGGGGATTTCTGGCGGGGCTGGCGTTCTGCTTTTTGGCGGTGAGCTTTTTGTCCAGGTTTCTGCTGGTGGTGGAGGTGACGGGCAACGACACCGTCCCCACCGCCGTCATCCTCTCCCAGCTCCGGCGGGTGGGGGTATGTCCGGGGGCCTATGGCCCGGCCATTCGGGAGTTGGAGGCGGCCAACGACGCTTTGCGGGGGCTGCCGGAGCTGAGCTACCTGGCCGTCAATATCTATGGGACTCGGGCGCAGGTGGTGGTGCGCGAGGCGGAAAAAAAGCCGGAGCTGCTGGACGAGGCCACCCCGGCCGATGTGGTGGCCAAGGCGGACGGTATCATTGAGGACATCCAGGCGGACGCGGGCCGCCCACTGTTCCAGGACGGGGACGTGGTGGCCAAGGGGGAGGTGCTGATCACCGGCGAGCTGGATCTGAAGGAGCCGGAATATGGCACGGTGGATTTGGGGCGGCTGATCGTCCACGCCGCCGGGTCGGTGACTGCCCGGACCTGGCGGGTTTTGGAGGAGACCGTGCCCCTTGCTGCCAAGGGAAAGGCGTATACCGGGGAGGAGCACAGGGGGTACGGCATAAAAATTTTGTGGTTCGATTTGGATTTTTTACAAAACAGTAGCATTTCTGGTGGTAGATATGATAAAATAACCAGGAATGAGCAGCTCTGCCTCTTTGGCCGCGCGGTTCCCGTGTGGCTGACCACCACTACCCTGCGCGCCTATGAGCTGGAGGAGCGGTCCGTGGACCGGGAGGAGGCGGCGCTGCGGCTGGAGCAGGCCCTGTCCGCCCGGCTGCAAAGGCTGATGGAGGCCAACCGGGGAGAGGTTTTACACACCGACCTGGTGACCAGGGAGGAGGGCGGACGGCTCACCGTCACCCTGCTGGCGGAGTGCCGGGAGGAGATTGGGCGCACCGTGAAGCGGGAGGGGGACGTGGGGCGGATTCCAGGCGTGATTTATACCAATGACGGCGGCTGAGGGCCGTGCAAGAGGAGTGTACCAATGACAGAGCAGAATATCAGCATTGAGCGGATGGAGGAGGCCGTCAACCTATTCGGCCTGTTCGACGAAAATATCCGCCTGATTGAGCAGGAACTGGACGTGTCGGTGGTGAACCGGGAGTCTAACCTGAAAATTTCCGGCGAGGGTGAGAATGTCATGTGGGCGGTGAAAGCCATCCAGGGCCTGCTCACCCTGTCCGCCAAAGGAGAGGCCATCGGCCAGCAGAATGTGCGTTATATTATCGAGCTGGTCCGCTCCGGCAACGAGGGCAAGATATCCCAGCTGGCGGGGAACGTGGTGTGCGTCACCGCCAAGGGCAAGCCCATCAAAGCCAAGACCATCGGCCAGCAGAAGTACGTGGACGCCATCAAAAACAGTACCGTCACCATCGGCGTGGGCCCCGCCGGTACGGGCAAGACCTATCTGGCGGTGGCCGCGGCGGTGGCCGCCTTTCGGGAGAAGCAGATCAACCGCATCATTTTAACCCGCCCCGCCGTGGAGGCGGGGGAGCGGCTGGGTTTTCTGCCCGGCGATTTGCAGTCCAAGGTAGACCCTTATCTGCGTCCCCTGTACGACGCGCTGTTCGACATGCTGGGAGCGGAGACCTACCAGAAGTACCTGGAGCGGGGAAATATTGAGGTAGCTCCCCTGGCCTATATGCGTGGGCGGACGCTGGACGACTCGTTCATCATCCTGGACGAGGCCCAGAACACCAGCCGGGAGCAGATGAAGATGTTCCTCACCCGGCTGGGGTTCGGGTCAAAAATCGTTATCACCGGCGACGCCACCCAAATTGACCTGCCGGCGGACAAGGTGTCCGGCCTGAAGGAGGCCATGCGGGTGCTCAAAGGGGTGGAGGACATCTCTATCTGCCAGCTCACCGGGGCGGACGTGGTGCGCCACGTCATCGTGCAGCGCATCATCAAGGCTTACGAGGACGATGAGAAGCGCCGGGCCGCCAGGCGGGACAAGCGTTAAGGGGGGCAGATAAGATGCCTGAGCATGAAATCATAATCTCCGCCGACGTCCCGGGAGTGGATGACGGCCTGCGCAGCTTTTTGCGCAAGGTGATCCGCGCCGCCTTGAACGCGGAGGGAGTGGAGACGCCCTGCGAGGTCAATGCGCTGGTTACCAATGATGCGGTCATCCGCCAAATCAACCTGGATATGCGGGGGGTGGACGCCCCCACTGATGTGCTGTCCTTCCCCATGTTCGATTTAACGCCGGGGGACAAGCCGCCGGAGGAGGACGCCGACCCGGCCACAGGTCTGATTCCCTTGGGGGATATGTGCATTTCCCTGGAGCGGGCAAAGGCCCAGGCCAAGGAGTACGGCCACTCCAACCGCCGGGAGCTGGCCTATCTGGCTGTCCACTCCGTCCTCCACCTGCTGGGCTACGACCATTTGGACGAGGGGCCGGAGAAGGCCCGGATGCGGGGGCGGGAGGAGGACATCATGGCCGAATTGGGGCTGGAGAGAAAGAAAACTACATGAAATTACGTTGTTTTTTATTGTCGGCGGCCCTGGCGCTGCTGCTGGCCGGATGTCAGGCGGAGAAGCCGGTGGAAACCGTGTCCGCGCCGCCCGAGCCGTCCCAGGAGCAGAGCGCCCTGCCGGAGCCGTCCCCTGCGGCCAGTGAGCCGGTGAGCGTGCCGCCGGAGGAGCTGACCCCCGAGGAGCTTCTGGCGGAGCAGCCCATCGACGAGACCCATGATGCGTTCCTGGTGGACACCGGGGGGAAGCTGGGGACGCTGCTGGTGACGGTGGAGCTGGGGGAGCGGGGGCCGAACCCAAACCCGGAATGGGAGTCGTGGGAGTACCCGGTGTACCTTTCCGTCTGGAAGCCCGCAGATATGAGCCAGCCGATTCAGAAGCTGGAGGGAACGGCTTGGGATGTGGATTGGAACGCGTATGACCGGCATGAGGAGCTGGACGCCAACTTCGATGGGTACATGGATTTCAGCGTCCTGAACAGCATGGGGAACGGAGCCAGCTCCTGGTATCTCTGGGTGTGGGACGAGGGGGCCGGACAGTTTGTGGAGGTGCCGGAGTACCGGGAGATATCGCTCCCCCGCTGCAACCCGGAGACGGGGGTCATTGACGGCTGGGCCCGGAACAGCGGGGCCGGAGACGGCGTGACCACCTTCCACCGCTGGGAGGACGGCAAGCTGGTGTGCGTGCGGCGGATCGAGACGTGGTGGGAGCCGGACGAGGCCATCCGTACAGAGGAGGAAATCACGGTGTTCCCCATGCACCTCAAAGTGGAGGATCGGATTGACGGGGAGCTGACGCAGGTGCATTACCAGTATTTTTCCCCGGGCGAGAGCTTCGCTTCGGAGCAGGAGAAATGGGAAAGCCTGGACTACCACGGTGGGGAATAAAACGCTCAAGAAAGTTGAGGATCACCTATGAATATCAAAAAATCAGGCATTATTACCATCTGCGGACGGCCCAATGTGGGTAAGTCCACGTTGACCAATACCCTAGCGGGGGAGAAGGTGGCCATCGTCTCTCCCAAGCCCCAGACCACCCGAAACCGCATCTGCGCCGTCCTCAACCGGGGGGACAGCCAGTTTGTGTTTGTAGACACCCCCGGCCTCCACAAGGCCCGCACCCGCCTGGGAGACTATATGGTGAAGGTGATTCGCCAGTCGGTGGCCGATGTAGACGGGGTGATGCTGCTGGTGGAGCCGGTGGACCATATCGGCGGGCCGGAGGAGGAGCTCATCGGCCGCATCAAGACCCTGGGGGCCCCCGCCGCCCTGGTCATCAACAAGATCGACACGGTGGAGAAGGAAAAACTGCTCTCCGTGATGGCCGTGTACGGTGCGGCCCATGATTGGGACGCGGTGGTGCCCATTTCCGCTAAGACGGGCGAGGGGGTGGAGGAGCTGCTGGAGGTGCTGGGCACATGGTTGCCCGAGGGACCCCAGCTCTTCCCTGACGGGGCGGTTACCGACCAGCCCGAGCAGCAGATCATGGCGGAGATCGTCCGGGAGAAGCTGCTGCGGGAACTGGATAAGGAGATTCCCCACGGCACGGCGGTGGAGGTGACAAAATTTTCCCAGCGTGACAACGACATCATCGACTGTCACGTGACCATATACTGTGAAAAGGCCTCCCACAAGGGCATCATCATCGGCAAGGGCGGTGGGATGCTGAAAAAAATCAGCACCCAGGCCCGCCAGGATATGGAAGCATTCATGGGCGCCAAGGTGTATCTGGAGACCTGGGTTAAAGTCAAAGAAAACTGGAGAGAAAACCCCGCCGCCATCCAGAATTTTGGGTACACGGAGGATTAAAGCCATGGTGGAAATTGAAAACTGGATGGGGGAGCTGGCCGAGAAATTGACAGGCCGGTTCGGCCCCCGGCTGCTGTTCCTGGGCCTCCAGGGCAGCTATGGCAGGGGGGAGGCCAACGAGAACAGTGACATCGACGTGGCGGTGGTACTGGACCGGGTGGAGCTGGCCGATCTGGACGCCTACCGGGCCATTGCCCGGCAAATGCCCGAGGGGGAGAAGGCCTGCGGCTTCCTTTGCGGGGCGCGGGAGCTGAAAAGCTGGCCCAAATATGACCTGTGCCAGCTGGCGCGGGACGTGCGGGCGTACCGGGGAGAATTAGGGCCCCTGCTGCCGCCCATGGGCCGGAAGGACTTGGTGGAGGCGGCAGCCATCGGCGCGTCCGGCATTTACCACGCCGCCGTACACACCTACCTGTACGCGCCCAAGGAGGAATGGCCCGGCTTTTTAGAGGGAGCCCACAAAGGGGCGTTTTTCACCCTGCGGGCCCTCCACGAGCTGCGCACCGGAGAAAATGTGCGCGCCAAACGGGAGCTGCTGCCCCGGCTTGTCGGGGAGGAGCGGGAAATTTTGGCATACAGCCTGTTTCATCCCAAAGAAGAGCCAGAGGCCGCCTTTGCCCGGCTGCTGCGCTGGTCTGCCGCCACCATGGCGGAGGGCTGAGGGGCGGCACACAAAATTTCCCTGACATATCCGCCCCGTTTCCGCCCATGCTAAACGGGCAAAGGAGGGGCGGCGGATGATGCGCGAACAATATTGGGGCCTGTTTTGGAGCACAGGGATGCCGGAGGCGTGGCTGATGAGCCGGAGCGGCGAGAAGGCCGACGCGGGGCTGAAGATCGAGGGCCCGTGGGGGCTGTCCGGCCCGCCCGCCGGTGTGGAGCCCAGCCCGTCCGATGGGGAGGGCAGGCCCCGGCAGCCCATTTGAATCCACGGCTCCGGCATATGCCGGGGCTGTACATAGGAGGCGCGTGATGCACCTGACCACCAACGCACTCGTGCTGCGCGAGGTGAATTACAAGGAATCGGACAAAATCCTAACCCTGCTGACGGAACAGGAGGGCAAGCTCACCGTGTCCGCCCGGGGATGCCGGAAAAAGAACAGCCCCATCTCCGCGGCCTGCCAACTGCTGGCCTGGGGGGAATTCACCCTGTACGAATTCCGGGAGATGTGGTCGGTGAAGGAGACGGCCTCGGAGCGGCTGTTCGATGGGGTGCGGGCTTATTTGGACAAGCTGGCCCTGGCCAGCTACCTGGCCGAGGTCACCGAGGCGCTGGCTGAGGAGGGCCAGCCTGACCCCGCCCTGCTGGCGGTGGCCCTCAACTGCCTCCACGCCCTGGACAAGCTGAATTATCCCCTGGCCCAGGTGAAGGCCGCCTTTGAGTGGCGCTCCATGGCCCTGGCCGGGTACGAACCCCAGATCGGCCGGTGCGGCGTGTGCGGGCGGGAACAGCCCCAGGAACCCCATATCCACCTGGGGGAGGGGACGCTCCACTGCGCTTCCTGCCGGGCCGGGCTGGGGGAGGGGGTGTCCATGCCGCTGACCACGGCGGCGCTGGCCGCCCTGCGGCATATTGTCTGGGGGCCCCGGAAGCGGCTGCTGGCCTTCCGCCTGGACGGGGAGGGGCTGCAAAAGCTGTCCGACGCGTCGGAGGCCTATCTGATGACCCGGCTGGAGCGGGGGTTCCGGACGCTGGACTTCTACAAACGGATTACATACAAACCAACTGCTGTAAATTGAGGAAAGTAATTATGACGCCATTATTTGAAAAATCCATTGAGACCCTGGAGCTGCCCCGGGTGCTGGCCCTGCTGGCGGATGAGGCGGCCACCGAGGAGGGCCGGGAGCGGTGCCTGGCCCTGCGGCCGGTGAGCGTCCCGGGCGACGTGAACCGCCTGCAAAAGCAGACGTCCGCCGCCTTTGAATTGCTGGTGAAGCACGGTACGCCGTCCCTGTCGGGCATACGTCCCGTGGCCGCCGCCCTGCAAAGGGCGGACCGGGGGGGCGCGCTGAACACCCGGGAGCTGCTGAACATCGCCCAGGTGCTGCGCTGCGCCCGGAATGTCCGGGAATACGGCGGCGGGGGCGAGGGGAAAACGGTGCTGGACGGCTATTTCGACAGCCTCACCGCCAACCGCTTTTTGGAGGACAAGATCACTGGCTCCATCCTCAGCGAGGACGAGATCGCCGACGCAGCCTCCCCGGAGCTGGCCGACATCCGGCGGCACATCCGGGCGGCGGCGGGCAAGGTGCGGGATGTGCTCAACCGGCTCATCTCGTCCAACCAGTCCAAGTATTTGCAGGACGCCATCATCACCATGCGGGGGGGCCGCTACGTGGTGCCCGTGAAGAGCGAGCACAAGAACGACATACCCGGCCTGGTTCACGACGTGTCCGGCTCCGGCGGCACCTTCTTCATCGAGCCCATGGGGGTGGTAAACGCCAACAACGAGCTGCGGGAGCTCCAGGCCAAGGAGCAGAAGGAGATCGAGCGGATCCTGGCCGAGCTGTCCGCCGACTGCGCCGGGCATCTGACGGACATTGAGGACGACTACCAGACTCTGGTGTCCCTGGACTGCATTTTCGCCCGGGCCAAGCTGTCCTCCGCCATGGGGGCCATGGAACCGGTGCTGGGCAGCCGCATTGAGCTGAAACGGGCGCGCCACCCCCTGCTGGACCCCAAGACCGCCGTGCGCAACGACCTGGCCCTGGGCGGAACGTTCGATACCCTGGTCATCACCGGCCCCAACACCGGCGGCAAGACCGTCACCCTGAAAACCCTGGGCCTGCTCACCCTGATGACCCAGTGTGGGCTGCACATCCCGGCGGCGGACGGCTCCACGGTGAAGGTGTGCTCCGCCGTGCTGGCGGACATCGGCGACGAGCAGTCCATCGACCAGTCCCTGTCCACCTTCTCCTCCCACATGACCAACATCGTGGCCATTCTGGAGCAGGCGGACGACGAGACGCTGATCCTCTTCGACGAGCTGGGGGCGGGCACCGACCCGGTGGAGGGCGCGGCCCTGGCCGCCGCCGTCATCGAGTCCGCCAGGGCCATGGGCGCCCACGTGGCCGCCACCACCCACTACGCCGAGCTGAAGGTGTACGCCATGACCACCAGCGGGGTGGAGAACGCCTCCTGCGAGTTCGACGTGGAGACGCTGGCCCCCACCTACCGGGTGCTCATCGGCATCCCCGGCAAGTCAAACGCCTTTGCCATCTCCCGGAGATTGGGCCTGCCCGGCTATATCATCCAGAAGGCGGCGGACCGCATCGACGCGGAGAACGTGCGCTTCGAGGACGTGCTCAGCCAGCTGGACCTACAGCGCCAGGCCATGGAAAAGGAAAAGGAGAAGGCGGCCCAGCTGCGCCGGGAGATGGAAGAGGACCGGGCCCAGGCGGAGGAATACCGCGCCCGGATTGAGGAGGAGCGCCGGCGCGCCACAGAAAAGGCCCAGGCGGAGGCCCGCTCCATCATCGAACAGGCCAGGGAGGCCGCCGACCAGACCTTCAAGGAGCTCAACGAGATGCGCCGCCGCCAGGAACAGGCCAAGGACTGGGTGGACGACAACGAGCGGCGTTCCGAGCTGCGCCGGAAGCTCAACGAGGCGGACGCCGCCCTGGGGGGCCGCAAGGAGGACCTGCCGCCCCCGCCGCCCACCCGGGACGCGGTGGCGGGCGATATTGTGGAGCTGGTGAAGATGGGAACCCAGGCGGAGGTGGTGGGGGTGAACAAGGACGGCACCCTCCAGCTCCAGGCGGGCATCTTGAAGCTGAAGGCCAGGCAGGGCGAGGTTCGGGTGCTGGAGGACGCCACCGCCCGGAAAAAGCAGAGCGCCAGGGACAGGCAGCGTTCCGCCTCGGTGGGCCGCCCCTTCCGGGCCTCCGCCGCCAAGGCGGAGCTGGACCTGCGGGGTATGATGGTGGACGAGGCCCTGGGTGCGGTGGATCTGTTTCTGGACAACGCACTGATGGGCAAGCTGGAGACGGTGACCATCATCCACGGCAAGGGCACCGGCGCGCTGCGCAAAGCGGTGCGGGAGCATTTGAAAAAGAGCCGCTACGTGAAGGAGTACCGCCCCGGCGTCTATGGAGAAGGGGAGGACGGGGTGACGGTGGCCACTTTGAAATAGGGACGGTGTCCGCCCCTGGCGGACGCTCAAAAGTAGTGAAATTATGGGGGGTTTTCACGAAAGAGCCTGTGAGAATTTGGTGAAAATGCTCTTGACGTTTGGGGGCTAAATTTGGTATTCTTATGGGGTAAAAAATTCGGGAGAGCAATCAGGTCGCGGTACGCTGGACCGAAACAACTTGATGGAGGGAACCGCTCATGTATATGAAAGAGACAACCGTCAACAATCAGGTCGGCCTGCACGCCCGCCCGGCGACGTTTTTTATCCAGAAGGCCAATGAGTTCAAAAGTTCCATCTGGGTGGAAAAGGATGACCGCCGGGTCAATGCCAAGAGCCTGCTGGGCGTTCTGTCTTTGGGCATCGTGAAGGGGACGGCCATCAACCTCATCGCGGATGGTCCCGACGAGGAGGCCGCCATTAACGCGCTGGTGGAGCTCATCAACTCCGAGTTCGCCGAGTGATTCTATGTTGACCACGAAAAAGCGCCGCAGATGCGGCGCTTTTTTTGCTAGAAGCGCGGAGCTATTATGAGCGGGAGGTGAGATTGGGTTGACATTCGATGAGCTACGGGACAAGGCCCACGCCCTGCCCCTGAAGCCCGGCGTGTATATCATGCAGAACGCGGCCAGCGAGGTCATCTACGTGGGCAAGGCCAAGGCGCTGAAAAACCGGGTGAGCCAGTATTTCCAGGACCAGTCCCGCCACAATGAAAAGACCCGGGCTATGGTGGGCCAGATCGACCACTTCGATGTCATCGTGGTGCAGTCGGAGTTTGAGGCCCTGGTGCTGGAGTGCGCCCTCATTAAGCGCCACCAGCCCCGGTATAACATTCTGCTCAAGGACAGCAAGGGCTTCCCCTATATCCGCCTGTCCCCGGGGGACTACCCCCGGTTTTCCCTGGCCGCCAGGGCGGAGGACGACGGGGCGCGCTATTTTGGGCCCTATGGCTCCCGCTTTGCCAGCCAGGGCATCATCGACGCCCTGCGCCAGGCGCTGCGCCTGCCCGCCTGCCGCCGGAAATTCCCCCGGGATATTGGGAAGGAGCGGCCGTGCCTCAACTTCCACATGGGCGTGTGCGACGGGTACTGCCGGACGGAGATGGACCAGAGCCAGTACAGGCGATCCATCGACCAGGCGGTGCGGCTGCTGGAGGGCAGGCTGGACGAGGTGGTGGACGAGCTGTCCGCCGAGATGGAACTGGCGGCGGAGGAGCTGCGCTTTGAAAAGGCAGCCCAGCTCCGGGACCGCATCCGCTCCATCCAGCTGCTGTCCACCCGGCAGAAGGCGGTGGCCGGGTCTCTGGCGGACACCGATGTGGTGGGCTACCACCGGGGGGAGGCCAAGAGCTGCTTTGTGGTGCTCCATTACATCGGCGGCGAGCTGGCGGCCAAGGATTGGGAGCTGCTGGGCATCCCCATGGAGGACGAGCAGACCACCGTGTCCACCCTGGCGGCCCAGTACTACGGCGGGCGGGGGCAGCTCCCCCGGCAGATTCTGCTGCCCTGCGACATCGACGAGCAGGTGGAGCTGGCCCGGATGCTCACCGAGGCTGTGGGCCGCAAGGTGGAGGTGCTCACCCCCCAGCGGGGTGCCAAGATGGAGCTGGTGCGCCTGGCCAACGAGAACGCCGCGGAGGAGGTGCTCCGGGCCACCACGGCGGAGGAGCGCCGCTCCAAGCTGACGGAGGCCCTGGGGGCGCTGCTGGGGATGGAGGGGCTGCCCCACCGCATCGAGGCCTTCGATATCTCCAACACGGGCAGCTCTGACATTGTGGCGTCCATGACGGTGCATATCGACGGCAGGCCGCTGAAGCGGGATTACCGCCATTTCAAGCTGAAGGATATGCCCCACGTCGACGACTACGCCTCCATGGAGCAGGTGGTGGAGCGGCGCTTCCGGCGGTATCTGGACGGGGACGAGAAGTTTGCGAACCGGCCCGACCTGCTGCTCATCGACGGCGGCGCGGGGCAGGTGAAGGCGGCCCAGGAGGCGCTGGCCCGCCTGGGGGTGGGCGGTATCCCGGTATACGGCATGGTGAAGGACAACCGGCACCGCACCCGGGCCCTCCAGGCCGGGGACGGGCGGGAGATCGGCATACAGGCCAACCAGGCGTTGTTTTCCATGGTGGGCCGCATCCAGGAGGAGACCCACCGCTTCGCCATTGAGTTCCACCGCCAGCAGCAGGCAGGGCATTTGAAGGGCTCGGCATTGGATAATATCCCCGGGGTGGGCCCGGCCCGGAAGGCGCAGCTGCTAAAGGCGTTCAAGAGCGTAAAGGCTGTCAAGGCCGCTAGCCTGGAGGAACTGGCCGCGGTGGTGCCCAAAAACACCGTCCAGGCGGTGTACGCCCACTTCCACCCCGCAGAAAATCAGCAGCGAAAGGACGAGACGCCATGAGAGTGATCGCAGGAACCGCCCGCAGTCGCCGGCTGGAGGCGCTGCCCGGCCTGGACACCCGGCCCACCACAGACCGGGTGAAGGAGAGTATTTTCAACGTGATCCAGTTTGACATCGAGGGGCGGCGGGTGTTGGATCTGTTTGCCGGGACGGGACAGCTGGGCGTTGAGGCGCTCAGCCGGGGGGCGGCCTTCTGCGACTTTGTGGACAGCGCTCCCGCCGCGCTGGAGGTGGCGCGGAAAAACGTCAAGGCCTGCGGTTTTGAGGGCCGCGCCGCCTGCCACGGCAGGGACTTTTTCGCCTTTCTCAGCCGGGCCGGGGAGAAATACGGCCTCATCTTCCTGGACCCTCCCTATGCCTCGGGAATACTGGAGCGGGCGCTGGATATGATCGCCGCGATTGACATTGTGGTGGAAAATGGTATAATAGTGTGCGAAAGCCCAGCGGATCACGCCCTTCCCGACCTCCCGGCGCCCTATGAAAAGGGGAGGGAGTACCGCTACGGGACAATCAAATTCACCCTGTACCGCAGGAGGGCCCGCCCATGAGACGCGCCATTTACCCCGGCAGCTTTGACCCGGTGACCCTGGGCCATCTGGATATCATCAAGCGGGCCGCCGCCATTTTCGACGAGCTTATTGTATGCGTCAGCGTGAACTCCGCCAAGGACGGGGGGCTGTTCTCTCCGGAGGAGCGGGTGGAGCTGATCCGCACGGTGACGGAGGAGCTGCCCAACGTGAAGGTGGACTGCTCCCGGGAGCTGGTGGCGGAGTACGCCAGGCGCTGCCGGGCCAGGGTGCTGGTGAAGGGGCTGCGGGCGGTGTCCGACTACGAGTCGGAGATCCAGATGGCCATGATTAACGCCAAGCTGTACCCCAGGCTGGACACGGTGTTCCTCTACACCCGGCCCAAATATGCCTACCTCAGCTCCACGGTGGTGAAGGAGCTGGCCCGGTATGGGGCGGAGCTGTCCGACTTCGTACCCCGGCAGATCATCGAACGGGTGCGGGACAAGGTGACCGGGAGCGGCCGGGATTACCTGTAAACCACGAGCTTACATCAAAAGGAGAGATGACGCATGGCGACTGCCGTGGACGAACTGCTGGACATGCTGTTTGACATGATCGACGAGGCGAAAAACGCCGCCTTCAGCGGCGATAAGTGCGTGATCGAGCGGGATAAGGCGTTGGACCTGATCGAGGACGCCAAAAAGCAGCTACCGGTGGATCTGGCCGAGGCGCGGAAGATCCTCAACGCCCGCAATGAGTACCTGGCCGCCGCCAAGCGGGAGGCGGAGGAGATCAAAAAACGGGCGGAGATCGAGGCCAACCAGATGGTGAGCGAGGCCCCTGTGATGACCCAGGCCCGCCAGAAGGCCCGGGAGGTGCTGGCCCACGCCGACGAGGAGGCGAAAAAGACCTGCCGGGAGACCAACGAGTACTGCGTGGACCTGCTGCGGCGCACGGAGGACGCCCTGGCCGCCGCCCATGCGGAGATGCGCCAGGTGCACAACCAGTTCCGCACCGGGATGGGAGGAAGCGCCGGGAGCGAGCGGCCCTCCGGCGGCAGCCGGATGTACGACGCGGAAGCGGACGGCTGAATGCCGGTTCCCGCGCCCGCGTGTTTCGGCGATTGACATTATTTTTTACATAAATTGGGTCCCGTCGTGGTAAAACACGGCGGGATTTTTTTGTGTACCAGATTTGGGGGAGAGGTGGAAAAACAGGACCATAACCTGTGCAAACAGGGGGTTTTTAGAGAAGGAACGAATACTTGTTCGACAGAAAACGACGGATAATCCCCTCAAAATGGGCAAAATCACTGAAAAAAAGTCCTTGCATTTTATGGGAGGCTACGGTATACTGAAAAGCGTAGTGGAGTGAAATGGAGTAAATCTGCTATAATCAGGAGTGAAATGGAGGGAATGGGATGACCGGCACCTACGAGCACAGCATCGACAACGCCGGACGCCTCATTGTGCCCTCCAAGCTGCGGGATAAACTGGGCGCTTCCTTTTACCTGGCGGTGGGGGTGAAGGAGAACCTGACCCTCTACCCCATGGAGACCTGGGACAAGCTGCGTGCGCGGGTGTCCGAGCTGTCCACCACTGACGCGGCGGCCATGGATCTGTTTTTCGCCAGCGCACAGCTGTGTGAAGCGGACAAGCAGTGGCGGTTCCAGGTGCCCTCCTACTTGAAGGAGTACGCCAAGATCGATCGGGATGTGGTGATCACCGGCAACAACGACCGGGCCCAGATCTGGAGCGCCGACAACTGGAAGGCCAAGACCCGCCAGCAGCTCAACCCGGAGACCATTGCCAGCCTGATGAAGAACCTGGGGATTTGATGCCATGATGGAATTTACCCACAAGCCGGTGCTCCTGGCCGAGTGCCTGGACAGGCTGAACATACGCCCCGGCGGCGTCTATTTGGACGGCACCCTGGGGAGGGCGGGCCACTCGCTGGAGATTGCCAGGCGGCTTACCACCGGGCGGCTCATCGCCATTGACCGGGACAGGGCGGCCTTGGACGCCGCCCCCGCCCGGTTTGGGAACTACCTGGACCGGGTGACTCTGGTGCGGGGCAGTTTTGGGAACCTGCCCTCCATCCTCTCCACGCTGGACGTGGGTGGGGTGGATGGGATGCTGTTTGACTTGGGGGTGTCCTCCCCCCAGCTGGACGATGGCAACCGGGGCTTCTCCTATTTACAGGATGCCCCGTTGGATATGCGCATGGATCAGTCCGCCCCCCTCACCGCCCGGGATGTGGTGAACGGCTGGAGTCAGGAGGAGCTGAAACGGATTTTGTGGCAGTACGGCGAGGAACGCTATGCCGGCCCCATCGCCGCCGCCATGGTGCGAGAGCGGGAGCGCAGCCCCATTGAGACCACCGGGCAGCTGGCGCAGCTCATCCGGGACGTCATGCCCGCCAAGGCGCGCCGGGAGAAACAGCACCCGGCAAAACGCTCCTTCCAGGCCATCCGCATCGCGGTGAATGACGAGCTGGGGGAGCTGGAGCGGCTGCTGGGGTGCGCGCTGGACGTGCTGAACCCCGGCGGGCGGCTGGCGGTCATCTCCTTCCACTCGCTAGAGGACCGGCTGGTCAAGGCCGCCTATGCCCAATGGGCCAGGGGCTGCACCTGTCCGCCGGATTTCCCGGTATGCGTATGCGGCAAGACCCCGAAAGTGAAGCTCATCGGCAAGCGCCCTATCACGGCCGGTGAAGAAGAGCTGGAGGAAAACCCCCGCGCGCGCAGCGCCAAGCTGCGTGTGGCGGAAAAGCTGTAAGCGATCAACCCTGACCCTGCGGGCAGCACAGTAGGGCGTGGACAGCACAAAGGAGAGTGCCCTATGGCGACGCAGAGAAGGAACGACGCAAGGAGGAGATACCGCACCAGCGGAAACGTGGCCTACCAACCGGAGTTTGAGCAGGATAGTGTCCGCGAGCCCTCCCGCCGGGAGTTGGTACGGGGGAATACGGTCCGCCGCCCGGAACCCCGCCGCCGCCCACAGCCGCAGCCCCGCCGCCGCCCGGCGACCCGGCCCAGCATCCAGGTGCGGCCCCAGAGCGCCGTGGCCCCCTTTACGGTGGTGGGCCTGTTCGCAGTGCTGGCCTGCACGCTGCTGCTGGTGGTGAACTGCGCCCGGCTGGCGGTGGCCAACAACGGGATTGTGGAGCTGCGCGGCGACCTGGCCCAGCTTCAGGATGAAAATCGAGTGCTCCAGGCCAAGTATGAGCTGCTGTTCGACGTGGAGGAGATTGAGAGGCAGTTCCTGTCCAACGGCTCTATGGTCCGCGCCACCCCGGGGCAGACGGTGTACCTGGATTTGTCCGGCGGGGACAGCGTGGTCTATTACGAGGGCGCGGGAAGCGGATTGTCCGCCCTCCTCCAGCGGGCGGAGCAGTTTTTTGCCGGCCTGATGCCGTGAGAAGGCGCGGATACAGGTTCTAATGGACCGGGCCCGGCACATAGATTTACCCGTAGAGACAAAAGAGGGGCGTGTGGAACACACAGGGTTCCCGCGCCCCTCTCCCATAGCGGCCGCGCCCTGGGCCGCCCGGAAAACCCGTGAGGAGGAGCAAAGCCCATGCAGGACCCCAACCGCAAACCCCGCCGCTCAGACGGAAGAAACAACCGCAGCCTGTTCCGGCGCACCATTTTTCTGATGGTTGTGCTGGGCATCGGCATATTCCTCCCGCTGGTGGCGCAGCTCTACAAGCTCCAGATCGTGGAGCAGGAGGAGTGGGAGCGCCGGGCGGCAAACCAGCAGACCCGGAGCGTGTCCGTGGCCGCCAACCGGGGCACCATCTACGACCGGGAGGGCCGGGCCATGGCCATGTCCGCCACGGTCTACAAGCTGGTTTTGTCGCCTATGGGCGTGTACGGCTCGGTGGACAAGGAGAAGTATAAAACGGACGGAAAACTGGACGAGACAGCCTATGAAAAGGCCCTCTACGACCTGCGCAAAACCATTGTGGACGGCATTGTGGACCTGTTCGGCTATGATGAGGAGCGGCTGTGGAAGCGGGTGGAGCGAATTGATTCCGGCTATGAGGTGCTCTACTACGAGTTGGAGGAGGAGGACGCGGAGCGGGCCCGACAGTTTATCAGCGAGAAGCGGCTTGGCTCGGGACTCCAGGTCACCCCCAGCAGCAAGCGGTACTACCCCTTTTCTTCGGTGGGCTCCCACATCCTGGGTTACATGGGCCAGACCAAGGAGAGCGGCGAAAACAAGGTGGGCAAGGCGGGCATCGAGGCGGGCTATGAGGATGTGCTGTCCGGCGAGCTGGGCCGGGTGGTCACCTCCAAAAACGGCTGGGGGATGGAGATGATCTCCGGCTATGAGATGTATTTCGACGCCCAGAACGGCTACGACGTGACCCTCACCGTGGACGAGCGCATCCAGGCCATGCTGGAGCAGACACTGGCGGAGGGCATTGAGACCTACGACGTGCAGGCGGGGGCCTTCGGCCTTGCCATCGACCCCCAGACGGGGGCAGTGCTTGCCATGGCCAGCTCCCCGGACTTTGACCCCAACAACTGGGGGGAGCTGCTCAGCGAATCGCTCCAGGCCGAGGTGGAGCGGGTGAAGACGGAGGAGGGGGACGAGGCCGCCGACGCCGCCTGGAAGGACGCCTGGGACCGGCAGATGAAAAACCGGGTGCTCACCGAGACCTATGAGCCCGGGTCGGTGTTCAAGCCCGTCACCGTGGCCATCGGTTTGGAGGAGGGGATCATCTCCCTGGACGACCACTTCTCCTGCGGCGGCAGCAAGATGGTGGGCGGCGAGCCCATCCACTGCCACAAAAAGGGCGGCCATGGGGACCAGACGCTGACCAAGGCGGTGATGAACTCCTGCAACGTGGCCCTGATGGACATCGCGGAGCGGATCGGGGCGGAGACCACCTGGAAGTATTGGCAGGATTTCGGCCTGATGGAAAAGAGCGGCATCGACCTGGCCGGGGAGGAGAAGGGAATATTCTGGACGGAGAAGCATTTTAAAGGCATCAACGCCTCCCAGGAGCTGGCCACCTCCTCCTTTGGACAGCGGTTCAAGGTGACCCCCCTGGAGATGATCTCCGCTTTTGCCGCCGTCATCAACGGCGGGCACCTGCTCCAGCCCTATCTGGTGCAGACCATCGCCGACCAGGACGGGAACACCGTGTTTTACCACGAGACCCAGGAGGTACGCCAAGTCATCAGCGAGTCCACCTCCGACAAGGTGCGGGGCATTCTGGAGCAGGTTGTGGCCAGCGGCTCCGGCCACAACGCCAGCATGATCGGCTATTCCATCGGCGGCAAGACGGGCACCTCCGAGCTGCTGGACCGAAAGAACAACCCGGACTACCCCGACTACAACGGCGACGTGATGTGCTCCTTCATGGGCTTTGCCCCGGCGGACGACCCCCAGGTGCTGGTGCTGGTGGTGTACGACACCCCCAAGCGCTCCGGGGTTGGCTCCAGCTATACCGCCGGGGGCACCTATATCAGCGGCGGCAATATCGCGGCCCCCATGGCGGGGGCGCTCATCGCCAACATCCTGGACTATATCGGGATTGAGAAGCAGTACAGCGCCGACGAGCTGGCCGGGGCGGACGCCCCCATGCCTTACGTGGTGGGCCAGGAGCTGACGGTGGCCAAGGGCGCGCTGCAAAACGCAGGTTTTGAGTGCCGCACGGTGGGCACGGGCAATACCGTCACCCATCAGGTGCCCTCCGCCGGCGTGTCAATTCCCGGCGGTTCCAACGTGATCCTATACCTGGGCAGCGACGCCCCGGAGGGACAGGTGGCCACTCCGGATCTTTCCGGCCTGAGCCCCACGGCGGCCAAGACCAAGCTGGAGGAGCACGGGCTGTTCATGCGGGCCGCCGGGGTGGTGGATTACACGGATGCCTCGGTGGTGATGGCCGCCCAGTCGGTGGACGCCGGGGTAATGGTGTCCCCCGGCACCGTGGTGGAGGTAAGATTTGTGAGCAGTATTGAATATGGCGACCAGTAGGGGTACAATAAGGGGCCCTGTGGCAGTGGTGGGCAGGGGCGGGACGCGCACGGCCGCGTTGCTGCGTGCCCTGGTGCCGGGGCCTGTGGTGGAGCTCACTCCCTGCCAAGCGGCGTTCTATGAGGGGCGCTGCCGGGCGGTGGTGGTGGAAAACTTCGATCCCCCTGCGGCGGGGACGCTGAGCGGCTGCGCCGCCGCCCGGTGGGCACTGTCCCGGCGGTCGGGGGTCACCGTGGTGGGGCTGGACGACCCGGAGGGCCGCCGGCTGGCCGGGGCCATGCCGGAATCGGTGTACGCCTACTCCGACGGACGGCCCCAGGCGGATCTGACGGTGAAAAATGTCCGCCTGCGGGGGGGCCGGCTGGAGTTTGTGGCCTTGGCCGGGGGGGAGCTGGCCCGGGTGCGGGTGGACGCCGGACAGTCCCCCCGGCTGTACGACCATCTGGCGGCGCTGGCCGGGGCGCTGGCGTTGGGAGTGCCTCTGCCGGAGGCGGCGGCGCACCTGGGCGGCTGAGCGGTCCGAAGGATACGGAAATACAAAAGAGAGTGCGGAGGAGAATTCTATGGTACGGATGCTGCTGGCGGCGCTGACCGCCTTTGTGATCTCGGTGCTGGTGGGATGGGTGCTCATCCCTATCCTGCGGGCGTTGCACGCGGGCCAGTCCATCAAGGAGATCGGTCCTAATTGGCACAAAAATAAGGAGGGCACCCCCACCATGGGGGGCATCATGTTCATTGTAGCCGCCATATTTGCGGTTCTGGCCTTCGGTTGGCGGGACATGGCCCAGGGGAACTGGCAGGCGGTGTTTGTGCTGGGCTTTGCCTTGGTGTGCGGGGCCATCGGCTTTGTGGACGATTACGCCAAGATCCGCAAGCATGAGAACACCGGCCTCACCGCCGGGTGGAAGTTCCTTTTGCAGCTGGCGGCGGCCATCGCCTTTTTGACGCTGCTCAACAGCACCCACCACCTGACGCCCAACCTGTATATCCCCTTTGTCAATGTCACCGTCCCGATGAACTGGGGGGTATACCTGGTGTTTGCCGCCTTTGTCATTGTGGGCTGCGTAAACTCCGTTAACCTAACCGACGGGCTGGACGGGCTGGCCGGGTCGGTGACGCTGGCGGTGTCGGTATTCTTTGCCGCCCTGTCCCAGTGGTGGGACAAGGGGGCGGTGGGGGTGTTGGCTGGGGCGCTGGCGGGGGGCCTGCTGGGCTTCCTGGTCTACAATTTCCACCCCGCCAAGGTGTTCATGGGGGACACCGGCTCCCTATTCCTGGGGGGCGCGGTGTGCGGCATGGCCTTTGCCCTGGACGCGCCGCTGGTTCTGGTGCCGGTGGGGATCATCTACATTGCCGAGACCGTGAGCGATATCATCCAGGTGGGTTATTTCAAGCTCACCCATGGCAAGCGGATCTTCCGCATGGCCCCCCTCCACCACCACCTGGAGCTGGGCGGCTGGAGCGAGGTGCGCATCGTGCTCACCTTCACGGGGATCACAGTGGCGTTCTGCCTGCTGGCGTTCGTGGGGGTCATTTACCGATACGCCATCTGAGCGCGGAGCCATGCGCGTGCGTGGATGGAGGCCAAAAAAGGCGGCGTAAGCCGCCCCCAAATCGGACCCCAGATAAGCGGGTCTGATTTGGAGGGGAAGAGCAGCGGAATGAGTGAGCTTTCGCCATAGGCGGAAGCAAAGGATATGGAGCTTGCTCTGACGAAAGGAGGAGAGACCCGTGGCCCGAAAAGCAAAGCGGGACCTGACCATCGAGCAGCAGCTGGCCAGGGGCCCCATCGACCTGCCCTTTTTAGCGCTGGTGATGCTGCTCACCGCCGTGGGGCTCATCATGGTGCTGTCCGCCTCCTATGCCTCGGCCATGTATAACCTGGACGCCGCCATCAACACCAAGGGAGACCCGCTGTACTTTTTCAAGCGGCAGTTTGGATTTGCGCTGCTGGGCGTGTTTGCCATGTTCGTCATCTCCAAAATCGACTACCAGCACTTCCGCTGGATGTCCGTATTTGTGCTGGGGGCGTCCATTGTACTGATGCTGATGGTGTTTGTCCCCGGCATCGGCAAGACCGGCGGCGGCGCGCTGCGGTGGGTCAGCATTTTCGGCATCCGCTTCCAGCCCTCGGAGATCGCCAAGGTGGGCATTATCATGTTTTTCTCGGCCGGGCTTTCCAAACGGAGCGGCCAGCCAGCCCCCCAAAAGAAGTGGAGCAAGCGCACCTTCACCGGGCGGATGGCCGCCCGGCTGGACCGGGTGGGCCTGCTGGAGCTGCTGCCCTATGGGGCGGTGCTGGCGGTGGTGCTGGGCGTCATCGCCCTGCAGCACCACATGTCGGCCATGGTGCTGGTGGTGGTGGCGGCGGCCTCGGTGCTGTTTGCCTCCGGCATCTCGCTGGGCTGGTTTGCCGCAGGCGGCGCGCTGGTGGGCGGCGCGCTGATATGGATTATCACCCAGACGGACTACATGAAGGCCCGCATTGAGATCTGGCAGAATCCTTTCCTCGAGCCGCGGAAGGGAGGTTTCCAGCCCATCCAATCCATGACATCCATCGGGTCCGGGGGCCTGTTGGGGAAGGGGCTGGGGAACAGCAGCCAAAAGCACCTCTTCCTACCGGAGGAGCACAACGACTACATCTTCTCCATCGCCTGCGAGGAGCTGGGCATGGTGGGGGCATGCGTCATCATGGCGCTGTTCGCCCTGCTCATTATTCGGGGCTTCTGGTTGGCCCTCCACGCCCGGGACCGGTTCGGGACGCTGCTGGTGGTGGGCATCACATCACTGACGGCGTTCCAGACCTTTTTCAACATCGGCGTGGTCACAAATTTCCTGCCCCCCACCGGCATCTCGCTGCCTTTTTTCAGTTATGGCGGCACGGCCCTGGCCATCCAGCTGGCGGAGATGGGAATGGTACTCAGCGTGTCCCGGCAGATCGCCGCCCCCAGGGCGGAGTAGGAGGTGGGTCCCTTGCGAGTGATATTTACCTGCGGCGGCTCGGCGGGCCACGTCAACCCCGCCCTGGCGGTGGCCCAGCAGTTTGAGCAAAAGCACCCCGGCTGTGAGATATTGTTCGTGGGCGCGGAGCGGGGGATGGAGCAGCGGCTGGTCAGGCAGGCGGGCTACCCCATTGAGACGGTGAAGGTGTCCACCTTTGAGCGTTCGTGGAGCTGGAAGGTTCTCAAACACAACGTGAGCAGCGCCCTCAAGCTGCCCGTGGGCCAGCATGAGGCGGCCTCCATTTTAAAAAATTTCAAGCCGGACCTGGTGGTGGGAACCGGGGGCTACGCCTCCTATCCCGCCGTCCACGAGGCGGCCCGGCGGCGCGTCCCCTGCGCCATCCACGAGTCCAACGCCTACCCCGGGCTCACCACCCGGGCGCTGGCTAACAAGGTGGATCTGGTGATGGTGGGCTTCCCCGAGGCGGCGGCGTACTACAAGGAGGCCAAACGGGTGGCCGTCACCGGCACGCCGGTGCGGGGGGAGTTCTTCACCCTGGACCGGGAGCAGGCCAGGCTGCGCCTGGGGCTGCTGGACAGCCAGCCGTTGGTCGTCTCTTTCTGGGGGTCCCAGGGGGCGGGCCACATGAGCGATAAGACGGTGGATTTTGTGGAACGCTGGGCCGCAGAGGGCCGGCAGTTCCACTACATTCACGCCGCCGGACGGGATTATGAGGACATGACCGCCGGGCTTGCCCGGCGCGGCGTGGCGGTGACGGACCGGGAGATCAGGCCCTATATTGACGACATGCCGGTGGTGATGGCCGCCGCCGATCTGGTTATCTGCCGGGCGGGGGCGTCCACCATCGGGGAGCTCACCGCCCTGGGCAAGCCCGCCATTTTGGTGCCCTCGCCCTTTGTGGCGGCCAACCATCAGTTTAAAAACGCCAAGGTGCTGTGCGACCGGGGCGGGGTGGAGCTGATGGAGGAAAAGGAGTGCACCGGGGAGGGGCTCTACCGGGCGGCCATGGAGCTGCTGGCCAACGGCGCCCGCCGGGCGGCCATGGGCCGGGCGCTGAGGGAGCTGGCCGCGCCCCATGCCGCCCAGGACATCTATGAAAACCTTGTTAAGCTCATGAAATAACGGCTCAAAGCCCTTCCGCATAGGATGAAGCGAGATTTCTTTCTATGGGGAGGCTTTGCCATGAGTGTGATGTATCTTCGGGGCGGGACGCCGCTGGAGGGGGAGCTGGCTGTTCACGGGGCGAAAAACAGCGTGCTGCCCATTCTGGCCGCCTGCCTGCTGGCACGAGGGCCGGTGGTGCTGCGCAACTGCCCGCAGCTCACCGACGTTACGGCGGCGCTGAATATCCTGCGCCGCCTGGGGTGCCGGGCGGAGCAGGAAGGGCACACCATCACGGTGGACCCTGCCGGGGCGTCCGGCTGCTCCGTGTCGGAGGAGCAGATGCGCTCCATGCGCTCGTCCATCATATTTCTGGGGCCGCTGCTGGCCCGGATGGGGGAGGCCCACCTTACATATCCCGGCGGGTGTGAGCTGGGCCCCCGGCCCATTGACCTGCACCTGTCCGCCATCCGCGCCCTGGGGTGTGAGGTGAGCGAGGAGCGGGGCATTCACTGCCATGGGAGGCCGGCGGGGGGCGAGGTGCATCTGGCCCTGCCCAGCGTGGGGGCCACGGAGAACGCCATGCTGTGCGCCGTGGGGGCGTCCGGCCCCACCACCATTGCCAACGCCGCCCGGGAGCCGGAGATCGGCGACCTTCAGAGCTTCCTCAACTGCCTGGGGGCCTGCGTCCGGGGGGCGGGCAGCTCCACCATCACCGTGGAGGGGGGCAGGACGCTGTCCGGCGGGGAGTATACCGTCATGGGGGACCGCATTGTGGCGGCCACCCTGTTGTCCGCTGCGGCCTGTGCCGGAGGGCGGGTGCGGCTGGGCGGGGTGGACTGGCGGCATCTGGCCACAGTGCTCTCGGTGCTGCACCAGGCGGGGTGCCGGGTGGAGAGCAAATTGGAGTATGTGGAGCTGGAGCGGGACCGGGATACGCCGCTGAAAGGGGTGCCCACCATCCGCACCGCGCCCTACCCCGGCTTTCCCACCGACGCCCAGGCGCCCGTCATGGCGGCGCTGGCGGCGTCCCGGGGGTGCACGCTGTTTGTGGAGACCATGTTCGACAGCCGGTACCGGCATGTGCCGGAGCTCATCCGCATGGGGGCGGACATCACCACCGAGGGGCGGGTGGCCCTGGTGCGGGGTGTGGAGCGGCTCCACGGGGCGCGGGTAGAGGCCGCCGACCTGCGGGGAGGAGGGGCGCTGGCCGCCGCGGCCCTGGGTGCGGAGGGCGTCACAGCCCTGTCCGGCCTGAACCACATCGACCGGGGCTATGAGGGCCTGGAGGGGATGCTCCGCGCCCTGGGGGCCGATGTGGAGCGGCGGGAAGCGTGAGGATAGCCGCCTGGAGTGCGCAGCGCGAGGGGGGTGGTGTCCCCCTCAGGGTGTCTTTGGTCACTTTCTGAACAAGCAGAAAGCAGCCCCTGCCGGAGGCGCCCCATTGCGGGACCGCAAAAGAGAATGGAGGTGACCACCATGGCAAGACAGCGCAGGCACAGCCGGCCCAGCCGCCGCCGGGGCCGCTTCGGCGGGCTGTATAAGGTGATGTCCGTGCTGCTCATTGCCGCGGCGGTCATCACCGCCTGCGTGGTCTTTTTCCGGGTGAACGCCATCCAGGTGGAGGGCAATGTACGCTACACGCCGGAAGAGATCATTGATGCCTCCGGCATCCAGCTTGGGGACAACCTCATCGCCCTGTCCAGGGGGCGGATCTCCGCAGGCATACGCGCCCAGCTGCCCTATGTGGAGGGGGTGGCCATCCACCGCTCCTATCCGGACAAGCTGGTGATCCGTGTGACGGAGCGGGTGGCGGCGGCGTCGGTGGATTCCGCCGAGGGGCGCTGGCTCATATCCTCCCAAGGCAAGTTGCTGGAAAAGGACAACGGCAGCGTCGGCACGGTGCAGGTCACCGGGCTGACGGCGGTGGGGCCCTACGCGGGGGGAATGCTCCAGGTGGCGGCGGAGGAGCAGGCCACCCTTGGCTATGTAAAGGAGCTGCTGGCGGCGGTGGAGACTCATGGGATGTTGGGGGAGTGCTCCCGGCTGGAGTGCTCTTCAGCCACCTCCATTACGCTGCACTACGGCATTTACCGCATCAAACTGCCCCGGGGCGGGGACTACGATTACTATGTCCGGCTGGCCCTCAAGGCGTTGGAGATGGGGCTTTCCAGCGGGAAAATGCAGGAGGGGCAGAGCGGGCTGCTGGACCTGACGGTGACAGAGAACCGGGCGCGGTTCATCCCGGATCACTAAAAAATTTCTCCAGTATGCAGCTTTCTATTGACGGCATGGGGAAAAAAGGGTACAATACAACAAGATGTAGCTTTGCGCTTTGGAATGGATAACAATTCGTTGTTTTACATAGGAGGGTCATGGGTATGGCTTTTGTAATGGATTCCACCGCCAACCACGAGGACGTTTTAAAGGTCATCGGCGTAGGCGGCGGCGGCAATAATGTGGTGAACCGCATGGTTCGCTCCGGGATGCAGGGCGTGGAGTTCATCGCGGTGAACACCGACCGGCAGTGCCTCAGCGCCTCCGAGGCTACCCAGAAGCTTGCCATCGGCGAGAAGCTCACCGGCGGCAAGGGCGCGGGGGCCAACCCCGAGGTGGGCCGGGAGTCCGCCAAGGAGAGCAAGGAGCAGATCACCGCCCTCCTGGAGGGGGCTGATATGGTGTTCGTTACCGCCGGCATGGGGGGCGGCACCGGCACCGGCGCGGCCCCCGTGGTGGCCGAGATCGCCAAGGAGAAGGGTATCCTGACCGTGGGCGTGGTCACCAAGCCCTTTAATTTCGAGGGCCGTCGCCGCATGGAGCAGGCCGCTCAGGGCATTGAGGAGCTCAGGCAGAAGGTAGATTCCCTGGTCATCATCCCCAATGACCGCCTGCAGTATGCCACCGACGAGAAGATCACTTTCGCCAATGCCTTTGCAATCGCCGACGATGTGCTGCGCCAAGCGGTGCAGTCCATCTCCGACCTCATCAAGACCACAGGGCTCATCAACCTGGATTTCGCCGATGTCACCGCCGTGATGAAGGACGCGGGGCTGGCCCACATGGGCGTAGGCCGGGCCGCAGGCAAGAACAAGGCGGAGGAGGCCACCCGCATCGCCATCAACAGCCCCCTGCTGGAGACATCCATCCAGGGGGCCAAGGGTATCATTGTCAACATCACCGGGCCCATGGACATGGGGCTGGAGGAGGTGGAGCAGGCCGCCGAGATGGTTAAGCAGGTAGCCGACCCGGACGCGCTGTTCATGATGGGCACCGCCTTCGACGACACCCTGGAGGACGAGCTCCGGGTTACAGTCATCGCCACAGGCTTCGGCGCCGTTGACAACCCTGTCCCGGAAAAGGAGGGGGAGCAGCCCGCCCAGGCCAAGGCCCGGCCCAAGATCCCGGCGGAGGACAAGCCTAAGTGCGTCCCGACCGGGGTGGGGCCTGTCATGCCGCCCAAGCCCCTGTCCGAGACCGTTGCCGAGCAGGTGGAGGCCGACCCCTTCGACGACATCTTCCGTATTTTCAACAAACGCTGAACAATGCCCCTCCCGACAGCCGCCGGGAGGGGTTTGCGCCACCCAGCAGAAGGGGGAGGGACTGTGGAGACCATACCGGCAAAGCATCTGCTCCAACGCAACCGGGACACCCAGTGGTTCGGCACCGACCACACCATGAACATCTACCGGGGGTGCTGCCACGGCTGCCTATACTGCGACAGCCGCAGCGACTGCTACCGCATTGAGAGGTTTGACACGGTGCGGGCCAAGGCGGACGCCCTGCGCATCCTCCGGGATGACCTGGCCCGGAAGGCACGGCCCGCCTTCATCGCCACCGGGTCCATGAGCGACCCCTACAACCCCTTTGAAGAGGAATTGCAGCTCACCCGCCACGCCCTGGAGCTGATCGACGCTTACAACTGCGGCGTGGCCATCGCCACCAAAAGCGGCCTTATTACCCGGGATATTGATATTTTGACCTCCATCCAAAGTCACTCCCCAGTGGTTTGCAAGATTACCGTCACCACCAGGGACGATGCCCTGGCGGCCAAAATCGAACCCCACGCGCCGCCCCCCAGCCGCCGTCTGGCGGCCTTGGAGGAACTGGCCGGGGCGGGGCTGTTCGCCGGGGTGCTGCTCATGCCGGTTTTGCCCTTTTTGGAGGACAGCGAGGAAAATGTGCGCGGGGTGGTGGAGGGCGCGGCCCAGGCGGGGGCAAAGTTTGTCTATCCCGCCTTGGGTGTCACCATGCGGCAGGGCCAGCGGGAGTTTTTTTTGGACGGACTGGAACGGGCTTTCCCCGGACAGGGACTGAAGGCACGCTATATGCGGCAGTTTGGGGGCCGATACCAGTGCGCCAGCCCCAGGGCGAGGGCGCTGTGGAAGGTGTTCACTGCCGCCTGCCGGGAGCGGGGCATTTTGTACGACATGAAATCCATCATCCGGGCGGCCACCCGTGGCTATGGGGACCGGCAGCTCACGTTTTTTGACTGAAAGGGGATGGGGCAGTGAAGGCGAGGGGACGGTTCGCCCCTACCCCCAGCGGGCGGATGCACTTGGGCAACCTGCTCTCAGCGCTGCTGGCCTGGCTGGACGCGCGCAGCGCAGGGGGGGAGTTGGTGCTGCGCATTGAGGATTTGGATACGCAGCGCACCAGCCCGGACTTTGCCTTGCAGCTCATGGACGACCTGCGCTGGTTGGGACTGGACTGGGACGAGGGCGGTTTGGAGCCGGAATATATGCAGAGCCGCCGCACCGCCTGTTATGAGGAGGCATTCCGGGTTCTGGAGGGGAAGGGGCTGGTCTACCCTTGCTACTGTTCCCGGACGGAGCGGATGGCGGCGTCCGCCCCCCACCGGGACGATGGCGCGGTGGTGTACTCCGGGAAATGCTTTCGCCTGACGGAGTTGGAGCGGGTGGAATTGGAGCGGCAGGGCCGCCGCCCGGCCTGGCGGGTGCGGTGCCCTGAGCTGACCGTGGCGCTGGAGGACGGGAACTGCGGGCCTTACGCGGAAAACCTGGCCCGGGACTGCGGGGACTTTATCGTCCGGCGGTCCGACGGGGTGTTTGCCTACCAGCTGGCGGTGGTGGTGGACGACGCGCTCATGGGGGTGAACCACGTGGTCCGCGGGCGTGACCTGCTTTGCTCCGCCCCCCGGCAGGTGTGGCTCCATGAGGTGCTGGGATACAGGCCGCCGAGGTTTTTCCACACGCCGCTGCTGCTTGCCCCGGACGGGCGGCGGCTGGCCAAGCGGGACCGGGATCTGGATATGGGGGCGCTGAGGGGGCGGTATACCCCGGAGGAACTCACCGGGGTGCTGGCCTGTTACGCGGGTCTGTTGGACAGGCCGGAAAAAGTGACAGCCCAAGAGCTTGTCCGCCAGTTCTCCTGGGCAAAAGTGCCGAAAAATGACGTTGTGGTTTGTATATCTTGACATTGACCGTGACAAAGCGTAGAATGGAAAAAAATTTTAGGAGGATGGAATATGGCGCAGATGGACTGGAACGACAAATTCGGCAAGCGGGGCCTCACCTTTGACGACGTGCTGCTCATCCCGGCGGAGAGCAATGTGCTCCCGGCAGACGTGGATCTGCACACCCGGCTGACCAAAAAGATCACCCTGAATATCCCGGTGATGAGCGCGGCCATGGACACGGTAACCGAGTCCCGCATGGCCATCGCCCTGGCCCGTGAGGGCGGCATCGGTGTGATCCATAAAAATATGTCCATCGGCCAGCAGGCCGAGCAGGTGGATATGGTGAAGCGCAGCGAGAACGGCGTCATCACCAACCCCTTCTGGCTGGGCCCCGGCCACACACTGGCGGAGGCGGACGAGCTGTGCGCCAAGTATAAGATCTCCGGCGTGCCCATCTGCGAAAACGGCAGGCTCATCGGCATCATCACCAACCGGGATATGAAGTTTGAGACCGACATGAGCAAGCTCATCGACAACGTGATGACCAAGGACCATTTGGTCACTGCCCCCGAGGGGACTACCTTGGATCAGGCTCGGGAGATCCTCCGTAAGCACAAAATTGAGAAGCTGCCCATCGTGGACGAGCAGTTCCGCCTGAAGGGCCTCATCACCATCAAGGACATTGAGAAGGCCCAGGTGTACCCCAACTCCGCCCGTGATGAGAAGGGGCGGCTGCTGGTGGGCGCCGCCATCGGCGTCACCCCCGATGTGCTGGACCGGGTGGCCGCCCTGGTGGAGGTGGGGGCGGACGTGCTGTGCCTGGACTCCGCCCACGGCCACTCCCGGAACATTTTGGAATGCGTGATGCGCATCAAGTCCCTGTATCCCGATGTGCAGCTGGTGGCGGGCAATGTGGCCACCGCCGAGGGCACCCGCGCCCTCATTGAGGCGGGGGCGGACTGCGTGAAGATCGGCATCGGCCCCGGTTCCATCTGCACCACCCGCGTGGTGGCCGGCATCGGCGTGCCCCAGATCACCGCCGTGTTCGACGCCGCACAGGTGGCGGCGGAGTATGGCGTACCCATCATTGCCGACGGCGGAATCAAGTATTCCGGCGATATCGCCAAGGCCATCGCCGCGGGCGGCAATGTGGTGATGCTGGGCTCCCTGCTGGCGGGCTGTGAGGAGTCCCCCGGGGATACCGAGGTGTACCAGGGCCGCCAGTTCAAGGTCTACCGGGGCATGGGTTCCCTGGGGGCCATGGCCAAGGGCTCCAAGGACCGCTACTTCCAGCAGGACAACAAGAAGCTGGTGCCCGAGGGCGTGGAGGGGCGGGTGCCCTACAAGGGGCCGGTGTCCGAGACCATCTACCAGATGATGGGCGGCCTGCGCTCCGGCATGGGCTACTGCGGCTGCGCCACCATCGGGGAGCTGCGCACCCGCGCCCGGTTCACCCAGATCACCGCCGCCGGACTGAAGGAGTCCCACCCCCACGACATCTATATCACCAAGGAAGCGCCCAACTACACCATCAATCCCCAATGAACGAACGCAAGTCCCCCCGGCGCAGCCGGAGGGACTTGCCTATAACAGGGGAAGCGCCCGGCAGAGCGGTCAATCCCAAACAGTTCAGAATGTTAAACGCTGACAGAGCAGCCGCCCGGCTCACGCCGGGCGGCTGTGTTTGTGTATTTGGGTCACTCCAGCACCGCGCCCCGGGCGGCGGAGGTGACCAGCTTGGCGTACCGGGCCAGATAGCCCGTCTTGATTTTGGGCTCGGGGCACACCCAAGCCGCTTTGCGCTTGGCAAGGGTGTCGCCGTCCACCAGCAGCTCAATTTTGCAGGCGGGTATATCAATGGCGATCTGGTCGCCCTCCTCCACCAGGGCGATGGGCCCGCCCTGGGCGGCCTCGGGGCAGACGTGGCCGATGGCCGCTCCCCGGGTGGCCCCGGAAAACCGTCCGTCGGTGATGAGGGCCACGCTCCCGCCCAGACCCATGCCGCAGATGGCGGAGGTGGGGTTGAGCATCTCCCGCATGCCGGGGCCGCCCTTGGGGCCCTCGTAGCGGATGACCACCACGTCGCCCTTCCGGATTTTCCCGGCGTAAATGGCGTCGATGGCCTCCTCCTCCGAGTTGAACACCCGGGCGGGGCCTTGGTGGCGCATCATTTCGGGGGCCACGGCGGAGCGCTTCACCACGCAGCCCTCGGGGGCCAGGTTCCCCTTGAGCACCGCGATGCCGCCGTCGGGGGAGTAGGGGTCGCCGATGGGCCGGATGAGGGCGGGGTTGCGGTTGACCACGCCCTCCAGGTTCTCGCCTAAGGTTTTGCCGGTGCAGGTCATGACCGTGGTGTCCAGCAGGCCCTTGCGGGTCAGTTCCATCATGACGGCGTGGACGCCCCCCGCCCCCTCCAGGTCTTCCATATAGGTGTCCCCTGCGGGGGCCAGGTGGCACAGGTTGGGGGTTTTGGAGGAGATCTCGTTGCTCATGTCCAGATCCAGCTCAATGCCGCACTCGTGGGCGATGGCAGGCAGGTGCAGCATGGTATTGGTGGAGCAGCCCAGGGCCATGTCCACCGTCTCGGCGTTGTGGAAGGCGGCTTCGGTCATGATGTCCCGGGGGCGTATGTCCCGTTTCACCAGCTCCATGACCTGCATCCCGGCGTGCTTGGCCAGCCGCAGCCGGGCCGACCACACGGCGGGGATGGTCCCGTTGCCCTTCAGCCCCATGCCGATGGCCTCGGTGAGGCAGTTCATGGAGTTGGCGGTATACATGCCGGAGCAGGAGCCGCAGGTGGGGCAGGCGTTCTCCTCGTACTCCTCCACCCCCGCCTCGTCCAGGCTCCCGGCGTAGTAGCCGCCCACGGCCTCAAACATGTGGCTCAGGCAGGTGCGCCGTCCGTCGTTGAGCTTTCCGGCCAGCATGGGGCCGCCGGAGCAGAAAATGGTGGGGATATTCACCCGGGCGGCCGCCATCAGCAGTCCCGGCACGTTTTTGTCGCAGTTGGGGATCATCACCAGCCCGTCAAACTGGTGGGCCATGGCCATGGCCTCGGTGGAGTCGGCGATGAGGTCCCGGGTGACCAGGGAATATTTCATGCCCACGTGGCCCATGGCGATGCCGTCGCACACGGCGATGGCGGGGAACTCGATGGGGGTGCCCCCGGCGGCGCGCACGCCCGCCTTCACCGCCTCGGCGATTTTGTCCAGGTTCATGTGGCCGGGGACGATTTCGTTATAGGAGCACACCACGCCGATGAGGGGCCGCTCCAGCTCCTCGCGGGTATAGCCCAGGGCATAGAACAAAGAGCGGTTGGGGGCGGTGGGGACGCCTTTTTTCACATTGTCGGAACGCATATGCAAGTCTCCTTCGCGATTTTATGTGTTAAAGCATTCTACCACAAAAAGGGCGGGAGCGCAATGGAAAATCGGTGATTTCCATGTGCTCCCGTCCTTTGTTGACAAAATATCCCTCGGGTGCTATCATAAAAGCGGCGCTGTCGTGAAAACGGTAGGCGGTTGGCTACATGACCCCGAAAGGGGGTGGGTGTAGATATGTTGATTACCATGACGTTTTACGTCCGGGATTGGGCGATAACGGTTCAGGTAAAATGCAGAAACCGCCACTCGGCCAAGTGACGGTTTCTTAACCTAGTTTAAGAATACTTGTCCCGGGCCAACCGCCTTCCGTCAGCGCGGGTATACTTATATTATACACCCCGGGGCGTTTTGTCAAGTGCATAGCGCCCCGGCATTTTTATGGCTGGGCGTCTTCCCCTGCTTCTGCATCCTCCCGCAGATTTTCCAAGGCGACTCGGGTAGCTTCAATGACGAAAGCGGAGAAGCTGACATTGGTGCCGCGAATTGCGGTTTCCACTTCGTCGATAATATCGTTGGGAAAGCGTATGGATTTTGAAGTAGTTGCGGGAATTGCAGGTATTTTAAATTTTTTCATGTCATTCACCACGTATTACATTTTGTCCTTTACAGGGTAATGCAATGTGTGGTATAAATAAGCAAGACGATTTGTCTTGCAGGAGGAAAGAACAATGATAACCTTAAAATCAGTCCTGTCAAATCTGATCCGCCAGGGAAAGGTTACGCTTGAAGTCCCGAATTTGGATATGGATGAATTGCGCAAGGCCGTATGGAATGAGGCAGAACAAACATTGGATGAAATCAGGGGAGTTGTGTACGAGGAAGAAATGACGGACGAAGAGAAGGTAAGATGGATTCAAAACCGTTTGGAGCAATAAAAGCGGCGGCCCGCATCATGCGGGCCGCCGCTTTTCACCATAGAAACGTTTTTTAGTTGGATGCCGTATCCAGGTCGCTGTCCCCGCCCCAGATCATGTTCTTGCGCAACTCGCCGCCCACGATCTCCATCTGGTGCTTTTTGAGTTGGGCCCGCTTGGAGTTGAAGAAGGTGCGTCCATTCTTGTTCTCGGCGATCCACTTGCCGGCGAAGGTGCCGTCCTGGATGTCGGCCAGCACCGCCCGCATCCGTGCCTTGGTCTCCTCGTGGGGGATGACCCGGGGGCCGCTGACATACTCGCCGAACTCAGCGGTGTCCGAGATGGAGTAGTTCATAGCGGCCACGCCGCCCTTGTTGATGAGGTCGATGATGAGTTTCATCTCGTGGATGCACTCGAAGTAGGCGTTCTCGGGCTCGTACCCCGCCTCCACCAGCACCTCGAAGCCGCAGCGCATCAGATCCACCACGCCGCCGCAAAGCACGGTCTGCTCGCCGAACAGATCGGTCTCGGTTTCGTCATGGAAGGTGGTCTCCATCACGCCCGCACGGGCGCCGCCGATGCCCGCGATGTAGGCCAGGGCGGTCTGGTAGGCGTGGCCGGTGGCGTCCTGCTCCACCGCCACCAGGCAGGGCACGCCCTTGCCCGCCACGTAGGTGGAGCGCACGGTATGGCCGGGGCCCTTGGGGGCGGCCATGAATACGTCCACCCCAGCGGGGGGGACGATCTGCTGGTAGCGGATGTTGAAGCCGTGGGCGAAAGCCAGGGCCTTGCCCTCGGTCATGTAGGGGGCGATGTCCTTCTTGTAGACCTCGGCCTGCGCCTCGTCGTTGATGAGCATCATCACGATGTCTGCCCACTCCGCCGCAGCGGGCACCGTGCGGACCGCCAGCCCGGCCTTTTCGGCGTTGGCCCAGTTCTTGGAGCCCTCGCGGAGGCCCACGCACACGTCGCAGCCGGAATCCTTCAGGTTGAGGGCGTGGGCGTGGCCCTGGGAGCCGTAGCCGATGATGGCGATTTTCTTACCCTTCAGCCAGCTCAGGTCGCAGTCCTTTTCATAATACATTTTTGCCATGGTGAACACTCCTCATAAAATTTCTGTTATTGTCCCGCGCCGCAAGGGGCGGGGCAGATAGCCGTGTTTCGGATATCATATCACAGCAGCCGGGAAAAGAATGATAACCGTGATACAATTACAGGATATTCTTGCCCAGGTCAAATTCCTCCCGCACTTTGTTGCCGGAGTTATTCCTGATTGTGGCCTCGCCCCGCTCCAGGGCCACCATGCCGGTGCGTACCAGTTCCAGGATGCCGAACTCCGCCAGCAGCTTTTCCAGCGCGTCGTCCTTGGATTCCTGGCCGATGATGGCCAAGGTCAGGCTCTGGGTGGACACGTCGATGATGGAAGCCCGGAAGATGTTGGCGATCTGGATGACCTCGTTGCGCACCTCCCGGCTCTCCGCCTTCACCTTGATGAGCACCAGCTCCCGGCGGATGGACTGCTCCGGGGGGAGCAGCCGGACGGAATAGACGGAGAACTGCTTGCGCAGCTGGTTGATAATCTGGCCGACCTGCTGCTCGCCGCACAGCACCTCAATGGTGATGCGGGAGACAGCGGGGTCGTCGGTGGTGCCCACCGCCAGGGACTCGATGTTGTAGCCCTTCCGGGAGAACAGCCGGGACACCTGGCTGAGCACGCCGGCGGTGTTCTCCACCAGAACCGACAGGGTGTGGCGTTTCACAACGGTATTCATGGCGCTTCTCCCTCCTCTCAGTGCAATAGGAACTCGGTGACGGGTGCGCCGCCGCCCACCATGGGGTGAACCATGGCGTCCATGTCGATGGCGCAGTCGATGACGCAGCCGCAGCCCGCCTCCAGCGCCTGCCGGAAGGCGTCCTCAAACTCCGCCTGGTTTTTGGCCCGGAAGCCGCGCAGGCCGTAAGCCTCCGCCAGCTTCACGAAGTCCGGGCCCCGGTCCAGGGTGGTCTGGGAGAACCGCTTATCGTAGATCAGGTTCTGCCACTGGCGCACCATGCCCAGGGTGCGGTTGTCGAAGATCACGGTGATGACAGGCAGGCGGTAGTGTTCCACAGTGGCCAGCTCGTGGCAGTTCATGCGGAAGCAGCCGTCCCCGGTGCAGTGGACCACTACCTTATCCGGGTTGCCCGCCTTGGCGCCCATGGCGGCCCCCAGGCCGAAGCCCATGGTGCCGAAGCCGCCGCTGGTGAGCAGCTGGCCGGGCCGGGAGAAATGGTAATACTGGCAGGACCACATCTGATGCTGGCCCACGTCGGTGGCAATGATGGCGTCGCCGTTTGTGAGCTCGGAAATGGTCTCCAGGATCTCGTGGGGGTGGAGGATGCCGTCCTTCTTGAGGGGCAGCTCCTTGCGGGCAAACACCTGGGACTTCCAGGCGGTAAAATTGTGCTGCGGCAGCTTTTCATTGAGCAGCTCCAGCACCCGCCGGGCGTCCCCGATGATGTGGTGGCAGGTTCGGACGTTTTTGTCGATTTCCGCCCGGTCGATGTCGATATGTACGATTTTGGCGTTTTCTGCGAAGGAGGGGGGATCGGTGGCCACCCGGTCGGAGAACCGGCAGCCGATGGCGATGAGCAGGTCGCATTCGGCGGTGGCCATGTTGGAGGCGTGGGAGCCGTGCATCCCCACCATGCCGGTGAACAGGGGATGGTTGCCCGGGCAGGCCCCGCCCCCCATGATGGTGGAGCCCACCGGGGCGTCCAGCGTCTCAATGAATTTGCGGAATTCCGGCACAGCCCCTTTGGAGCGGATGACGCCGCCCCCCACCAGCACCATGGGGCGCTGGGACTGGGAGATCAGCTCCAGCAGCTTGTCGATGTCCCCACGGTTAGGCTCGGGGTTTTTCAGATCCCGGTTGGACCGGCGCAGCAGGGTAGCCAGCCGCCCATGGTTGGGGTGCTCATGGACGGGCATATACTGGTACTCCCCCTCAATGGCGGTGACGTTTTTGGCGATGTCCACCAGCACCGGGCCGGGGCGGCCGGACCGGGCGATGGCAAAGGCCTCACGGATGACGTCGGCCAGTTCGTTTACGTCCTTTACCAGGAAATTGCACTTGGTGATGGGCATGGTGATGCCGGTGATATCCACCTCCTGGAAGGAGTCCTTTCCGATGAGGTTTTCGCTGACATTGCAGGTGATGAACACCACAGGGGAGGAGTCATAGTAGGCGGTGGCAATGCCGGTGACCAGATTGGTGGCGCCGGGGCCGGAGGTGGCAAAGCACACGCCAACCTTCCCCGTGGAGCGGGCGTAGCCGTCGGCGGCGTGGGACGCGCCCTGCTCGTGGGAGGTGAGGTAGTGGCGGATTTTTTCCTTATAACCGTGGAGCTCGAACTCGTCGTAGATGTTGAGAATGGTGCCGCCGGGATAGCCGAACACTGTGTCCACCCCCTGCTCCAACAGGCATTCCATCACAATCTGGGACCCTCGCATCAACATGGTGGGAACCTCCTTCATACAAAAAGCACAGCCGCGCCCCCACAGGACGAGCCATGCTCCGCGGTGCGTCTGAAAACACGCATACATAATTTAACGTATTGAAGATATAATAACTTTTTGCGGCACATTTGTCAATGTAAAATGTTCGGCGGCGGATAAGTTGCGCCGCCGTGCCAAAAACCGGCCGGTTTCCGCCGGTTTTTTGGCGCAATTATCAAGAAACGGGAAGGGCCAGGGCCCTTCCCGCTTCTCCGCGCTTTCTGCTGTTCACGCTGCGAAGCGGTCAGGACGCTCGGCCGCTTTCGCTCCGGCTCGGGCAAAACCCGCCTCCGCTGGGCGGCGGCTGGGCTTTTGCCCCCGCTCCGCTCCAAGCGTCCTCGCTGACCGCTTCTCCGCGCTTCTTAGTGGCAGCCGCAGTTGGTGCCGTGGTCGCCCAGCTTGAAGGACGCACACTCGGTCTCGCCGCACTTGCATACGCTGTTCTGGCAGTGGCCCACTTGGATTTCATTGAGGGTGCAGTGCTGGTCCTTGTGGTAGGTGCAGCTGTTGACCGTGCACTTGATGCTGGGATTGGTCTGGTTCATCATGGTCGTTACCTCCTTGTATCCTAACAGTCATTTCGAATACAAGGGGAAGTATGCCCCGGAAAAGGACGGGCTATTCAGCCTTTTCCGGGCCAGGATCGGGGGTGGGCTGGGCCTGCCCGCTGCCCTCCTGGGGCTGTGCGGTGGGCTTGCGCTGGAAGCGGGGGATGAAGCGGCGGGCGAAGCCGCCCTTTCCCCGGCCCTTCACGTAGAAGTAACCGATGACAGAGAATACCACCGCGCCAATGAAGTTGACGAACAGATCCTTCATGGTGTCGATGATGCCCACGTCCAGGTAGCCGCCCAGGCCCAGGGGCATTTGGGTGCCGTCGTCCAGGACAAGGATCACGTCCTGAATGCCCTTGATGATGACTGCGGTGGTGCCGTGGTTGGGGTCCAGATTGACGGTGGAGATGGTGTTGATTACGGTGTCCTTCTGCATATCAAAGAGGACGAACTGGTCCATGGCAAACTCGAAGAATTCCCACAGCACGCCGATGGTCATGGAAAAGCAGAAGGCGGTGACCGCCATAAAGAAGGGGGAGAGGTGGAGGGACACCTTTTCCTCTCTGTTGAGTATGTCCACCAGGGCGAAGCCGATGGCGGCGCAGAGGAAGCCGTTCATGGTATGGAGCATGGTATCCCAGCCGGGATAGCTGGTGTAATAGGACTGGATCTCACCCAGAATTTCGGCGGCATAGATAAACAGGAGGATGATGACCTCCAGGGTATCGGGCAGGTCGATGTGCAGCCGCCGCTCAAAAGCGGAGGGCAGCATAAACAGCACCAGGGTGAGTACGCAAAGCAGCACGTTTTCATAGTTCTGATTAAAAAACTGGGCTACCAGCATGAGAACGACCGACAGGCGGAGGATAAAATAAACGGTATAGACCAGCTTTTTGTTTTCGATGTGCCGCCATTCCTGGCCTTTCAGTCCTCTCTTTTTGCGCTTTGTCATTTTGCGCTCCTTTCCTGTACAGCCCATTCATTTTGTCAATCAGATGATGTCAGGCCGGGCCCTCCGGCGCATAGTATGTACCTGGAGGTGAACAACATGGATTTGCGAAACAATCAGATTACACTGGGCGAGCTGTGGGACGACCCCAGAAGCCGGGCGGTGTTCCAAAGGCGCATCCCCATGCTGGCCAAGCACCCGGTGCAGGGGGCGGCCAGGACGGTGACGCTGGAGCAACTGCGGGACTTTATCACCGGCTGGGTGCCGGGGATGATGGTCAATGGGGTGATGTCCGACTTGAAGAAGCTGTGAGCTGAGGTACATCACCTGTTCAAACAAGCATACCAGAAAATGGACCCGCTGTCAATCGACAGCGGGTCCGCTTTGTTCAAGCATATGTTTCCCGGGCTGCTCGCAACGATTCGGACGCCTCTGTGTTGTCATGCCTCGCCTGCTCGCGGCGGCTCGGGTGCTCAGTGTCCCTCCGCGATCTTCCGCCCGGTGGGGGTGGCCGCCAGGCCGCCCTCGCCGGTCTCCCGCAGGGAGGGGGGCATGGCCCGGCCCACCGCGGCCATGGCGTCGATCACCTCGTCGCAGGGAATGCCGCCCTCCAGCCCCGCAAGGGCCATGTCGGCGCAGGACATGGCGTTGACGGCGCCCATCACGTTGCGCTTCACGCATGGGACCTCCACCAGACCGGCCACCGGATCACACACCAGCCCCAGCACATTTTGCAGGGCCATGGCGCAGGCGGCGGCCATCTGCCCGCTGGCCCCCCCCCGGGCATGGACCAGCGCGGCGGCTGCCATGCCGGAGGCGGAGCCCACCTCCGCCTGGCAGCCGCCCTCTGCCCCAGAGATGGAGGCGCGGGTGGCAATGACCTGGCCGAAGCCGGCGGAGACGTACAAGCACTCCACCATCCGTTTGTCGCTGAGCCGTTCCCGGCGCTGGAGGGGGATGAGTACCGCGGGCAGCACCCCACAGGCCCCGGCGGTGGGGGAAGCCACAATGCGGCCCATGCAGGCGTTGTGCTCGCCCAGCTTGAGGGCGGTGGAGATGACCTCCTGGATAAAGGGCCCGCAGATGGAGTGATCCAGGGCGGCCATCTGGGCCCCCTGGCCGCCGGACAGGCCGCAGGGGGAGCGGCGGGTGGGGTCATAGTCCAGCACGGATTCCTTCATGGTCTGCCACAGGACGGACATTTTGTCAAGGCTGCTTTCGGCAGACGCGTCGCGATCCTGGCAGTCGTCGTCCAGCACGGCCTGCCAAAGGGGCTTGTCCGTAGCGGCGGACAACAGAGCTTGTACAGAGCCAAACATAGTCAGCCCTCCTCCAAATTCAGATAGATGCAGCGCACCACGCCGCCCAGGAGGTCGATATCCTCCAGAATTTCCTCGCTCACCGGCTGGTCGCATTCGATGACCGTGACGGACAGTCCGCCCCGGCGGTCCCGGTAGAGCTGCATAGTGGCGATGTTGGCATCCCGCCGGGCCAGGCAGGCGCTCACCTCGGACACAACGCCCGGCTCGTCCTTGCCCCGGATGACCAGGGTGGGCAGGTCGCCGGAAAAGGCAGCCTCCAGTCCGTCAATGGAATTGACCCGGATGCGCCCGCCTCCCAGGGAGGAGGCGCTGACGGTCACGGTGCGGCCCCGGGAGCCGGTGAGGGTCATGAGGGCGGTGTTGGGATGGGCGTCCCGCAGGGTGATGGAGTGGACGTTTACTTCCAGCCCCGCTTCCTTGGCCAGCTGGAGGCTGAAGGGGATGCGGGGATCATCGGGGGCCATGCCCAGCAGGCCGGCCACAATGGCCCGGTCGGTGCCGTGGCCCGCGCCGGTGGCGGCGAAGGAGCCGTGGAGGGCGATGTCCGCCCGGGCGGGCTGGAAGCCCAGGAGCTTTCGGCCTATGTAGCCGATCCGGGCTGCCCCGGCAGTGTGGGACGAGGACGGCCCCACCATCACAGGACCCATGATGTCGAAGATGTTCAAAAAAGCACCACCTTTCAAAATTGCAGACGGCTTTGGGCCGTCCTCAAGCGCGAAGCGCCGCCGCGGGGGCGGCGTTTAAGCTCTTTGGGGCGCAAAGAGCTTGCCGCAGGGCGGATTTATTCCGCCCGAGGATGTAAAATCAAGAGGGGTTCCCGGCGGCATGGCCGCTGGGGAGCGGGCCCACCATGACAGGGCCCACGATGTCAAAGATATTCATTATGAAGCGTCCCCCAATTGAATTTGATATCGCTTATTATTATAAGCCACATACCTTCCAGTTTCAAGGATTTCTTAAAAAACAGGGGCGGCCCGGGAAAATCCCGGGCCGCCGCGGTTATTTCACGACCTGCGCCTTGATGAGGTTGGTAGTGCCGCTGCTGCTCAGGGGTACCCCCGCGGTGATAACCACCGTGTCTCCCGGCTGGACTAGTCCCTCCTTTTTGGCGGTGTCCGCGCACAGGGAGAACAGACGGTCGGTGGAGTCCACGTTTCCCGACAGGAAGGGGACCACTCCCCAGGAGATGGCCAGCTGCCGGCGCACCCGCTCCTCGGTGGTGAGGGCGGCCACGGCGCACCCTGGGCGGAACCGGGAGATCATCCGGGCAGTATAGCCGGACTGGGTGGCGGCCAGGATAGCGGCGGCCCCCAGGTCCATGGCGGTGAGGCAGCTGGTGTGGCTGATGGCATCAGAGATGTTGCTGGTGTGGTCGAACACCCCGTTGCGGAAGCGCTTCCAGTAGTCAATGCCCTCCTCGGCGGCCTCCACAATGCTTACCATGGTTTGCAGCGCCTCCACTGGGTGCCTGCCGGAAGCGGTCTCGCCGGACAGCATCACGCAGCTGGTGCCGTCAAAGACGGCGTTGGCCACGTCGGACACCTCTGCCCGGGTGGGCCGGGGGTTGCGGATCATAGAGTCCAACATCTGGGTGGCGGTGATGACAACCTTGCCCTTGTGGATGGCGGATTTAATCATCTTTTTCTGGAGTACCGGCACCTCATAGGCGGGGATCTCCACCCCCAGGTCGCCTCGGGCCACCATCACGCCGTTGGCGGCGTTGGCGATGGCGTCCAGGTTGTCCACGCCCTCACGATTCTCAATCTTGGCGATGATACCGACGCCCTGGCCGCCGAAGCTGTCCAGCACGGCGCGGATCTCCGCCACGTCGGAGGCGCGGCGGACAAAGGAGGCGGCCACAAAGTCGAAGTCGTTCTCCACGGCGAAGCGCAGGTCGTCTTTGTCCTTGTCGGTGAGGGCGGGAAGGGCGATGGATACGCCGGGGATGTTGATGCTCTTGTGGTTGGACAGGGGGCCGCCGGTGACCACCCGGCAGCGGATATCCTGGCCGTCGATTTCCTCCACCTCCAGGTCCACCAGGCCGTCGTCGATGAGGATATGGCATTCACTTTGGAGTTCCTGGTGTAGGTTGGAATAGGTGACGGACACCTGCCGGGTGTCCCCCTCTGTCTCCCGGGTGGTAAGAGTAAAATGGTCCCCATCGTTGAGCTCTATCCGGCCGCAGCCGAAGGTGCGGATGCGGATCTCAGGTCCCTTAGTGTCCAGGATGGTGGCCACGGGCCGGCCCAAACTGTCCCTCACCCGTTTGAACCGGGTGAGCAGGGCGCTGTGGGTTTCGTGGGTGCCATGGGAAAAGTTGAAGCGGGCGGCGTCCATGCCGGACAGGATCAGCTGCTCTATGACCTCCTCGCTGTCGGAGGCGGGGCCAAGAGTGCAGATAATTTTCGTTTTTCTCATGCTGTGTTCCTCCAGTCTTGCAAGCACGGTGTGTTGACTTTCCTGATTCCACCCACATCATACACAAAGAATGCGAAATGTCAAGACGGATAGGGAAAACTTTCAAGAACCGCCAATTTTTTGGGAGGCAGGGGGGCGGAGGTTTGGCAAAAAGAGACGGAGCGCGTGGCGCCCCGTCTCCTGTTCAATCGGTGTGCTCCTCTTCCGAAATGGTCTCCAGCCTGGAAATCAGCGCCCACTCCACCCGGCGCTCAGCAAAGCCGCGCACCTGGATGCGCAGCCCGCAGGCGTCCACCTCCAGCTGGGCGCCGTCCTCCGGGATGACGGACAGCTGGGCGAACACTAGTCCCCCAAGGGTGTCGGCCTCCTCTTCCTCGGGGAACTCCATGTCCAGAACCTGGGCAATCCGCTCCAGGGGACAGGCGCCGGACACCCGCCATACGCCGGGTTCCGCCTCCTCGATGTCCTTTTCCTCCAGGGGGTCAAACTCATCGTAGATATTTCCCACGATCTCCTCCAGCAGATCTTCCATGGTCACAAGGCCGGAGGTGCCGCCGTACTCATCCACCACAATGGCCATATGTACCTTTTTGCTCTGCATATCCCGGAAGAGTACATCGGTGCGCACCGATTCCGGCACAAAGTAGGCGGGGCGCACCAGCTCAGGCAGGGGCCTGGGAGAATCCTCCTGGGCGTTGAGCAGAAAATCCCGGGTGTTGAGGACGCCTACGATGTCGTCCGCGTCCTCCCGGTACACGGGGAAACGGGACCGCCCGGAGGAGAGGATGGCGTTCAATACCTCTTCGCCGGTGTCCTGGAGCCATACCATCACCATGTCGGTGCGGTGGACCATCACGTCCTCGGCGGTGGTGTTGTTGAATTCGAAGATATTCTCGATGAGTTCCTTTTCGGAAGACTCGATGGCCCCCCGTTCCTCGCCCAGATCCACCATCATGAGGATCTCGTCCTCGCTTACATCCTCCTGGTCGGCCCTAGGGTCGATGCCGAACAGGCGCAGTACGCCGTTGGTGGACTTGGACAGCAGCCAGATCACCGGGCGGAATACCGCGGCCACGGCGGACACGGCCCCGGCGGTAAACCGGGCCACCGCCTCCGTCTTCTTCATGGCGATGCGCTTGGGGACCAGCTCCCCCAGCACCAGGCTGAAGTAGGACAGTACAATGGTGATGAGCACCACCATCAGGTTGTTGAGGGCGTGGGGGTCCAGGACGGTGACGCCCCGCTCCTCCACTAGCCACTTTACCAGCGGATCGGAAAAGCTGTCGGCGGCAAAGGCGGAGGACAGGAAGCCCGCCAGGGTGATGGCTATCTGGATGGCGGACAGGAAATTGTCCGGGGCCTGGGTGAGCTTGAGCAGCTTTTCCGCCTTTTTGTCCCCCTCCTCGGCCTGTTTTCTCAGCTTGGTCTCGGACAGTGAGATAACGGCGATCTCCGCTGCGGCGAAAAAGGCGTTGATGAGGATGAGGACGGCCAATAAAATCAGCTTGGGTAAGAATGGGTCGTCGGACAAGATGGATGACCTCCTATTGATGTGCGGTCTGTTGGGTTTGCCGCTCCATTCTATGCGGCGCAGACCTTAATAGACCATAGTATATCAGGTTTTTTGGAATAAACAAGGGCCGCCGGCGGGCGGCCCTTGCAATTCCGGCCATGGAGATGTGCGCCGGGGCCATTAGCACGGCCCCTCAGTCCAGCAGCGACAGCAGCTCTTCCTTAGGACGGGCGCCCACCGCTTTGTTGACGGCCTGACCGCCCTTGAACACCAGAAGGGTGGGTATGCTCATCACGCCGAACTGGGCGGCCAGTTCGGGCTGCTCGTCCACGTTCACCTTGCCCACGGCGATGTCGGGCCGTTCCCCGGCGATCTCGTCCACGATGGGGGACACCATGCGGCAGGGGCCGCACCAGGGGGCCCAGAAATCCACCAGCACGCTCTTATCGGACTGGAGCACCTCGGCCTCAAAATTTTCCTTGGTAATGGTCTGTACGGACATAGCGTGTTCTCCTTTGTCAGTTGAATTTGTAAATCTTCTGGGCCACCCGGTAGAGCTGCACCGACAGCTTCCTCCCCTGGTAGCCGGGGATGTTGGTGCCCACGTTGGTCGCCTTGTAGCGGCAGCGGCGGTAGAGGGCGGCGTCCTTCTGGCGCAGGTACTCCCAAAGCTGGGTGCGCAGGCCCAGGGCCTCCGGCGTACCCGCGATGACGGCAAAGATGGACGAGATGGACATCATCATGGACAGGTAATTGAGCATATACCGCCCCAGCTTGGGCTGCATGGCCTTGAGGGCGATGATGTCATGGGCATCGATCATGTGGCGGGTGACCCGCACCTGCTGGTCGATGCGCCCGGCCATCACCGACTCGTTGACGCTCTGGTCCGCCCGGCCGATGAAGTAGCGGTACAGATCCAGATCCATATAGTACAGCGTTTTTACATAGGGCAGTGGCTGGTAGACAAAGATGTTGTCCACGTAGAAGGTGTGCTTGGGGAGTTCCAGGCCGCAGTCCCGCAGCAGCTGGGTGCGGTAGATGACCGAGTGCATCAGCAGATACTGGGAGGTGCGGAAGCGGCGGATGGAGTCCCAGGCGATGATCTGGTCGGCGGGAAACACGTTTTTGTAGCCCATTACCTTCTGGGTGTTGTCCTCCACGTGCTCATAGACGTAGTTGGCGATGAGCAGGTCCACCGGAGCGGGCATGGCGGCGAACTCCCGCAGCTTGGCCATCACCTTGCCCAGGGCGTCCGTGTCCAGCCAGTCGTCGGAGTCCACCACCTTGTAGTAAAGGCCCCGGGCGTTGCGGATGCCCTGATTGACCCCTTCGCCGTGGCCGCCGTTCTCCTGGTGGATGGCCCGGATGATGTCCGGGTGTTTTGCGGCCCATGCGTCGCACTTGGCGGGGGTGTCGTCTTTGGTTGAACCGTCGTCCACCAGGATGATCTCCGCGTCCTCCCCGGCGGCCAGCAGGGTTTCCACGCAATGGTCCATGTAGGCCGCGGAATTATAACAGGGGACGGCAAAGGTGATAAGTTTATCCATGTTTGTTCTCTCCAAATCTACGTCTAGTATTCCCGGCATGGGGTCAAATCATGCTGATGGCGATCAAAGCATTTCATCTGTGAGGGCCAGCGCTCTCGCCGCGATGGCGTCCATATTATAGTACTTATATTCCGCAAGGCGGCCCAGCAGGCGCAGGGTGGGGAATTTGTCCGCTTCCGCCTTATACTTGGCGTACAGCGCGTTGTTGGCGGGATTGATGATGGCGTAATAGGGGATCTCGCCGTCCGCCCCGGTGTAAGCCCGGGAGTACTCCTTCATGATGGTGGTGGCGCCGGGCTTCTCCTGGCCGGTGAGGTGTTTGAACTCGGTGATGCGGGTATAGGGTTCGTCCACGGTATAGTTGACGGTGCCGTGGGTCTGGTAAACGTCCTGCGGCAGGGTTTCAAACCCGAAGTCCAGAGTCCGATAGGGCAGGGGGCCGAACTGGAAACCGAACAGCTCGTCGGCCTGGCCGGTGTAGATCACGGGGCCGTCAAAGGCCGCGCCGTCCAGTTTGATCACGCCGTCCGCCAGCTCCAGGCGGCACAGCGCGTTCACCCCCGTCTCCACGGTGATATTGGGGTGCGCCAGCATCTTCTCAAACATGGGGGTGTAGCCCTCCAGCGGCATCCCCTGGTACGCGTCCTGGAAGTAGCGGTCGTCCTTGGATAGCCGCACCGGCACCCGGGCGGTGGTGGCGGGGTCGATCTCCTCCGGGGTCTGGCCCCATTGCTTCATGGTGTAGTGTACAAACACGTGCTCATACACATAGTCCGCGATGGCGGCCACCTCAGGATCGGGGTTCTGCCGCAGCTCCAGAATGGTTACCTGGCTTTGGGCGGGGTAGGCGTCCAGCAGTTTCTGACCCAGCCGCGCCCCCTTCTTTTCTCCGAAGGCGTTTTTCATGGAGTCCAGGTTGAAAGGGACGGGGAAGAAAAACCGCCCGTCAGTGCTCTTATGGGCGGGGATCACCTCGGGGTTATCCCGGGGCAGGTTGGCGACTACACGGTGCTGGTAGCGCCGCCACTGGGTAAACCGAGACAGGTAGTCGAACACCCGCCGGTCATTGGTGTGGAAAATGTGCGGGCCGTACTGGTGGATCAAAATTCCGGCGTTGTCCAGGCAGTCATAGGCGTTGCCGCCCACGTGGGGGCGGCGCTCCAGCACCAGCACCCGCTTGCCGCCGTCCTCCGCCAGCCGCCGGGCGCACACTGACCCAGCGTAGCCCGCGCCCACAACCAAAGCATCACATGCCATAAAGCGTCACATCATTTCTGGAGTAAAGTGTCGTGGCGGGCGGCCCCGCCTTAACCTATGGTATTATACCATAAAAGCCGCTTTGAGGGAAGGGCGAATTTATAAAGTTTGATAAAATTTCCTGGTGTTTTTTCTTGTGGCAGGGGAGAGGTCGTAGAATTGGGATTGCCAGGGAGGAAAAAATGTGATAAAGTAAGGAAAACACGGCGCAGGAGAGAAAGAGGGGACCGATTATGGAAAGTACCGCCGTCATTCAAAAATTCCGCACGGCGCTGGGGGGATTTAACCGCCAGGACGTGCAGCAGTACATCGAGCAGACCGCCGCCGCCCACCGCCAGGAGCTGGCTGAACTCCAGCTGCGGCTGGATGAGGCGGAGGACCGGGCCGCCCAGCTGGAGGCCGCCCTTTCCGGGGCGGAGAACGCCAAGAGCGGAGCAGCCGCGGAGGAGGCCAAGGCGCGGGCCTGTCTGGAGGAGTCCACCAGGACGCTGGCCCGGCTGCGGGGGGAGCTGTCCCAGACCGAATCCAAGCTGGCGGTGGCCAAGCAGGAGCTGTCCCGCCTCCAGACCCAGGTGGGCAAGCTGGAGCCCATGGCGGACAGCTATGTCCAGCTAAAGGATCGGGTGGCTACGGTGGAGCTGGACGCCCACCGCAAGGCCCAGGACACGGTGAGCCAGGCCCAGGCGGAGGCGGAGCGCATTCGGACTGAGACCCGGAGCTGGCTGGAGGGGGTGCTGGCCCAATATGGGACGCTGCGCCAGGGGATGGACGGCCTGCTGGAGCAGGTGAAGCTGCTCAGCCGGGGGTCGGAGCGCCTGGGGGCGCTGGATGACGCGGCGCGGGCGCTCCGTGAGCGGGGCGGGCTGGAATGAGCGCGCTGAGCTTACATAGCGGCGGGTTGGCCGCTCGCTTGCCCGGGCTGCGCGCCGGGGACCGGGTGCTGCTGTCCGGGACCATCTACACCGCCCGGGACGCCGCCCACAAGCGCCTATTCGGACTGCTTGACCGGGGAGAGGCCCTGCCCTTTGACCTGAAGGGCGCGGCCATCTACTACGCCGGGCCAACCCCAGGCCAGCAGGGGATGGTGGTGGGGGCCTGCGGCCCCACTACGGCGGGCCGGATGGACGCCTTTGCCCCCCGCCTGTTGGATCTGGGCCTGGGGGCCATGATCGGCAAGGGGGAGCGGAGCCAGGCGGTGGTGGATGCCATCGTACGCAATGGGGCATGTTATTTTGCCGCTGTGGGGGGCGCGGGGGCGCTGATCGCCCGGTGTATTGAGACGGCCCAGGTCATCGCCTTTGACGATCTGGGGTGCGAGTCCGTGAAGCGCATGACGGTGCGGGATCTGCCCCTCATCGTGGCCATCGACAGCCAGGGGAACGACCTGTACAAACAGGGCCGGGCAGAATATGAAGTCAAAGTAATAGGCGGAAACATGGAGAAAACGGATGTTTCGCGCAAAACGCTCGTTTGAAAAAACTCCCGCTTCCAATTGGAAGCGGGAGTTTTGCGCGTGAAAGGACTTCCCACAGAGTTTTGCTCAGCCGAATACGGCCAGCAGGAAACCTGCGGCGATGGCGGAGCCAATGACGCCGGCCACGTTGGGGCCCATGGCGTGCATCAGCAGGAAGTTGTTGGGGTTGGCCTCCCGGCCCACATCCTGGGACACGCGGGCCGCCATGGGCACGGCGGACACGCCCGCAGAGCCGATGAGGGGATTGATTCTGCCCCCGGACACCTTGTACATGATTTTGCCCATCAACAGGCCGCCGATGGTGGAGAACATGAAGGCGATAACGCCCAGCACCACGATCATCAGGGTCTGGAGGGACAGGAACCGGGCGGCCACGGTGGTGGCACCCACGCTGATGCCCAAAAACAGGGTGACGATGTTCATCAGGGCGTTCTGGGCGGTGTCGCTCAGCCGCTCCGTCACGCCGGTTTCCTTGAGCAGGTTGCCGAACATGAGGCAGCCGATCAGCGGGGCGGTGGAGGGGATGAGCAGAATGACAAAGGTGGACACCGCGATGGGGAAGACGATCTTCTCCACCTTGGACACGTTCCGGGCCTGCTCCATCTTCACCTTCCGCTCCTTCTCCGTGGTCAGGGCCCGCATCAGGGGCTTCTGGATCATGGGGATGAGGGCCATATAGGAGTAGGCGGCGATGGCGATGGGGCCCAGGAAGGCCGGGGCCAGCTTGGTGGTCAGATAGATGGCGGTGGGCCCGTCCGCGCCGCCGATGATGCCGATGGAGGCGGCCACGTTGCCGGCGAAGCCCAGCAGGCAGGCGCCGAAGAAGGCGAAGAACACGCCCATCTGAGCCGCCGCGCCCATCAGCATGGAGGAAGGCCGGGCGATCAGGGGCCCGAAATCGGTCATGGCGCCCACGCCGATGAAGATCAGGCAGGGGTACACGCCCGCCTTCACGCCGATATACAGGATATCCAGCAGGCCGCCCAGATGGATGATGTCGGTAAAGGACAGCTCCGCCTTGAGCTTGGAGTCAATGGCGGTCACCACATCCTGATCCAGGTTGGCGGAGCCGGCCAGGGCCTGGGTGTCGGCGTTGATGTCGCCGCCCTTCTCCGCCAGCGTATCAAAATACGCCTCGATCTCCTCTGTGGTGTGGCCGCAGGCCCGGGCGAACACGTAGTAGTAGTATTCCTCCTGGGTGTAGCCACGCTCCTCCGTCCCGTTGTAGAGGGCGTAGTCGTTGACAGCATCATAGGGGCACTCGTAGACGTAGGCGTCCCACATGCCCATATGGTACAGCCCCGCGCCGGGGATGTTGGTGAGCAGCACGCCGAAAGCGATGCCCACCAGCAGCAGGGGCTCGAACTTCTTGCCGATGCCCAGGTAGAGCAGCACGCAGGCCAAGGCAATCATGATCAGGTTTTTCCAGCCGCCCGCCGCGAAGAACCCGGCAAAGCCGGACTCGGTGGCCAGCTTGGACAGGGTTTGTAAGATATCCATACAAGCCC